>JAUWOS010000056.1 GCA_030611985.1 Desulfobacterales bacterium | reverse complement strand
CGAGGAAAACATGCCGGGCACTTATAGCTGAGGTGTTGCAACAAGAGAACAAGTATTGGAATGAAGATGAACACTTATTTGAAAAAGAGGACAATGAGTTACCTCAAAAACAGTATCAAGTCATACCGGAAACGCTATAGTTCATCAGAGATAGTTTTTCCAGAGAGTAATTCTGTGCAAATATATTGAGCCCAATAAGGGAGATTGCTTACATAGTTTTTTATTTCTGAATCTAATGATTTTGTCATGCCCTACAATTCTCCCACAAACGCTTTCTGCAAAATGGATTTTTTCAGTTCCTCCAAATCGTCTATTTTCTGCTGATATATTTTTTCAAGACTTTTAGTTTGGTCTGAAAGCAATTCAAGTGTTTTGACTATGGTGTGTTGTTTCTTTATCGATTTTGGAACAGGTAAACTAAAACTTACGAGTGTTTTGATTGGCAACTGTGGTTGAGCTGCACCTGAAACGTGTCTCTTAATTTGTGATTTAACAATGCTTGAACGAAATAATTCAAATAAATATTCAGAGATAATTTCTTTTTGATTTGGACGGAATATAAGCATTCCCGAATTAATTCTAATGTTGTCGTATTTAACAGCCCTATTGTAAATCCCCAGATTTCCGATAGTTCCGCGAGTAGTCATAACAACATCATTTCTTTTTAATTTACCCTTCCCCATAGCGTTATCTTTAACTTCATCAATATACATTGTTGTATTAAATTCGAAGCCATCGGGACGTACGTTCTTTGTATTCATAAATAGGCAAAAGCCTTCTTCTGAAAAATCTTTTTTTGTTGGATAATTTTTGCCTCTATCCCCATCAATAATCTCTACTAAATTATTATCCCCCAGCTTTTTCTCTTTCCAATCCTCCCCTGGATTAGCAAAAATCCCATTCAAATAGCTTTCAAACAACTCTTTGGCATTTGCAAGATTTTTCTCGGCATTAGCTTTTGCCTTATCTATGATGGTGAAGGCTTTACCGAGGATGGCGACAATGCGTTTTTGTTCTTTTAATGGGGGAAATAGAATAGGTATTTTGTTAAGCATTGTTTGATTTAGTTTTGGTTGTGCCATTCCGGATATAAAATCATCAAGTCTTATTGAATTCAAATACAGTTCAACAAACTTTTGAGTGGTCATTTCTTTAAAACGCAAAATGTGTGCATGATTATTAACCCAAGTTTTCCCACTTATCGAAAATGCTATTGGGTATGTGCGTGCTAATAAATTTGCACCATCTTCTGAAATACAAAGTAAATCCTCATCAAAAATAAAGTCAGCGACATAATCTACTATTCCAGAAGCTCCATAATAAGGAATTTCCCCTGCTTTCCTATTTCTTTTAGTAATAGGAACTCTTTGGCTATCTAAATTTTCAGAAATATTATTAAGCTTCTTCACTTCCCAACCCTGCGGCAATCCAGACTTCTTTATATAAAAAACCTTACCGACTCTTTTTATATGGTCAATCAAATCCAGATTATCAATTTGGTTGAATATTGATATATCGAAAGTATATGGTAGGTAGAGTTCATCCAGTTTGTCGTCTAACTGATAAATGGTTTGCAAGTTCAGATTTTTACCTAATAAAGTAATGTCTATATCCGATCCTTTTTTATAGTTTCCTTTAGCGCGGGAGCCGTATAGAATCACCTTTTCAATTTGCGGCAGTTCGGAAAAAGCGGTTTTAATATTGCGTATGGTATCTGGGTCTAATCCAAACATGATTTATAGTTTTCTTGTTTCCTGTTCCTGTTCCAGCGTTGTTTTCAGCTCTGAAAAAGCTTGATAATATTGATCAACAACTTCATGGAATATTTCATTGGCGGTCTCTTCGTTATAGGTGTGGACGGTTTTATTTCTGCTTTTGATACTTGCCATCAAGACCTCTCCATTATTGACGAGTCCCCTCTTTGCCGCCAGTTGAAAGGCATCTCGGCTTCCATAAATACCGCTTTCCCCTAAAAATTCAAAAAAATCTTTCAATGTCTGCCAGGCTAATTCCTGAGTGTATTCAAATCGTTGTATAAGTCCTTCTTTTTCTAAATCCGATAAATCTTGTTCAGTTGCCAACTCTACAGCAAGTTCTAATTGCCGAAATGCCTTCTTGAAATTACTTAATCGTTGTACCCATCTGATATCATTATTTTCACTCATAATAATTCCTTGATTGAGTTCAGAATATTTTTGGTCTCTTCATCTAAAGATTTCATCTCTACCAAAATTTCCTGCGGATGCCGTAATTGTGGGGCTTCGGGCGCATTTGGATTCTTAACCGACAAATCAAAAGTACTCATGTCAACATCTTTAAAATCAACAGACCAAGAATTATCAGAATTTTCTTTTTTCTTTTGCAGTTTCACAAACTCAGCCAGATCATCCTCATTCAGTGGATTGGTTTTGCCAAGATTGCGGTCAAGATTAAGCTGATAAAACCAGACCTTTCTTGTCGGCGCTCCCTTTTCAAAAAAAAGGACAACAGTTTTTACGCCGGCGCCGGTAAAGGTGCCGCCCGGCATATCCAGTACCGTATGCAGATTACAGCTTTCAAGCAGGGTTTTTCTCAAAGAGATAGAAGCGTTATCGGTATTGGATAAAAAAGTGTTTTTTATTACAACTCCGGCATGGCCACCGGCTTTTAAAATCTTGATAAAGTGCTGCAAAAAAAGGAAAGCGGTTTCTCCGGTTTTAATAGGGAAATTCTGCTGTACCTCTTTGCGTTCCTTGCCGCCAAAAGGAGGATTGGCAAGAATGACGTCATAACGGTCTTTTTCCTGTATGTCACTGATGTTTTCAGACAGGGTATTGGTATGAACAATATTAGGCGCTTCGATACCATGTAAAATCATGTTCATGGTGCCGATAATATAAGCCAGCGACTTTTTCTCTTTACCAAAAAAAGTGCTCTTTTGTAAAACGCTCATATCTTTGGTGCCGAGCTTTTTGCTTTTTTTAAGATAGTTGAAAGCCTCACACAAAAAGCCGGCTGACCCCACAGCGCCATCATAAATTTTATTGCCGATTTTCGGTGATACAACCTTTACAATGGTTTTAATAAGCGGGCGAGGGGTGTAATATTCACCTCCATTTCTTCCGGCATTGCCCATGTTTTTAATTTTGCCTTCATAAAGATGCGACATCTCATGTTTTTCTTTATGGGAGCGGAAGCGAAGTTCATCAATAAGATTTACAACTTCACGAAGATTATATCCACTTTGGATTTTGTTTTTGAGTTCGCTGAATATTTCACCAATTTTATATTCAATGGTGTCGGGGCCGGCGGCAGAAATTTTGATTTTTTTTAAATATGGAAAGAGCTTTAAATCCACAAAATCTTTTAAATCATCACCGCTTAATGCCTTGTGGTGGTCGAGTTTGCCCTCTTTGGTCTTAGGAACCGCCCATTTTTCCCATTTGTATTCTTTTGAGATTATAGGTGTATATTCTTTCCCGGATAAATCCGCTTTGGTTTGCTTGTCTTTTTCAAGGTCATCAAGATATTTCAGAAACAATACCCACGAGGTTTGTTCTACATAGTCGAGTTCACTGCTGCATCCGGCGTCTTTGTGCAGTATGTCATCTATGTTTTTAAAGGTTTGTTCAAACATTTGTATCCTTCATGAATTTTATTAATATCCGCTGAGTCTGTTGAGGGTCTGTTGAGGGGCTAACGTGGAAGTCACCAGCCGGAAAAGCCAGAATGAAATTAGCAGATGCAAAGTTTTACACAAAATGACGTTAATGCGAAAAACGCCCCGGCTTTTCCGGTCGGGTGTACTGATTTGTTCAGAGCGGTTGCTTGTGATGAGCAGCATATAAGTCTAAAAGACTACGGATCATTTTCTGATACCGCGTATTATGCTTTTTTGCTTCATTTTTAAAAAAATCAATGCTATCTTTGCTGAGGGTGATAGTAATTTTTACATTTTCCTGTTTAAATAACAAATCTTCAGGAGGAGGCAAAAAATCATCCACTACACGCAGTTTACCCAATGGTTCATCAGTATATTTAATTTTGGCTTTCATATATTTTCCTTCCTTTGCGCCAATATCCCGCACCAATAATGCGTATAACGCTGCCACGATATGTAAAACGAACTGTTATAATTTCATTCCCAACTTTGCCGAAACAGTAATAGCGTTTTTCCTTTTGGCTGTGATTTAAATCCTCAGCAATAATACGGTCGGGATCGGTAAAGACATATTGGGCAAATTCAAATGAAACTCCATGTTTCGCCTGATTTTGCTTGTCTTTTTTAACATCCCACTCAAATCTTACCTTTTTCATAAGAAAATAATATCAAAGAGGAGGCATAAAAGCAATATAAATATACATATAATAATATGGTTTTTAAAACTGGACAGTTGAGCAACCGGGTAGCCAGGGGCTGTTACCAGCCCCAAGCCCCCTCAGACTTGCTTGCCATCAATCCGTATACACCGCTTCATTACAAAGTGCCATTCGCTTTTTCCTGCATCCTACTCCCGCATCTCCATCAGTATGCCTTTGTCATAGGAATATGCAAGTATATCTCTTGCTTTTCCCAGTTCTGCCAGCTCATGCTTCAAGGAATCAAGAATCTTATTCATTTAAATTCTACCCCCTGTTCCTGTATCATTTTGACGAAAGGGTCTATTGCATCTTTAGCGATGACTATATCGATCTTCTGCTCCTCAATTTTTTCAAATATCAATGTTTTTATTTTGAGCTTGTCATCAAATGTAAGATGTTTGGAAAAAATCAAAATATCTATATCCCCTCCTTTTTTACTGTCATCGACACGCGATCCAAAAAGATATATCCGAGCCTTCGAATCAACTCTGATGACAGCTTCGATAGTCGGTTTTCACTTTTAATCCTAAGCCATTAAAATTATAGTATAATAATCGTGATAGGGACGTTGCGTGAGGGACGTTCTTAAACTTAATCTGTAACCGTTCACGGAAGAACCGGTAGCATAAGGCGATCTCCCAGCACGTAAGCGTTCACAGGCGCTGTAGATGTGCGTTTTCATAGTAATATATAGTGTTGCTATGTTGGTTGCCCTGAAAACGTGCATATGCAGTGCCTGTGAACGCTTACTTCTTTTTTAAGCTGAAGTGGAACCCAAGTCAAGGACAATTTTCTCCTAAATTAAAGGTAGTGTGTCCAAAAAATAACATACTGATATAATAGAATTTTCTTAATGAATTTAACAACCAATCAACATAATACAGTTTCTGTTTGTAAAAAAACAAATAAAACAGTAAGTTATATTTTGTCATCCTTGCGAAATATTAGTTATTCGTTCAACTATTAGATATCGTTATATTGCCTTGATTTTATTAACTTAAATCATATTATTACGCTGTAGCCGTCGGTGTTAAGCAAACTCTATGCCAATGGAATTAAAGTTTATCGTGCCGTGAAAGGTTCGGTTAGTAGGACATATGGGACACTCCTTGAAATATTGATTGCTTAAACGTCCCAGTACTCGCTCAAGATTTAATCGACATATCAATTTATCAAGGAGCGTCTCGAAACTACCCTATTTGTTAATGTTCCTAAAATCAGGAACTATTATTTTGTTTCAATAAAATGAGAAAAGGAGTATGGTTATGAAAATTGCTTTTCCCGCTCAGGATGACATGGGTATCGAAAGTCCGGTATACAATCATTTTGGATCAGCTAATTTTTTTGTCATTGTTGAGACAGGAAACAATGAGATAGAGGTAATCGTCAACGAAGACAGAGACCATGTTCACGGTCAGTGCCAACCCTTATCCGCCTTGGGAGGGAATAAAGTTGACGCTGTAGCCGTCGGTGGCATCGGCGGCGGTGCGTTGCGCAAACTCTATGCCAATGGAATTAAAGTTTATCGTGCCGTGGAAGGTTCGGTTAGTGAAAATCTGGAGTTGATTAAGTCGTGTCGACTTCCTGAATTCAGGTTGGACCAGACATGTGCCGGGCATGGCACAAACGGAGAATGTATTCATTAGAAACGGGGAAGTTCCCATTCCTTAAGGAGAATAATTATGCCATTATTTGATTATCTTTGTTTAGATTGTGGAAAGTCGAATGAAATTCTAATTGCAGGTTCCGAAGAGCATCCGCAGTGTCAGGCATGCGGCAGCAACAAACTCAAGAAATTGCTTTCCCCTCACTCATCATTGTCCGGGCATGCCCAAAACCATGTGCCTGGTCATGGAGACACCTCTTGTTGTGGATCTGCTCCCAGTCAGGCTGGGTGCGCCGGACCTGGCAGTTGCTGTGGAAAAATATCCGGATAGATCAAAAATGAATTCTTACCAAAAAGAGCAGTCGGATACGCTTTCCATGGTGCATCAGCGCCTTGTGTCTCTTTCTTCTTCGGAAAGGCACGAACTTGAGGGTACAATTGCAGACTATCTTTCATTTCGCAATGATGTGGACTTTTTTCTATCTGAGAATTTCGGCAATGTATGCACCCAAAAGTGTTATAAGAACCGGCTTAGCGCTTGTTGCTCACGTGAAGGAATTATCACCTTTTTTGCAGATGTAGTTGTCAATGCTCTGGCATCTCAAAAATGGGAAATTGAATCAATGCTGACAGCGCTTCAAATATCCAATAACGGATTCAAATGTATCTATCTTGGAAATTATGGATGTATGTGGCACGTTAAACCGATTGTTTGCGAGATGTTTCTTTGCGATCAGGTAAAAGAAGATATATTCAGAGAAAAAGCAGATACTCGGCAGGTATGGAAAGAACTAAAACGGCGTGAAAAACTTTACACCTGGCCGGATCAACCGGTTCTTTTTGACAGACTTGAAACTTATTTTCTGGATTCAGGATATTCCTCACCTCTTATGTACTTGCACAACAGTCCCGGTCTTTTGCGCGTTAAAAAGAATGGGTAACTGTTCACGGGGAGAACCGGTAGTACAGCAAGGCTACTTCCCAACATGTAAGCTTTTACAGGTGCTGTAGATGTGCGTTTTCAGGGTAATTATAGTGTTGCTATGTTGGTTGCCCTGAAAACGTGCATATGCAGCACCTGTGAACGCTTACGAACGAGGGAAACCTTCATGGGAGAAAACACATGACAAAAAGAAAGACTCAGAAGGTTCTGGTTACAGGAGGCGGGGGGTTTTTGGGCAGCGCTATAGTTAAACTGCTTGCAGAAAGAGGCAATCATGTCAGCAGTTTTTCCCGCAGTTTTTATCGAAAACTTACGCCCATTGGAGTAGAGCAGATTCAGGGTGATATCAGCAACAAGATCGCTGTTGAAAGAGCGTGCAGGAACATGGATATTGTTTTTCATGTTGCAGCCAAATCAGGAGTTTACGGGAGTTATTCCGACTATTATAAAACTAATGTTATTGGAACACAAAACGTTATTTCCGCCTGTAAAAAGCATAAAGTTTTAAGACTTATTTACACTAGCTCGCCCAGTGTTGTTTTTAATGGAACTGATATGGAGGGCGTGAATGAATCTCTCCCTTATTCTGACAGTTTCTATGCTCATTATCCGAAAACCAAGGCTATGGCCGAAAAATATGTTGTAAAAGCTGCAAAAGACGGTTTAATGACAATTACACTGAGGCCGCATCTGATATGGGGACCTGAAGACAACCATATTGTGCCAATGATTATCAAGAAGGCAAAAATGCTTATAAGGATAGGAAACGGCAAGAACCTTGTAGATACAACTTATATAAACAATGCTGCTTATGCCCATATTCTGGCCGCAGATAAATTGAAGGAAAATCATAAACTTTCGGGAAATATCTATTTTATAAGTCAGGACGAGCCTGTTTTTTTATGGGATATGATAAATAATATCTTAAAAGCAGCGAGGCTTCCTATCGTAAAATATTCAATATCTCGAAGAACGGCATGGCTGATCGGAGTTGCAGCCGAATTTTTATATAAAATATTTAATATAACTGGTGAGCCGCCAATGACGCGTTTTGCCGCCGATGAACTTGCTACGGCACACTGGTTCGATATAAGCGCCGCCAAAAGAGATCTTGGCTATATTTCAAAAGTTTCCACAGAAGAGGGCCTTCATCGTCTTGAAGACTGGCTGCAATCATAATGGGTATATTAAGTATTAAGTATTAAGTATTAATAAAAGTTTCCCAAATGACTTAACATTTTGTAATTATTTGAATTAATCACAGAAGGCGTATGGTATATAAGATTTAAGATTTAAGATTTAAGTTCAGGGAATGCTACCATTTTTATATGTTTATGACTCTTTAAAACATTAATATATAAGAGGATAATCTTGAAAAAACTTTGGTTTATCAATTAGCACGCCGAAGGCGTACCACCAATCTTAAATCTTAAATCTTAAATCTTAAATTAAGTATTAAGTACAGAACGATTGAAACTCGCGCATAGATCGGTCAACACTTCAATTGCTGCCCGAAGCGGGTCAAGGCTACGTTCCTCTGTAAACTGTTTTAGTGTATTTAATTCCGGAGGAAATGATAGGATTCTTTTTGCCGTGTCAACAAAATCATCCGGAGCGGATGTTTTTTTGTTGAGGACATTTATCCAGCCGGTGTTCTTTAATGAGTCCACGGCAATTCGATTAAAGTCATAAACAGGTCCCAGAATAACCGGTACTTTTGCCGTGAGTGACTCCATGGGATCAAAGCCGCGTTTTCTCGCATCAAATCCACCCCCTAAATATGTTATCCGGCAATTTGCATAAAGCCTGCATAAATCACCATATGTATCAACAAACAAAACACGCGGTTTATCATGCTTTTGCAATTTGGAAAAAAAGATCATTTCTTCACCAATGGCTTGCAAAGCGTCATGAATCATTTGATTGCGTCTGGTATTTGTTACCACACGCGGGGCAATAATCAGAGTATCCAGAAAATCCGATAACCGATAAAATCCCTGCACGGCAATTTGAATATCCAGACCGCTGATCACATTGGCAGCCATCATAGTATTTGAACCAGCTAACTGAACAGGCGAGGAGCTTTTTTTTACTATATTTGCAGCGTCAAAGACATCGGCAATTTTTAGAAACATTGGATTGATAAACCACGTTCGTATTCTCTCGGGATAACTGATTATCAACCGTGTTGCTGCATGGTCATACCAGGGCGCCATGTCATCCGGATGATCGTACATTAAAAGTGTTGCTGTGGAATTTTCAGGATTATCCGGTGTGCCGGGCACTCCGGGGCATGTAAAACGCGAACCGCCGTCCGGCATTTCCATAAATTCTTGCAACTTATCGGCAACGGCTTGAAAATTTTTCAAATTATTAACACCGAGTCGTTCCGGGCGGAAAACAAGACGCCATTTGGCATAAGGAATGAGCGGCACCAGAACCTTAAGCAAGCTGCGAAGCGGTTTTACTTCTCCTCCCCAGTCACGCATCCTTATCTCAAGAACAAGCTTTTTTCCAAGATCAAGGCGAGCGCATAGCTTTCGGGCATAAATAATATCCGGTTTTTCCTTCGGATAAGCTGAATTTATAAAAAGGTTATCAAGATAAGCGCATCTGGACGGTCGAAAAGTCTCTATTTCTTCGTATGGAAGACGATGTCCCGGCGCTGACAGACCGGATATATTTTTTGCAGCTCGGTCAAGAGTAATTTCAAGAATTTCTGCTATGCCTTCATGCCCTGATTTTTCAGAGAGAAAACCGCCGCGTTTATTTATATACTTTTGGACAAGATGAGAAGCGCCGGCTAAGGTAAGAGGAAAAGCGGCATGCTGTAATAATGTCAGATCATCAGTGGCATCGCCGGCAGCAAAGGCGATAAAATAATCCGTGCCGAAGTTAGCTTGAAACGCCGTAAACTTATCGCCAAGTTTCGGGATAATGGCAATCTTGCGACTGCCGACAATAGTGCGAAAGTGTTTGCCAAGAACATTTGACAGACATGAAAGTAAATGCTCGGCCGCCAGAGGACTATTGGCGGAGTAGAGAAGAAAGCCCTTATGATCATGTCTGTAACACTCCACATCAATGGGCAGACCATGTTCCTGAACGATCTTTTTAGCCTGGCGGTGAATGACGTTGAGATTAATCACACCCAAAACTGTCTCTGTCCATTTTGGACATCCGGCCACAACTGCGCCATGTTCAAAAATCCAGCCGGAAATCTGCAAGCCGGCATCGGTAAAATGTTTTTTGAAATCAATTGCAGTTGATTGAGATCTCCCCGTGGCCACAAAAAGATCTATATATCCGGATAATTCTACCAGATATTCAATGGTTCGAGGATCTATCAATGAATCCTTTGTTCTGCCACGAATAAGGAGACCGTCCTGCACAGATGTTGTGTGATTTATGATGCCATCAAGGTCAAATACAAAAGCCGGCTTCCTGTCGCCCGGACATAAATGACTGTTTCTCACGGTCTTTGCGTCATGCTCAAAATTTAATCCTTGTAATATCAATTATATGACTCCGGTTGACTTTTCAGAATGAAATTATTCGGGTATGTTAAAAACCTTGCCAGACGACTTTTAAATAGTTCGTCAACCTTCATCCAACCACCGAGTACCGGTACAATCCAGGCTTTGGAAGATACACGGTAATTGCCGTTTTTGTTAGCTTCCATTTCAGTTCTGGCGCCGATCCGATCATCCTGCCATGGTTTGGTCTGTGGAACGTGGCAAAAAGCTTTTTGCATTTTCAGGTGCAACCTTGCAATAATTTGCGAATCAGAGATGGGCCAGGGATCAAACAAAATTAGACACGGACTGCCGATTATGGGAGCAAAGCCCCTGGCTGATTTTGCCTCAGGCATCTTGACTGCATCTAAATCAAGAAGCTTTCCCAATGGTTTAATGCCCCACCCTTCTTGTTTGGCAAACCGAACAATGCGCAGGAATGAACGGGAGAAACGGCGTCTTGAAAAATCACAAAGCAGCGGACATCTGCCCGATTTGATTGCCTGCGCCATGGCTTGTTTAATGCCCTCTCCTTCGGAAGTGTTTTTAATCGGGTCACGATGTTCCGATGATGAAATTTTCAGTCCTGTATACAGAAGAATTCCAGCCTCATTTTCATAGCTATCCGGGTTAAAAAGAGAAACGCCGCAAGGTAGCGCAGCGGTCAAATAATCAGTGGGTGTTTTTTCGTTAAGAATAACAAGCAGCGGCGTTTTTTCAGCCAGTTGCAACAGTTTCGTCCAGGCATTACGAACAACCGTCGCCTCTCTTCTTAACTGCTCACGAAGGGACCAGGCATCAGAAGTAAATGTCCAATCATAACGATTTTTTAAATCCATCATGGCATCCAGCGGCAAACTATCCGCTTCCCAATATGATACCTCCCGGCTCAGAAATTTAAGCAGCATTTCTGCATCAGTTATCAGGTCATTGGTTAATGATAAATTATACCTTGCTGCCGTTCTATTCACAACATTTTTAATCCATTGCTCATTTTTAGGGATTTTTGCGAGTGCGGAATTAACATCACTATCAGTTAATCGGGACCATCCGGAATCGAAATTCGCATTTTCCGGAGCATTGGGAAGTTTTACACGCTCAGTTGCGGCAAATGCAAGATCCAGATTCTCTCTATAATAATCCTCTCTATGATACTTTTCACAGCATAGTTTTGCGAGCGCTTCAATACGCTCCGGCACAGGGCGAGTGCCATTGGCTCTGAGCGCATTTACAGCCCCGCTGTATTTACTGATACATTTCTTTGAAGCTTCGGGAAAATAAGCGGCGGCGGGAAATTCTCTTGTATTATCAGTGATAAAGTTAATCATCTATTTGCAATTCGACAAACATATCCGGTAACCGTTCACGTGGAGAACTGGTAGTAAACAAGACCGCTTCCCAACATGTAAGCATCTACAGTGCCTGTGAACGCTTACATAATTTCCTTCCAACATGTAAGCTTTTACAGGTGCTGTAGATGTGCGTTTTCAGGACAATCAACTATAGTGTTGACTATGTTGGTTGCCCTGAAAACGTGCATATGCAGTGCCTGTGAACGCTTACAGTTTGCGATATATCCAGGCCAGCATATCTTCAGTCGCTGCGTGGGATGATAAAGCCGAGCAGTATCCATTTTTTTCTTTTACGATGTTCTTTATTGGAATACAGGCGGCGCTTAAAGTGACAGGGCAAGAACTGTCTTTCATCATTTGCAGGTCATTCAGATCATTACCCATGGTAGCATAGGGGTGGACTCGAAGCCGGTGAAGCCCGGACATTTTATTTGGAGTTCCCGGATAAATAAATATTTTGCGAGGCTCTGAATGCACATATCCGGTTTTGCCGGTCTCTTGAAGAATTTGACGCACAATGTTTCCAGGGTTTTTCCGGTTTTCAGGCGGAATAAGACCGATACAATTCTCATATCCAGGCAAACGCTCCCAATCCGGCAATAAATCAATCATGAAATCCCACTTGTTTTCAAGTCTGGATTCACTATCAAGAGATCTTTTAACAACAAAACCGTTTTCCAGAACAAAACCTCCAAAACGAACATCCGGTAGCTGAACTGTCAGTTTTTTAACACTTAAAGCATTACGACCGGTAGCTATCACAACCGGCATTATCCTGCTGATTTTGATCAAAAGTTGCGCTGCGCGTTCAGATAGATAGCGGAAGCCGGACTTGCCCCTGACTGGAATAACTTCAGGCTCAGAATGTAGCAAAGTGCCATCAAGATCAACAGATAATGTGTTCTTTTTTTTCAGGAACGGGGATGAAATAATTTCCTTATTCAGGTGCATAGATTTTGGTCTGAAGTTGTGATGCATAAATGAAAAAAGTAACCGTTCACGGGAGAATCGGTAATATAACAAGGCCGCTTCCATCAAGGTAGGACAGCCAGTCACCCAACTGCCCATATGCATCAAGCTAATTTGAGATGTCTAATAATACCAGATTGTTTTGATCGAAACTTTCCATATAAAAAACTTTTCCAGCAATCAATTCAAGACTGGTTTTACGTTTTCTTTTTTGTTTACAGTTTCTCAGTATATCTT
>JAUWOS010000052.1 GCA_030611985.1 Desulfobacterales bacterium | reverse complement strand
GTCTTTTTATAATTCGAACCTTTCTGGAGGATACTACCCTTATAAGGGAATTACCTGGTTATACGGACTATGCTGCAAAGGTAAAATATCGATTATTCCCGGGAATATGGTAGAAGCTACCATTTAAATTTTCGTCAGGCTACCCGGCACACAACAAGTGCATTCACCCGACCATCCCCCCTGCTTCGCTCCGGGCTGGCGGGTGATGCTGCCGTTCACGCTGTTGCAGCGCTCCAACGTGATTGTTTAATTTTTTATAACAAAGTGTGAGGTTTGTAGTGGGTAAGGCAATATTTTTAAATTTTCCGACACATGGATGTATCAATTCCTTACTTGGCACAGTGTCGGAACTGGTAAACCGTGGGCAAAAGATTATCTATTACTGCACTGAAGAATTCAGAAATAAAATTGAGCAAACCGGAGCAGAGTTCCGCCCTTATAAGGGTGTGGTTAATACATTTAAAATAGAAAATGATGATTTATCAAAAGCAATTGAATTAAGTGTTGAAATGGCAGTTGATAAACTGGAGCATAATCTTGAGGCCATTCGCAAAGAGGACCCTGACTATATTGTGCATGATTCCCTGTGCACCTGGGGAAAGCAAATGGCGGTAATCTTGGGGTGTCCTTCAGTAAATTTAATGCATTCTTTTCCAGTTACAAAATCATCATTTACATTTTCAAAACAAACGGCCTTACTCTTGGCAAAGGTTGGTTTTTATAAAATCAAAAACGAACTGAAAACAAACAGCCCAAAAAAAATACTTAAGCAAAAATATAATATCAATTTGTCTTTGGCAGATACAATGATCAACAGAGAGAGCTTAAATATCGTTTATACCTCCAGGCATATGGCGCCGGACAGCTTTCAATCAAAAAAAGACTTTGTATTTGTTGGACCGTCGCTTTTTTTTAAAAAAAAACCATCGAATTTCCCGTTTGGCAGATTGGCAAATAGAAAGGTCGTGTATATTTCTTTGGGTACGTTACATAATAACAATCCTTCTTTTTATGATATGTGTATTAGAGCTTTTCGTGAAAGCGAATACATTGTTGTAATATCAATAGGTTTTCAGATAGATCCAATTGATTTTTCTGACTATCCCCATAACTTTATTATTAAGCGATCTGTCCCTCAGCAAATTCTTTTAAAACAGGTAGATTTATTCATTACTCATGCTGGAATGAATAGTGTTAACGAAGCCGTCTGCTGCGGTGTGCCTATGCTTTTGCTTCCCCATCAATTTGAGCAGTATTTGATTGCCCAAAAAGTGGAAGAAATGGGAATCGGTCGTCTAATGACCATTAAAAAAATGACACCGAGCATTTTATATAAGCATGTCCATAAGCTGATAAATGATTCAAAAATTAAAGAACAGGCAGAAAAATACAAAGTCTTGTTCAGTCAAGAGGAAAAATTAGCACATGTAAAGGCAGCAGATGAAATCTTGGGCTATATCCGCAAGTAAGTACAAAAAAAGGATTAAATTTAAGGTTCACCCATTTTTAAATGAAAACTCAACAAGCAACATACTGCGGGCGCGACAAGAAGTCGCTTTTAACAATGTTGGGCTTTACCCAACCTGCTGTATTACCAGCAGTTTTCTATTTCGACGTGCATTACCAGTAATGGTTTTGTGCGAAGCTTGATTAACAATGAAGCCCTTGGCTTTTGCCTTAGATCGGGATGCCTGAGAGGAACTCAACTCTGGAAGCATCAATCCGGATGGGAGATAGGAACGATGGTATGCATAACATATGGGATCCATGTCCCACTGGATAGACGGCCAAGTGATCTTTCTTGATCGAACTACCTGTTGGACGATCCTCATAAACTTTTTCCCGATATTCTTTGATTTACGGCGATTAAATCGTGCAACGCCGGAGCTTCTGAAGCCAGGTCCAGGCCGTGCCATAACTGCCTAAGCCCAGCAGTTCTTTAAGGTTCACCGCATTAACACCGGATCTTCGGGTAGTGAACCACCACATGGCCTTGAACCAATAGATGATAGGCTTTTTTGAACTGTCCATAATCGTGCCGGCCGTTAGCGAGTGTTGATGTTCGCATTGTGTGCAGATGTACAATTTTCTCGAACTGAACCAACAGTGTTGATGACCACATTTTCTACAAACAAAACCATCGGGCCATTTTTGTTTGAACAGATAGTCTAAACAGGCTTCTGGCTTTGAAAAACGGAGATCAAATTCGATTTCAGATTTTGGAAAATCCTCAGTGATTGTAAATTCGGTCATAGCGGCCTCCTTTTTTTGGTTATGAGACCGTTATAACAGGGGTTGTGACAGATACGGTCACAACGCTGCTAACTGGAGCTTCTTAGAGAAGCGTATTTGCTTTTTATGTGCAAGCAATAGGAGAAGGATCTATGATTGAAACATATAGAGGCGTAGTTTACCCAAATCAAATAGATCACATGGATCATATGAATGTGCAGTGGTACACTTCAAAATTTGATGAAGCAACGTGGCATTTATTTTCAGCTGTCGGAATTACTAACAAATACATGCACGATAATCAAAGAGGAATGGCAGCTTTAGAACAAATTACAAAGTATAAATCTGAAATTATAGCAGGAGATTTGCTTGTAATAAAATCCAAAATTTTGGAAGTAAAAGACAAAACCCTTCGCTTTCTTCATATAATGTACAATGCAGAGACAGAGAAGGAAGTTTCAACATCAGAATTATTAGGGGTTCATCTTGATCGAATGAAACGGAAAAGTTGCATTTTGCCTAATAATATAAGGGCTAAATGTGAAGCATTGATTGTTTAAAATCATATAACAACCGCTTGCACACGGACCTCAAAACGTTACGTTCGTTCCTCGCTCCGCATTTTGCGCCCGGTGAAGCGGGGCGTTAGGTTTGTGATTATTACTTCATTTAAACAGGAGAAAAAATGAAATTTATTACAGTATTATTCTTCACAATTATTTTTGCAAGCGGAACTGTAGCTATAGCCGATGACGCTTCTTCAAGGAAGTCCTTAGAGAAGTTAATGGAATTAACTGAAGTATCAAAAATGATGGGCTCCATGAAAGGCCAAATGGGTAATATGTTTAATGGTATGTCCAAACAAATGGGTATTTCTGAAAAGATAGACCGAAATTCGAAAATTATATGCTTCAAAGATAATCGATAAAAATAATAGGATTTTTAATCATGCATAAAGATATAATAGAAATTGAGCAAGTTCTATACCGTTGTTGCCATGCAGTAGACCAAGGCTATATTGACAAAATTATTAGTGTCTTCCATCCAAATGCTAATTTAATTATTAAATGGGAAAAAGACGGGATTTATTCTGGGCATGATGCGATACGAAAATGGTTTATCAATTATACCCAGGTTATTCAATCCTCCATGAAATATCTGCGGCATAAAATCACTTGTCCGATGATTGAAGTTTGTGGAAATGAAGCCACCGCATTTTCTTATCTTGACGTTGATACAGCGATAAAAGATACCAATCAAGTGATAATAACAGCTGGTCGATATGAAGACAAATTAGTAAAAGTTGAAGGGTGTTGGTATTTTAAAGAAAAAGTGATTTTTGTGGACGATACATACAACGTTTTAAAATAAGAGCACCGAACTAAAAGTATACAGACCGACAACCCCTCATGATTTGTGGCCCATTCCCGGATCGAACAGTTTTGATAGCAAAAGGAACTGCTAAACAAATGAGGCGTTCTGTGGAGTTGTTAAATTGCATCGCTGAACTAAGGAAAGCAAAAGACACTCCAGAATTTTTTATTCAAATGTCACCAAAGGAACAAGCTGAATGGGGAAAAGATGCCTTGGAACGAATGCAGCCTTCACTAACTGATGATGTGGCTATTTGCATTCTTGATACGGGAATAACAAAAGAAAATGAACCGGATTTCACCGGTTATTTTTCATGTTAAACAGAGTGAATGGTAAACCCAAAATGGCTGAAAATGAGCCTAAGTACTAAGGTGAGAAAAATGAATATATTCAATCCTGATACATACTGCGGAAGCTATTGCGGTGCGTGTTCTATAGCTATGTACAGCAAAACAGGTCGCGCTGATGAGTTTGTCGCCTGTCTCGGAGGCGTGCCAAAGGAGGAACTCTCTTGCGGTGGCTGTAAGTCAGACAACATATACGCTGGTTGTAAGGCATGCGGTCTTCGTCGTTGCGCGAGAGAAAAAGGCATCGAGCACTGCATCGACTGCGCCGATTACCCATGCAAAAGTTATAAGACCCGGCAAACAGTGGCGAAGCTCCTCCCCCATCTCCATGGAGCTGCTGCCAGCCTGAAGAATATTAAACTTGAAGGCGTTGACCACTGGCTCGATGTACAGAAAAAGCGTTGGTCATGCCCCGATTGCGGCACACCTTTTTCATGGTACGCTACAGCATGTTACAAGTGCGGCCGAAGCTTAGCGTCCAAAGCGCACGAGTTATCCGGTTGGAAACAACTCCTGTGCCGCTTCATGCTCACTATGGCGTACCGAAAAGGAAGGGCGGAAAACAAAATTGTTTAACCATCGCATGCACACGGACGCGCTGACGCTTGACGAAGTCAGCACCGCGTTATGTGTTTATTATTTATGAACTTCAAGTCAACTTTTTTTATTAAGGAATTCATATGGCAATAAAATCATTAATTAAATTCTTTTCAAACACACCTTTGATGCTGATGCTCCGTATTGGCAAGTTAACTAAAGAGACCTGTCGTACAGGTTTTGTCTTAACAGCAATTTCTGAAGGTATATATGATATCATGGAATCCGGGCCTGCTACATTTGAGGAAATTCAAAAGTTTTTCAAATCGGATTTCAATCCGGAAGGACTCAGGGCATGGCTCGATTTAGGTGTCAGTCTTGGTGAACTTAAAAAAAGCACCAATGGATATTCTATCAAAGGAAAACTCTCTAAAGAACTAATAAAGCCAGCCAATGATACCTGGCTGGCTTTTTTACAGGTGCGGACTGAGGTTTTTTATAATTTTATTATTAATACACCGTCAATGCTTAAAAAAAAAATGCAATTTGAATATAGTGAAGCTTATGGAGAATTAGTTGCCAGATCCTCCCGAACACTTGAGCCTGTTCTGCTTGATGTTGTTGATAATCTTATACCAAAAAATAACTCCTATCGATTACTGGAGGTCGGTTGTGGCTCCGGAATCTATATAAAACGTGCCTGTGAACTGAATCCCTTATTAACTGCGGTTGGATTGGAAGTTCAGCAGAGTGTTGCAGAATTCGCAAGGGAAAATATTAAAGCCTGGAGCTTTGAAGATCGTGTCGCGATTGAAAATACAGATATTCGTAAATATGAATGCAAATCAGATTTTGACCTAGTTACATTTTATAATCTTATTTATTATTTCCCGGTTGATGAAAGGATTGATCTTTTAAAAGACCTTGGGAAACATTTAAAGCCTGGTGGCGAATTAATATTAACAAGTATGTGCAAGGGTAAGGATCCATCACTGAGTCTTATGAATTTATGGACGTCAATGACAGATGGTTACGGCCCTCTACCTTGTCCAAAGCAAATACATGATCAGCTTAAAAAAGCGGGCTATCGTAAAATAAAAAGTGAAATGTTAATTCCATCGTTTGTATTATTTAGGGTAATTAAATAGCAAAAACACAATGGACGCAATCACATAACATTCGGCTCCAGCTGACCCCAAAGGCCGGGCACTATTTTATAAATTTGTAAGTTTTTCGTCGGCTTTTGGGTCAGCTGAGTCGGGCGTTATACAACACAATTATTAAGTATAAGCGGGATCAGAAAAATGAGCCTTAAGACCGTATGGATTGATACTTTGTATAAAGTTGCAACAGGCAGTAGGAATGTCCGCAGATTTTTTACACCAATAGGGGCAATCATCTATGGTTTATTAATACTTGGGTTTGTTGTCATAGCTTTGTATATTGACAAATTAATAGGTCTTACCAATATATTTCCAAAGCCTGTAAATATCATTTTATCTTCCCCGATTTTTTTACTCGCAATATTTTTAATAGGATGGTCTGTTCAAAACTTTATTATCGTAAAAGGCACGCCAGTCCCGTTCAATCCCCCGCCTCAATTAGTTACTACAGGGCCATACGCTTATACACGGAATCCAATGCTTACAGGTGTGTTTTCCCTACTCTTTGGTTTTGGTGTGTTTTTTGGATCTCTCTCTCTTCTTTTTGTATTCACACCACTTTTTATTCACATCAATTTTTGGGAACTCAAATCGATTGAGGAACCAGAACTCGAAAAGAGATTGGGTGTAGACTATATAAAATATCGGAAAAGGACACCAATGTTTTTCCCAAACTTGAGGGTAATATTCGGGAAAAGGGAATAGAAAACTGTATAACCTGTCAGTTCAGTTGACATGAGTCAAGGATAATTATCGTTTGAACCTGGCGCTGGTTCATTTCACAAGCCCCTGATTAAATTGATTGAAGCATGAATAATCCATACAATCATGTGTAAAAATTAAAACAAAGAAGAAACAAGAGGAGTATTACAATGAATGAACTCATTTCGCTTAATGAAATTTCTCAAGAAACACAAAAAGAGATTTTAAAGAAAAATTGGCAATCTCATGATGGTAGATGGCAATATAGTATGTTTTCGCTATTAGGTCCCAAAATTGGTAATGAACAAAATAAAACAATAGCGAAAGCTGTATATAACAGTGGTATGCATCGATTATTAAATGCATTTGAGCTGACAAGGATTTCAGATATCTCAACATTTCAGAAAGTTATGCAAGCGGCTCTGGACTTATTTCATGCGCATAGCGATTTTGATATCAAGATTGATATTACTTCACCTTCATCTGTAGTAGGAATTGTGAGGAAATGCGGCGCTTATGACAGTGTTAGAAAAGCAAAGGTTGAAGATATTTATGACTACGGATGCTTCTCTTGCCGAGAAGGGTTCTATGAAGCTATGGGTTTGAATGTAAATGAAAAATGTAATCTCTGTTTGGCTAAGGGAGATGTCTACTGCGATGTTCAGATCACTGTTGAAGATTGGATATAGATAAAAAAGATATTGGGAAAATGTGAAAAAAGATATATTATGGTTCCATTAAAAGTTTAATGGAACCTAAGATTTTAACATTAATATATCTTCAGGAGTTACAAGTCTAACCGCAAGCCCGATTTTCTGTGCTCGATTAAAGAATTTCATTTCGTGTGGCTAAAACCGCTGCCTGTGTTCTATCGTTTACACTTAGTTTGTTAAAAATATTGATCATATGGCTCTTAACGGTATGGGGACTGATAAATAAAAAACTGGATATTTCATTATTGGTATATCCTTCTGAGATTAACTTGAGCACTTCAATCTCTCTGTTTGTGAGGCCGAAATCATTTTTTTCTGCTACCTGGTGGGAGTCTTCCTGCTTTTCATTTTCCTTGTTTGCAAAAAGGGATGCTTCCAGCATAAGGATGAGTTCATGTTGTTCCTGGATTCGATTTTTCAGCTTAGATGTATTGATCTGTAAAGAAACTGAATTTACAATGTTACCCTGGTTGTCAAAAATGGGATAGACTGCATTTTCGCTAATTGGTGAAGCCAGGCTGGGGCATTTGTTTGCCGCCTCAGTTCCTTTCATAATCGCAGCGGCAAATGCCATGCAGGATAAATAACCGCATTCTTTACAATTTGTTTTTGGGAGAATTCTTAATATATCTATAATCGGTATTTGTTTTATTTGATCGTAATTTGGCCTGATATTTTCTTTTTGATTGTGAATATCGTTTAGAAAATCGATGAAACCGACAATAAAACTCTTTGCCGCCTTTTTACTCTCAAAAAAATGCGCCACAGTTAAATCAGGATATAAAAAGCAGCGATATCCATCAAACAAAAGCCTTATATGCTCTGGGTTTTCGTAATAGACTGCGTCATCCAATGTCGCATTGATATAGGGAAACAGATGACGCACATCCTGATCCAACCTGAATGAAGCGGACCAGATCTTTGATCCACGATTATCAGCATCCGATGATGAGTGAATAAATGGTGGTATGATACATTGAAATTCAGAATAGTTTTTTATATACATAGGGCGTTTTTACCTTAATAGTTATATCGATTTTATTATTCGATCGAATATAAAAAAACAAGAAGGAATTATTAAAACCCCCCAAATGGGTGATGGAAAAAATTTTTCAGACTGATAAATTAATTTAAACATTGGTTAAAAATCTGAAAAACAGATTTATTTGATAACTTCCAGATGGAGGGAAAAATGACAGATGTGTATAAACGACTGGCAAATCACCTTGACAAACTTCCTGCAAGTTTTCCCACCACAGAATCAGGGGTCGAGCTCAGGATATTAAAACGCTTGTTTACACCGGAAGAAGCAAACGCCGCATTGGCCCTTACGGTTTTTCCGGAGACTGCTGAGGCCATTGCAAAACAACTTGGCAAAAATGAATCAGATATTGAAAAGCTTTTTTACAGCATGTCCCAAAAAGGTCTCATTGCCCGTTCAGGCAAAGGCCAGAATAAATACATGGCCGCTGGCTTTATTATTGGTATATGGGAATATCATGTTAACAACCTTGATGAAAAATTGATTCATGATGTAAATGAATATATTCCGCAAATATGGGCAAAAAGCTGGGCAAAACAAAAAACACAGCAATTGAGGGTCATTCCTGTATCAAAAAGTATTTCCGTTGAAATGAACGTTATGTCCTATGAAGAAGCGGAAAGTATCATAAAAGCTCAGTCAAAAATTGTAGTTGCGCCCTGTATATGCAGAAAAGAACAGGGTATGGCCGGACACGGATGTGACAAGCCCTTGGAGACATGCCTGATATTAGGAGGCAATGCATTCTTTTATGAACAAAACAATATTGGACGTTCTATTTCACAAAAAGAAGCCCTGGAAATTCTGAACACAGGCATTGAGGCAGGTCTTGTACTTCAACCCTCAAATTCTCAAAAGCCTAATGTTATCTGCATGTGTTGCGGCTGCTGCTGCCTTGTACTGAAAAACCTTAATGAAATGGATGAACCTGCCAAAGTTGCGTGCTCCAATTTTTATGCTAGTGTCAGTCAAGATGACTGTACCGGCTGCAAAGAATGTGAAGACATTTGCCAGATGAGTGCTATAACTTTTAAAGATGAATCGGCGTTTGTCAGCATGTCAAGATGTATCGGGTGCGGCCTTTGTGTTACAAGATGTGAATTTAATGTCGCATCGCTTGTGAGAAAAAAAGGCTCTGAAAATGACGTCATTCCAACCAATACAGCTGAACAATATATGAAAATAGCCCAGGAAAGAGGGATTATATAGCCTGATTCTGCGCCATGGAAATTATAGGGTCACCTTTCTTAACTCCATCAAGTAAAATACTGAGGCAAAAAAACCGCAGATTTTCAGAGTCCAAGAATAATGTCTGTAAAAATACAGTGGTGACATATGAATAACACAAGAAACTATCATTATTAGTTTTAATAACGGAAATACTGGAACTCAGATAAAAATGGAAACAAATATTTTTGAAACCCATTACGACGATTATTGTAGTCAAGTCTCTGGGCTTGATTTTTCTTCCATAAGTAACACACTTGGCATCGAATTTCGGAACAATGAGGCCATAATACCTTTTCTGGACAAAGAGTATATTGTTTCTGATAAAGGAGTTACAGATGCATCTGGTCGCCAGCCTAATTACATGGTTTGCGTGATACTATTTAAATATCTGTTGTTATGCCCTGAAGCACCCAATATGAACAGGGAGTGGGCGGCACTTAAAGATCTTCACAAACTATCTCAGTCTGCAAACCTTAGTGTTTTTACCAGTGAAACTGAAAAGCCCATTGTTAAGAAATTTTCGGGCCGGATGAATGTTTTATTGGATGCATCCCAAAAATTAGGAGGCAAACCCTGCAGCATGGATTTATCCTATGATTTTGCAATGGAATTCAAGGGTTTGCCGCAAATTGAATTACTGCTGCTTTTTAATGACAGTGATGATGACTTTCCTGCCACCTGTTCTGTACTATTTCAAAGACAGGCCGAGCATTATCTTGATCCTGAATCGCTTATTATGACCGGTATGGTTTTCGCACAGCGATTGAAAAAATTCTCAACATAAAAAAAGAAAGCTGGAGTCACTTCAAATTTTATCATAAAAATTCCAAACAACAAAATCCTGCGGATAATACCGCAGATTTTCAAGGTTCGCTTACTAAAAGATGAAAAAATCAGATAAAATCAAAATTCAAAGAATTGCTTTAGAAACTGCACAACGTCTTATAGACTATGACAGCTACGGGAAAAGTGAGTCAAAAGCAATTTATGCCATGAAAAGACGCTTTCCAGGTTTATCAAAAGATGAATATGAGAATTACCTTAGTGATGCGATTACGGTACACAATGATGCAACTGAATATGTGAAGTCAAATAGTGAAGTGTTTTACAAAAGCTATGATGATAATTCTGATGGTTCAGGACTTCATTTTAAAGGAGCCAATTATGGATAGATTGGAAAACTTAGACAAAAAGGAAATAAAGGAATTAATAAACAAATGCTGGATCACACATGATGCAATGTGGTTTTTCCATACAATTGCGATAAGTGGTGTAGAGACAGCCAATCAAATTAATCTGGCAGCAATTGAATCCCTGGCGGCAATAGAGGTGGGAAGAGTTAGAAAGAAAATGGGAAAAGAATATGACGAAATCAAATCCTTTGAACAGGTAATTGACGTTGTTGATTCCATGTTTGGAGTGGTCAAAGGGGATTTTATGGATTTCAATTATAGTTTTCCTGAAAAAAATGTTTTTCATTGGGAAGTGAGCAAATGCTTTGCTTATGAAGGGATGAAAAGAATGGGCGCTCATCAGCAATACCAGTGCGGCTTGCTTCACAGAGTGTCATGTTGGTTGAAAACTATGAATATCGAACATGAGCTGGATCCGGCAGTTGGATATTGTCTTTTAAATGAAATAGACCACTGTTCGGGGAATATCCTTTTTAGCTTTGAAAAGTGAAACTCTGAAATTAACGCCATTTTGCCGTCACCAAACGGCTTTTTTTGATTTTGTTTCGATGTAGGATTTAGCCTCTATAAAGTGTGAAATCTGATCGAATAGAGAATAGAAGAAATCATACCTAATAGAATTTTGTATTGTCCCATAATTACAAAATCCTAGCATAATTTTTGTCCAACAAATGTTTCAACCTGACGTTTTTCGCCGCTACGCTCTGAAAAACGCAGGTTAAACAGGCGTTATGTTTCAAAAATGAAATGTAATAAAACATGCAAAAACGAATAGGAGCTGATTATGTCTAAGAAAAATGTTGAACGTAAACATTCAGGAACAGCCAGAGGAACAGCGTTGCTTAGAACTTTAGCAAACAAAGAGTTTAATGACGAAAAACTTGGATCAGACTATTTGGCTGAATATTTTTTACCTTTTCTTTTAAGATTTTTGATCAAAGCAAAAGGAATTAGAAAAAGAGCAAAAAATACAATTTCACTTGGGCTGTATGAATATTTGACAGCGAGAACGGCATATTTTGATAAATTATTTGTAAATGCTCTAAACAAGAGTATACCACAGATTGTTTTGCTCGGCGCAGGATACGACACAAGAGCATATCGTTTTGCGAAACTAAATAACGGTACAAAGATTATTGAATTGGACGCACCAGCAACCCAAAATGAAAAAAAGAAATTCTTGGGAAAATCAAAAATAGAAATTCCAAGTAATGTAGTATTCACTTCGGTAAATTTTGATAGAGATTCACTGAAAACTGTTTTAGAAAAAACAGGCTATGACAGTAGTAAAAAAACACTATTTTTATTGGAAGGTGTTAGCTATTATCTGGACCCAGAGTCAATAAATGAAATATTTGAATTAGTAAGAAATTATTCACATAATGAAAGCATCATAGCATTTGATTATGTTATTTCTGTTCCGGAAGAAAAGCGTCACAATTATTATGGAGTAGCAGAATTAGTTCAGTCTATGGCAAAAAGAGCCCCAAATGAGAGAGGCAGATTTTCAATCGAAGAAGAGAAAATAGAATCATTTTTAGAACAACGAGGATTAAAAATGGTTGAACATTTGACCAATAGGGAGATAGAGAATAGATTTCTGACAACTGAGAATGGATCACTTATAGGTCAAATCACAGAGTGGTTTCGTTTTGTATTGGCTTCCCCAATCAGCAAACAAGAATAACAAACAACATAACTTGTGTATTCACCTGACCTTCCACGCCGCTCTGGGCAAGGCAGGTGATACTCGTGTTATTTTAAAAATTTAAAAACAATTTCCCCCACAATCCAGAGTGATAGGTCAAATGAAACAAAAACCGGTGTACGAGGAATTCGAAAAGGATTTCAGCTATATAAGATGGTCAAATGATGGACCATTAATACATATCGCACACGCTACAGGTCTTTGCTCAAATGCTTACTCAGAATTCACCCAAGAACTCACTGAAAATTATGAAATAATTGGTCTAGATTTTAGAGGGCATGGAAGGACTCAAGCTCCTGCAGATCCAGCAAATCTGCTCAACTGGGAAGTATTCTACAGAGATCTTGAAGGGTTCTTCAGGCATCAAAATCGACCAATAATTGCAATAGGTCATTCCATGGGAGGAACGGTGAGTGCAGTTCTCGCAGCCAGATTTCCTGAATTGGTATCAATGTTGGTACTAATCGAGCCTGGTTTTATGCCTCCGTTGTGGAGACCCTTCGTTTATTTTGCCCAAAAATCAGGATTATCCATGCACGTGCCTTTTGTTACAAGTGTCACCAAGAGAAAAAAATCTTGGAAAGACAAAACGGAAGCATTGGATGATTTAGTTTGCAAAGGGCCTTTTAAATCATGGCGTAGAAGAATATTGGAAGACTACTTAAACCAAGGGACGAATACTCTTGAACATGGTTCAATAGAGCTGTCATGTGATCCTTTATGGGAAGGTAAAATACTTGCTACTGCTCCTGTTGGAATCTGGTCGGAAGTGGCAAAAATTAAATGCCCAACTTTGGTTATATATAGTGATAAATCAAAAACCTTTTTACCATCAGTTGCTGCTAACCTAAAAAAACTATTGCCTCAGGTTTTGTTTAAAGAGATGTCAAATACTGGACATTTTATTCCAATGGAAAAACCAGAAGAATTGTCAGAGGTTGTAATAAAATTTGTAACCGTTCACGGGCAATAATCGCTTAAGCTTAAGATTTAGAGCCTCACAGTAAGTTTTTTTGAGAAATGATTTGCGTTCCAATTCCCGATGGTTTATAGTGTCAGGAATGGAAACAATCATAACATATCGGAGGCG
>JAUWOS010000010.1 GCA_030611985.1 Desulfobacterales bacterium | reverse complement strand
CTTGCGTATCAACAGAATCTTCTATAGTCAGATAATAAAGAAATATTTGACCCAACCCCGTTGAAATAGGACCTAAGGCCGGCTGCTCATCCATCTCAGGTAATTCAGCCATAACGCTGGACAAACGTTCCGCTACCACCTGTCTTGCAAAGTAGATATCAATATCATCATTGAAGTAGATATAGATAACCGCCATGCCGAAAGCCGAAGTAGACTTGATTTGTCTCACACCCGGCAATCCATTCATCGACGACTCAATTGGATATGTAATCAGGCGTTCGATTTCTTCCGGCGCCATTCCATGTCCTTCAGCGAATACCGGCACCATGATCGGCGATATATCCGGAAACGCATCAACAGGCATACGATTATATTGAAACACCCCCATGCCCACGATGGCGATTAATGCAATTACTACCAGGCCGGGAAGTTTTAAAGATGATTCAACTATTCTATTAATCATGATGTTTTTTCTCCCTTTGGGATAGTTCTTAATGTCCATGCCCTGCATGTGAGTCGAGGGTACTCGTTACAACGGTTGCCTTTAGATTAAAGGCCCCTTCCGCAACATACTCAGCGCCAGGTTCAAGTCCCGCCAGAATTTCCACATGTTTTCGATCAGAGCGACCTGTCTGCACCGGAATTATTTCAAACACGCCTTCATGTTCGACAAAGATGACGCTCTTGTTTTCAATTATCTGAACAGCATCCCGTGGCACAACAAGAGCAATATCATTTTCTGATACGTTGATATGCCCTGTTACGAACGTCCCGGGACGCCATCGGCCATCAATATTGTCGACAACTATCCGTGCCGTTGCCGATCTTGTCGCTTCATCAACAAACGGGGTAATCATGCTCACTTTGCCTTGTATTCGTACCCCGCTGTGATCCACTCTCAAATTTACTTCTTGCCCCTTACGAACAGCTTCCAGATCCTTCATATAGACGGTTAGATTCACCCATACGCAACTCAGATCCGCCACGGTGAATATCTCAACATTTCCTTCAAGACTCTTGCCCAGAGAAACATGTTTTGCCGTTACGACCCCAGCGAATGGCGCTTTGAGTTCATAGCGGGTGATGGTTGTATCATGCTCGGAAAAAAGACTGGTGAGATCTTTTTCAGTGTAACCAAGCGCATACAGCTTTTGTTCGGAAGTCCGTAATTTAATGTCCGCCTCGGTAGATGCTTGCCGTGCATCCAGAAAATCCTGCTCGGATGAGATTTTCTTATTGTATAATGTCTTTTCTCGTTTGAACTTGGCATCAGCCAAGTCCCTTCTTGCAACAGCGGCCAGATATTCAGCCTTCGCATCAGCCAGTTCCCGACTGTCAATCACTGCCATGATTTCGCCGGCAGCCACCCGATCACCCACTGTTTTGTTCACTTTCCTTACAATTCCTGATACCCTGGGGACAAGGCGCACAACACGGTCCTCATTGAAAACAATCTCACCGGGCAGAATCAGTTCATTGCTAAGAATACCGGGACCTGCGTTTTTGATAACTATTCCGAAATGACGGCGTTGTTCAGGTGTTAAGCGCAGTCCTCCCTCATCGCCATGCTCATCCTGCTCCTCCTCGTGACTTTTCTCTTCCGTTTCTGCCTCATGTGCCTCGTGACCTTTCTCTTCCGGCTCTGTCCCATGTGCTTCATGACCTTCGTGTTCTTCATGATCGTCATGAGGTTTCTCTATATTATTGCCGTGTTCCGCATGTCCCTCGTGATCATGCCCTTCGGACCAGACTTGTTTAACTCCACACGTCAATGCCCAGACTCCAACAAACAGGGCTAACAACATGTACGCATATCTCATTTTCTTCATTTTCTGACTCCTTTAGGTAATGACTATCTCAATTCTTTTCAGTGGTTTTGATTTCGTATTTATCAGCTTTTATCGGACGGCCTATCAAACGTTCCAATGTAACAACCGCCTTATGATAAGCAGAAAGAGACTCAACATATTTCTCTCTCACCTCGAACATGGTTCGTTGTGCGTCAAGCACTTCCAGATATCCAAACTTGCCTTGCTGATACCCGTCACTTGCTGCTTCAAAGGTTCGTTGTGCCGCTGCAAGAATCTCCTTTTGGAGTGTCATGGTTTCCAGGTGGAACATCGTCAGATCCCTGTAAGCATCTGCCAGGTCGCTTTGGACTTTGAGTTTTGCAGATCGTCTTTCTTCATCCGCCTTTGATAATCGATACCGAGCAGCCTGAATACCTCCCTGGTTCCGGTCAAAAAAAGGCAGAGTAAATGCAACTCCAAATGTCAGGGCATCTTCTCCTGTTGCTTCAAACTGCTGTACACCCGCACTGGCAACGAGGTCAGGAATACTTGCCGACTGCTCCAGCGCGATTGTTGCCTCTCGGAAATCCATCTCTGTCTCCCAACGAGCAATATCCGGATTCTGAGCCAGATCCCCTTCAAACAATCTGATTGATGGTATAGAATCCAGGACTGTCTCAAACTTTCCCGTCACCTCCGTAAACGATGGTTTTGAATTTCCCCACTTCGCTCCCAACCGTGTACGCGAAGCTTCGAGTTCCTTTTTGGAACGTTCTAATCCTATTTTGCTCATTGAAAGTTCTACGCCGGCACGGCTTTCTTCCAGAGGCGTTACTTTCCCGGCCTTTACCCGTTCACCGACTGCCGCATGCACTTTCGCAGCCAGGGACACAGCCTCTGTTGCAAGCACAACAGACTTCTGGGCAGCGAGAACATCAATAAATGCCTGTGTGGTTTCGACAAAGACATCTAGACGTTTAGCTTCATAATCCCACCCGATAAGCCCACTTTCAAGTTTTGCCACGGCCAGACGTTTATGGCGTTTCCCACCTAGTTCAACTAATTGACTCAGTATAATTGCCGTCTCTGCAGTGTCAAAACCTGTTCCCTCAGAATCGAATTCCCCTATCTCAAATTCTATTTCAGGATTAGGCAACAGTCCGGCTTGCAGTTTCATCGCCTCCGATGCCCTCATCTCCCAGGAAAAAGCTTTCAGTTCAGGATTTTTCACAAGTGCCAGGCTCAATGCCTCCTGCAGCGAGAGATTTCCGGACGGTTCTTTGATTTCGATTTGCTGGATATTCTTGCTGTTCGCAGTCAATTCACGCCCCAGCAGTCGCGGCTCCGGGAGCGCAGTATTTTGAGAAACCGAACTACAACCGGCGGCGGCGAAGATTGCGGTTAACAGGCAGAAATATATTAGTCGGTATAACATAAAATTCCTCCGTATTGATTATTTGAGTTTTTGGTTTTGAGTCAGGAACGAGAATAAAATAACTTGAGTGCAACCAAAATAGAACATTGATAATTGAAAAAACAAAACGTAACAATTTGACGCTATCGTCATTCCGGCTTTAAGGTGATGAAAGTTGAAGGAATAGCGAGATATTTTGATGCTTTTGGGATTTGAGATCGAATTTGAAATTAGGCAAAGGCGGCCTGAAGCTATGATGCATAGATGATCATCAGGAATAGTTTCCAGTCGAAACTCGCCAAATGGAGTAATGGCTCGCACAAAAATAACTTCACATTTTAAGCGTCGATGCATCCCGCCTGGCTGCGTTGCAAAAGCTCGGAATATCTTGATATTCCTGCGTTTTTGCGCCTTGCCGGACGGGCGCCTCAACGCTTAAAATTGCGAACTTATTTTTGTGCGAACCATAAAGTAGAAATATTTAAGGGGAACTCAGACCAGAAGAATTATGGTCTTAATTTGGGCAAGAGAAGAAGCGGCGTTTGTCGACACACATGCCGCGGAGAGTTTTTTTGTCTGAATCTTGTGTACAAAGTCTGGAATATCTGAAGTTATGCAAGGCAAAACAGATTTGAATCCCTCATCTTGACGCAAGGGAAGCAGTCTTGTGCCGGCCTCAACGGATAGAGGTATGTCAATGCAGCAACTTCTGGTTGCCAATTGACATTTATCTTTTAAACCAGTATCAGAAAATTTATTCTGTTCTTTTGAAAAACAACAGTCATGATCGCCTGTGGAGACGATTACAGCATGCCCATTCGCCCCAACACACATTGCCATACCTGGCACAACAGATGACAGAAGCAACAAGCAAAATACAAGTAATATTCCTATATTCGGAAACTTCTTAATAGTCATACATTATTCTCCCACTTCAATCATGCGCTGTATGTCGTACACTTGGCTCTCAATACGTGTAAGCCGGTCCAGGTTTTCTTCGTATATCATTTTGTAAGGTTTCTTGTTCCTTCGTATCGAAACAGACCTATAAGCGCTAAACCCAATGCATCGGAAGCATGGTAAGGTCTAATAGGAGCTGTCAGGTTTAATACATGCCGAACCGATTTTTCAAGCTGGATCTTGGTTGCATTGCCGTTTCCGGTCAAAACTTGTTTGGCCTCACGAACCGGAATCTCAACCACAGGAATGTCAACCCTGCTTCCGGCAAGAAGAACAACGCCTGCAACTTTCCCTAAGATTATACCGGACTTCGGATACTTTTCCAGAGAAAATACATCTTCTACAACCATAAGATCCGGTTTTTCATCATTTAAAACAAGAAGAAGTTTTGAGAAGATTTGATTGAGGCGGGTTGGCAAAGAAATATTTTTTGCAGTGTTGATACTCCCATAAGAGCAGCCATCAACCTTAAGTCCGGCTCCTCTAACAATACCAATACCTGTCGCAGCCAGACCCGGATCTATACCGATGATCTTTATCATTTGATTTTTTATTATTTATTTGACATAGCCGCAAAAAGGCACAAAATGCGCAAAACAATGGAATGTACATTCTTTAATATCAATGGGTTACAAAGAACAGGTACGAAAACCAGAAAATATGGTTTTTCAATTTTGTCCACGTTTTGAAAGATTTCCAACTCACTGAGATTGCTTTTTTTTAACTCAAAATTCAAAACCGTGTCAAAATGGGATTTTCGTTCAAGTGTTATTTAAGCGCTTCTAATTTCTGTCTTGCAATCTTTGCTTCATTGGATTTCGGATATTTTTTGATCAATTCCTTCAAAATAAGACGGGAATTTGGTTTGTCTCCAAGGTTGAAAAAAGCAAATCCCTGCTTCAAAAGTGAGGCCTGCACCTTATTGCCTTCAGGGTATTTTTCTATCACCTTCTGGTATTCCAGAATGGCTTTTTCATACCATTTTTCACGATAATGGCTTTCACCAATCCAGAATTGTGCATTGTCGGCATGTTCTGACTTTGGATGTATCTTTATTAATTTCTGGAATCCTTCGCGCGCTGTCTTGAAATCATCTTGATCAAATGCCTGCTTTGCAAATGCGTATATTTCATTTCCTGAAAGTTCTTTTTCAGTTTGATCTCCGGTCTCTTGTTCTTTGACCTTTATTTTTAAATCAGATCCGGATGACTCAAGATTCAGATACTGCTCTATGCGTACAACACGATCCCTATTTAAATTTACGATCTTTTCTATTCTATTCAGCTTCTTTTGTTTCTCACTATCTGAATCTTCAAAAGCTGCTATTTTCTGTTTTGATAAATAATCATCTTCTTCGAGTTTTCCACTCAGAATTTGAATTTCTTCTCTGAAGCTGTCGAGTATAACATGCAAGTCGGCATATTGGTTTCTACTACCTTGCTCTCTTTTTTCAAAGGTTTTATCATAATCTTCCATACTGGATTTAAACTGTATGCTCTTTTTCTCCAGCTCTGCATTAGAGCGCTCCAAACGCTCTTCCAGTAAAGTCATACGATCATCTATAGTAATTACATCTTGTTGCATCGCACAACTGCACAAAATAGTAAAACATGCCGCAGGAATTAAAACAGTATATTTCATAGGAGATAAACCTGGCTCCGTTTTGCTTCATGAATGACTCTGTTGAGGAACGTGGACGAATTAACTTCCGCAAGTAGGCGCATAGCTTTAGGCCACCTTTGTCCAAGCTCAAACCCGATCTCAAATCTCAAAAGTTTCAAAATAGCTCGCTATCTCTTCAACTTTTGCGATTTGAGATCGAACAAATCCAATCCAAACCTGTGTCACTGCTTGTGGAAGTTAATTCATCCACGTTCCTAAAATCAACAAAATCATAAATAAGCTATTTTATAACAAAGTGAACTCTTCGATTTTTTCTCCATGCCTGTTTATTATGGCCGGGATCAAGAGGACGTTCCTCGCCATAGCTTATGGTCGTTAATCGCAATTCCGCAATGCCGAGATTAATCAAAAAGCTCTTTGCGCTATTGGCACGTCTGTCCCCAAGAGCAAGGTTATACTCGTTGGTACCGCGTTCATCGCAGTGACCTTCAATGATCACCGTAACCATGGGATTGTTTCTCAACCATTTTGCTTTTTTCTTCAAAATCTCCCGTGCCACAGGCAGAAGACGAGAACTGTCAAATTCAAAGTTAATATCTTCATTTTCAAATCTCTGCCTGGCTGCCATTATTTCGCGCTTTGCCGCCCTTTCTCTGTTAAGTTGCCTCTCCTCCACAAGACGCTCCTCCTCAATAGCCCGCGCCTGCTGTCTTGCTATCGCTTCCTTTCTTGCTTTTTCAGCGGCTTCTTTTGCCTGTATTGCTTTCTCATCCTCAGGCGTTTGAATTATTGACGGTTCAGATTTGATTACCTTCTTTCCACATGAAACAATAAACAAAAGCCCTGGAATTACAAGTAACAGCGCTAAATTTATCCATAACTTTTTCTGCATTTTTTTTCCTCCTTTTATAATAATAATGATTTCGTAAAAAAAATACAATTTACGAGAGTATCAAATTGAAAATAATTTGAATTTAAATAACTCAATCCTAAAAACATGTCTTGACAATGCGCTATTACAAAACTTTTCATGGAGACCACTTCGGGTTTGTCTGTTCACCAGGCAAAACAAGTAAGCGCCTCTGATCAGCTCCATAAGCAGTTGTAATATAAATTCTGGAAGGACCATCTCGTGTTGAACTGAATGCAATAAGACTTCCGTCCAGAGACCATGAAGGCGATTCATTATTTCCTTCATTGTCTGTCAATTGAACCAGGTTTTTGCCGTCAATGCCAATCGTATAGATATTAAAATGTCCGTTTTCTCCAGAGCAATACACTATCCGATCATCCCTTGGAGACCAGCCCGGCTGTGTATTGTATTGCCCTTGAAAGGTTAATCTTTTAACCAATCCGGAATCTAAATCCTTGATATAAATTTGGGGCGTTCCTGACCTGTTTGAAACAAAAGCAATCTTTTTGCCATCCGGAGACCATGTGGGAGACACATCAATTCCCCATTTATTTGTCAATCTTTTAATAATTTTCCCTGTTCCAGTCAACAGATAAATTTCCTGATCACCTGAAAATGAGAGAGTTGCGGCCAGCTCAAATTTACCAGGAGCCCATGCAGGTGTAATGTTTATACCCTTTCTCGCAACCACAGCGCCGCGTTTTTCCTTTAAATGTTTTATATAAAGATCGGGATTGCCTTTCGCATATGAAGTATAAGCAATCCATTTTGCGTCTGAAGACCATGCAGGAAAGAGGTTGATGCTTTTGTTGTTTGTTAATCTCATGGGATTGTAACCATCAAACTCGCATGTGTATATTTCCTTGTTTCCTGAACCTGTAGATACAAAAGCTATTTTGCTTTCAAAAATCCCCCTGTTGCCGGTCAGATAATAAATTATTTCGCTGCAAAAACGGCGCACCATTTTCCGCTGATTATTTATCCATCCCTTATACCTTTTACCTGTCAGCAATTGTTCTTTAAAAGTATCATACAGTCGGAACTCCATTTCAAGCAGGTCATCTTTTATCAAAATAGAACTCGTTATCAAAAGTTCCGCTCCGACATATGTCCAGTTCCGGAAATTGATATTTGCAGCAATTGTATCGGACTGTGGTTCTATAAGAAAGGCGCTACGGTCAAGTATCTTGAAATAGCCTGTAAATTCCAGAGTTTCGGATAGCAAATCAGATGCATTTTCAGCTACCGACTCTTCTATTTGAGTGCCTGATACAACCTTAAGCAAAGGAATTGCTATTGGAATTTTTCTTAAAAAAGGATCGCTTATATTTATATAGTCATATTCAGCCCGACAGAGAGCCGACCCAAAGATAAAAGACGTTATAGCGATCAAACAGATTGTTTTGTAATATTTTAACATTTCCAATCTATGTCAGCAAATAGCGGTTGGCATTTAAATTGTAGCTGATAAAAACAATTTTTCAATTTTATCCAGCGCTTGATAGTCGAGTATAGGCATATATAATCTGCCTCCCTTGCAACAAATAATTCATAATCAGTGTTAAGATTGCTCCATAAAGAAGCAGAAATACCAATAGCCCTTTCAAACCTGATCGCTATTGCTGGAGAAATTGAAGCCTTACCATTAATAATTTGGCTAACTGTTTTTAGTGCAATACCACATCTCTCTGCTAAGGCAGTTTTTTTATGCCTCTTGCATCCAAGGTTTCTTCTAAAATTTCTCCAGGATGTATAGCATAATCGGGCTGGTAAGCGTTTGTTTCCATACTACTCATGATAGTCTCCAATCTATATTACTTCGATTCAGAGATCACGGTAAATAGCAATTTTGGCATTTAACTATCTGAAATCATTACATCTGGATTTCTCAAGTAAACATGTGCAATCGTGAGATTGTAAAAATCAATTTACTGCAATATATAGTATCGTATATACACCTTAACCACATTATACGGTAGCCAGAGTCGAACTAAAAGAAATTTGTGTACACAGTTTTACTTGAGAAAAAAGTCTATTTACCGTGATTTCTGTCGATTGTTGTTATTTGGTATAATTCTATCCCGCCATCCTCTTTTCGAGAGATAGACTCATATTTTGGGACAAAAACCAACCTCCATTGATCGTTAATTACTACAGCAAACTGCTCATCACGATCCCCTGATAATTGATGACACCGCTCTGGGGGCTGGCAAGGAACATCTGCTAAAGAATTGCGGCTGCAAGAACCTTCATGCGCCGCATAATGAAACGTGCTCTTTTTGAGCCATATTTTTTTGTTAATCTTTTAGAGGAATTAAGGTCTTTTTCCATTCGTTTTGTTTTAAAAACAATCTTCATCATAAATATGATAATTTATTTAACCTTTGAGGTAAAGCTTTTTTATATTTTTTTTGTGTGCAGGGGATAGCGAGTAGACATTGGTGGAGCGACATCAAGGTAGGACAGCCAGTCACCCAACTGCCCCCTCACATCCCCCGGCGTGCGGAATTACCGCACCGGGTTCCTCAAAGTTATTCGCTTATGTGCATGCACTAACTGATCGGTAGTGAAAGCCGACGGCGTGTTATGGATAGAAGGCAACAGTTCTAAGTGTGCTATGGCAAGTATTCAGGATATCACCTGGGTCTGAGAGCAGGACATGTATTCACTATGGATAGCTTGAGAACTGGAGAGAGAGCCAACTGTCTCCTTGTAAATAAATCCGGTCAAGGGTGCCGGTCAGCCAATAAGGAACGTGGACGAATTAACTTCCGCAAGTAGGCGCATAGATTTGGGCCGGATTTGACCAATCTCAGATCGCAAAAGTTGAAGGAATAGCAAGCTATTTTGATACTTTTGAGATTTGAGCCCTGATTTGAGATTTGGCAAATCCGGCCTGAGGCTGTGATGCATAGTTGTGGAAGTTATTTCGTCCACGTTCCTAAGGCAGTGTAACTTCAGGTTTAAACAGGATTAGAACCACAAACTGATGTCTTTCAATAATTTCTTTTTGTAGTAAGCTGTTCTTGTGGAGTTGCCCATTATCATATCCAGTTGTCTTGTATGCATTGTAAGATAGCCAAGCATTTTAAGACGTTTTATTGTAGAAAATTGATCATATCCTGTAATAGTAGCATTTATATAATCTTCATATATTTCAACCTGAAAATCATATTTGACTAAAATTTCTTCTATAAGCTTCATTCTGAGAAATTTTCTGTTATGATCCGCCGCACCACCCTTAAAACAAAACTTTATGTAATTTTCTCTGGATTTATCACTGACAAAGGTCTGCGCAACCGAATAATGATAGCCGCACCGGCAACTGAAATTGCAAAAGTTTTTTGAAATAATTGCGCAGTTGTTTTGTGTATAAATGGACCGACTTGATGCGCACAGATCACGATTCATGGTAGATTGAACCATGATGGACATAAATCCTCCGATATCTATTGAAGGCGGGCCGTCCCATTTTACCGCCATCATTCCCTCCCACAGGGCTAACATTGGAACTGATGTTATATTTTCAAGTCCGACAGTATCTTTTTCCATAGATCCTTTTAAGCCGTCGCCCAGGTCAATTATCCACCACTGTGTTGGGACATCGACAACCAATCTTTTTCCTGCTTTTATTTGCCTGTTGTTTGTGCCGGAATCAAACATTTCTTTTACAGCCATTTCATGGCAAAATCGAGTGATATCGTGATATGTTCGACAGCCTTCAGGCGTAAAATTATTGCCTTTTGGATCGGTAAGATTTAATGGAGCAATATGTTTTAGTACTTTTTCAAGTGTTATATAAACAGGGCTACCTTTAATTGAATTGATGCGTTTTGCAGAAAACTCTTTTAATAATGCTTCAGCTTTCCCCTCATAGACTTTACGCGAATAGGTATCAACTGTAATTATGGCTTTATTTTCAATTCGTTGAGTAGCTACAAACGTACCAAAAAGTGCCGGGATGTTGAATTCTCTTGAAACTGTGGCTAAATGACCGGCAATTCCTCCAAGGTCGGTTACCACGGCAGCAGCTCGGTTTAATATTGTGGCCAAATAAGGCAGGGAGTTCTTTGCTACCAAAACAGCGCCGGCCGGGAATTTGTAAATTTCTTCAGCAGTATTCACTACAAATGCAGGCCCGCAGGCCACACCGGGGCTTGCCGCAACACCTCCACTAAGTATTGTTTGATTATTAACTTTTATAGATAAACTAGTGTGTATAAACTCATTAGCTTCTTTTTTTAGCTGTTTTAGTGGACGACTCTGGAGTATCCTGATCATACCGTCTTTTTCTATGGCCCATTCAATGTCCTGGGGAGTATTAAAATGATTTTCAAGTATAACTGCTTGTTTTTCCAGAGAATATGCCTGTTCATCTGTGATGGCCGGTCCGTATTTATCCTGCTCTGATAATTCGATAATGCGTAGTTCTTTATTGGAAAAAAATAAAGTTTTCTGATCCTTGACATGAATTTCTTTTTTAAGGAGTCGAAACGTTTGTTCCCTGGAAACTTCAAATAAATCAGGGGATACACTACCCTCAACCGCTGCTTTCCCTAATCCGGGCACTGCATTTATAATTACTCTGTCGTTATGAATACCATCCGGATCTTTCGAATACATGACTCCGCTGGAAACAGCTTCGACCATGGTCATGCAACCGACGCACATAACAATATCTTCATCGCGAAGGCCCTTATTGAAACGGTATGTAATGGCCTGGATGGAATACTTGCCGGCAATTATTTTTTTATATGAGTCAATCAGTGTTTTAAACCTGACATTCAGTTCTGTGTGATATTGACCGGCAAATGAGGATTCCTGGCTGTCTTCACCTAAGGCACTACTGCGCATTGAAACTTTGACGTCTTTTTCTGTTTTTTCTTGCAGACGTTTGTATCCATCAAATATTGTAGCTTCGAGTTCTGGAGGAACAGGTGATTGCATGATAAGTTTTTGTATATTTGAGCTGGCCATTTTCAACATTTTTATATCTTCAATATCAACAGATTGAAGCTGCTGGTTGATATTTTTTTGCAGGTCGCTGTACTTTAGAAACAGATGATATGCAGGGACAGTAATAACAAAACCATGCGGAACATTAATGCCTGTCAGGTTCATGATTTCGCCGAGATTAGCCATCTTGCTGCCGGTATAGTTTGCGCTGTCTGTATTTATCTCTTCGATTGACAGTACCGGTTTACCATCAAAAGATTTTTCCTTTTCCTCAAGTATCTGATTTATACCATATTGAATATTTGCAAAACTATGATAGAGCGTTTCATAATGGCTGTCGGAAATGTCGTTTATTTTTTTAATTAGTTTATATATGTTTACTGAAATAGATGTACAGTTCTCGCGAATGAATTCCATGCCGAATTTTTGACTTCCTTGCAGTGCAAGTTCAATTTTCGACATGCTTTCAAGGATAGTGTTATTAATGCTTAGAAGATTTTTAAAGTTCCAGTATTTTGTTTTGAAACGTGAATTGATGGCATCATCGGGCGATTTTTCAGTATTGGAACTCTTCTGCTTTCCACCAAATATTTTTTTTATTACCTGTTTTAATCCAAGCATCATTACTCCGAATTACAGTTGGCGGAATATTTGTCTTTTCTGAATCGTAACCGTTCACGGAAGAACCAGTAGCATAATAAGGCTACCTCCCAACACGTAAGCTTTTACAGGTGCTGTAGATGTGCGTTTTAAGGGCAATCAACTATAGATTTGCTATGTTGGTTGCCCTGAAAACGTGCATATGCAGTGCCTGTGAACGCTTACTCTGAATCTACCTGACTTTAATCTGTAAAGACTACATGTTTGTGTTGCCGTCATATAATTCAGCAGCCTTATCAATATCAATAATTTTTATCCCTCGAACGTAATCTCGCGTTTCATACCTGGCAATATTTTGCAGCTTTTTGATGATCTTCCCCATCCGGTGAGCGTTCTCCATGATGCCTTCTACCTCGCTGTACAGGGCATCATGCCCTGATATAATTTCAAGCATATTATCAAAATGTATATATAGCGCCTGCATTGGCTGGCCTAGTTCGTGACAGACAGCCGCAGCCATTTCAAGAACCCCCTCTAATTTCTCTCTCTGAATTCGCTCCTGCTCTGCCTGCTTGTGTTCAACCGCTTCCTTTTCTAATTCCTTTTCTAATTCCTTGACCTTTTGTATCAGTTCCTCACGGGTAGGCTTATATGCCATTAGAACATCCTTTTACTGAGTCCGAAAACAAAAAAACCGGAACAGATGAATTTATCTCCCGGAAACCTCAGTCGCACGGATTCGTTCTTTCTGTTCGTTCTTTCTTGCGTAACCTCTATCAATCATGGAAATCAACTCTTCTATCTCACAAGGCTTTAAAATGTAGTCCATAGCGCCACGTTTCATCGCTTCGACGCCTATTTCTACATTCGGGAGTGCCGTCAACATGATGACTTCCGTAAGCGGCTTTATCTTTTTTATTTCACGTAACACCTTCAGACCATCCATCCCTGGCATTACCAGGTCCAGCATAACTACATCAAAATTGCAATAGCTGACTTTTTCAATAGCGTCCTGGCCGTTTACAGATGTAGCCGCGTCATAGTCACGTATACTCAGGCGCTCAGCCAAAGAATTTGCAAATTTTTCTTCATCATCTACAATAAGGATTTTTGCTTTCATTTCAACACCTCGTTTTCATAACAGACTTTGTTCTCATCAGGCAATATAAGTAAAAGTTCTTCATACTTGATATCGGTCGTCAGCTCTGCGGACAATACCTCCATGAGGGCCTTTTCTTTCTCGGTCGGGAATCTGCCCGCAGGAATCCCTGAGAGTTCTTTGAGCCCTGTGAACCGAATCAGGCCACCATTTTCCCACGTTTCGGCAGATATAGTAACGATCTTTGCTTCACCGGTAACGCCCATAGCAAAATTCAGGCATAGCCACACCAGGTTTTGCAGAACAAAGGGGTTTGTTGTAACCTTTACAGGTTTTACGTCTGTCTTAACAGTCAGAGTGACTCCCCTGAGTGAGAATAGCCTTTCGGACAACGACGCAACCAGCGCTAACAGGTTGCATATGTCGATTCGTTGTTTGATCTCATCCATACTGTGGGCAAATTTATTCAAGGTATCTATGATGCTGTCGGCCCGCTCGATCTGTTCCACAATCCTTGTCGCAATGGTTCTGATTCGTTTTGTATCAAGAGGAACGCCTTTGTCTGCCATGAGATATATATCTTCAACCAATCCTGCGTTTTCCTTCATGATAGCCAAAGAGTTTTTGGTCTCATGGGATATAGAAATACATATCCTGGCGAAAAGCTGTAGTCCTGTCTCATTAACTGTATTATGTGTCAATTTCATAAATCATTTCCTCATATAGCAGTTACTTCCCGTAATTTCTGAACCAATACATCAATATTTAGCGGTTTTATGAGATAATACTCTTCTCCTGTATTGAGTGCTGCGGATTTGAAATCAGCCTCTGAACCATGTCCGGTTAGAAAAATAAACTTCATGGCAGGACACTTTGCCTGCAACTTGTTTTTTAATTCAGAACCACTCATCAAGGGCATCTTCATATCAAGGACAGCAACGTTGAACGTGTCGATCTCCACCTGGGCCAACGCGTCCAAACCGGTAATAGCCCACGATACTTCAAAACCCCGCAAGGATAATCTCTCTGCCAGGGTAGAGACAAGCTGTTCCTCGTCATCAACCAGAAGTACTTTCATAACGTCTCCACCTGTTTGTTTTTTGATTTCAGTGGCAATTTAATATGAAATGTAGTTCCCTTTCCGATTTTACTATCTACCTCAAGAGTTCCACCCAATTCATGGACTAAAGAAGATGTGATGGACAAACCTAAACCTGTCCCGCCTTCTTTCTTCTTTGTAGAGTAGAACGGCTCGAAGATTCGGTCAAGGTTTTCCTGTGGAATGCCGCACCCATTGTCAGCAACGATAATGGAAATAAAAGTTGAGTTAAGTCCTTCCACCTTGATGTTAAGAATTCCGCCTTTATTCATGGCAGCAAAAGCATTATTTATCATGTTGAGAAAAACCTGTTGAAGTTTTCCCCTGTCACTTTCTATTACAGGGACATTACTCCCGACATCCACGTTGATTGTAATGCCTCTGTACTCAGATTCCTTGCCTAACAATCCAAGCACCTCATCAAGCAGTTCTTGCATATTAACCTGTTCAATGCTCACATCTATATGACGAGCAAAGCTTAACAAGCGCATAGTAATTGCTCCACAACGCTCAACAGCTTTCAATATCCAGTCCACAAGGCTCAACAGCTTCTCGTCCTTTGCATACATTTCCTTCAAAACAAACATGTCTTGAATGAGCCCGGCCTTTTCATTAATAATCGACAAGGGATTATTTATCTCATGGGCTACCCCCGCTGCCAGCCGACCAATGGAAGCCATCTTGTTCTCGTGTTCCAGCTTGTGCATTGCTGCCAGTCTCTTATCATCTGCAAGGTATATTTTGTTGATAAGATGCGTTACCACGCTAAGAATGACTATAATCACAACCATTATGTTCATCGACAGGAAGGCGAGCAGTATCGTCCGAGTGTTGTACCATGGACCCATCAGGTCGTCTTTGGGCTTGACAACTAATAGAATGAACGGGGTGTTTTCGATGTAAGCATAGCCAACTATAAGCTGCTTCCCATCATCGGTTGTCACTTCCTTGACCTGTGTTCTTGCGGAATACTTCGGTACAGGGAGAGACATCCGCTCCATGACCTTGCCGTAGTAGCGCGACTCTGTTTGCAAAATACCGTTTCGATTAATAATAAAGGCACTGCCACGCCTGGTCAATTGGAGGTCTGTAAGGACGCTGTTAAGCTGGACTGTATCAACGGTTGCGCGAAGAACATAGACCGATCCGTCCTGCAATTCGTGACTTACTGCAATCACCAGGTGCGGGACGTGACGATAACCAAGAAATACATCACTCACGTACACGCCATGGAGCAAAACTTCCTTAAACCACTGCTGTCCACTGTAGTCCACACCTTCGAGTTTGAATGGTCCTGTGTAGGCTATCTGTATGCCGGCACTGTCTATGACCCCAAGGTCAATAAAGCCCTCATGGAAGGCTACCCGCAAGTCTTCCAGGTATCTGTAAAGTTGAAGAGGCTTACTCAGGTCTTCAAAGGAGCTGCTCCGAACAATGAACTTTAAAGCCGATCTATGTTTCGCCAGGAAGAAAGTCACGGATCGCCGAGTGTTCGAAACAACTCTGGCTGTCCGCTGAAAAAGTTCACCTTCCATAGAAGTCTTGGTTACCATAAAATCAAATATGCCTGCGCAAAGCACAGGAACAAGCACAAACGTCACCGAGAACCCCACAGCCAGCTTCCACATCCGGCGGTAGTCAAAGAGATGTTTGAATGGCCCTGTTCCAGGATCTTTGTGATCCCAGAAGTATGGTTTTAAGTTTCTAAAACTGAACATTGATAATCCTGCTTCTTTTTCACAGTCTTTTGTTTAATTGCCTCGTTCGCTCTTCTGAGTGTGTCACTCAGGGATTCGATATTAACGGGCTTGTTAAGGTATGCGAAGGCGCCAAGCTTCATGCACACCTCCTTGTCGACCTCGGAGCCATGACCGGTGAGAATGATAACCTCAATGCCGGGTCGGGTTGCTTTCACCCGGCGCAAGACCTCAATGCCATCAATGCCGGGCATCTTAAGATCCAAAATCATTACTTCAGGTTCGTCCTCAGCAATCAGATCAAGCGCTGACTGCCCATCGTAGGTCACGGCTGATCCGATGTCACGTATGGTCAGGCGCTCGGAAAGCGTTTCCACGAACTGATGCTCATCATCCACAAGCAGAACCTTTGACGGCATGTCGAAATCGTATTTTCGGTAGATGTCGGTTTTATAGTAGTTTTTGCCTACCGTAGTCTCCACTGATTTCACCCCCTCCACTTTTCTTGCGATGGATTGCAACTCGTCCTCAAGACGACGCAGCATGAGAACATGCTTGTTGATAGTCAAAGTCACATCCCCGTTCTTTGCGGTTACCTCTACGCTGTGGCCTTCCCTGGCCAGAACAACCTCGACCTTGCCGGCAAGGAGAAAATCATTCACCGCCTTTTGCGATGCATCTGTGGGGTTAAGAGCCTTTGAGTTGAGGTTCGCAACAATAAGCTCAACCACTTCTTCCTCACTTTTCTTGTCTACAGGGATAACAATATCATACAATGACGTGTCCCAGGGATCCGCCTTGCCAAACATTGTGTCAATCCATTTTACCCGATCCATGTCTTCTTCAAGGATCAACGCTGTAGATTCTTTTTCGGATAACCCGCCTTGCTGTTCGGCTGAGTGCTTCCTGAATTTCATCCCTGCGATCAGACAAACCCGAAGCACGTGACTGATCTGCATAGGAATAAGGAGCCCGGCAAACCCCAAAATCAGAAGATTGTCCTCCTGCAGCTTTTTGGCCAATGCCAATTTGAGTGAAGAGATCGAACGTTCCCATTCATGGGTGAACCGGTTGAATACTGATGTCCTTGCTGACAAAGTTCGTCCGACTTTGTCCTCGCTCAAACCGGAAAGCCTGCTTGCTTCGCTGATCAAATTTTTGTCAGTTACCAGGGTGTAATCAATTTTTTTGAGTAGTTGCCGGACAACCTCGTCCTCATTGCAAAAAGTCCCGTGAAAAAGAGTAATGCTGGACATAAAAAACCTCCATTCTTCATCAAATGCTTATGTAAGGGGGCACACAACCTTGAGTGGACACACTTCTTTATCATCGTTTTGGTGGGCATGTTCGTGTACAGCCCCAATAGCATCTTCCTTGGTCGAGTAGATATGGTCATGGCCAATTTTTTCCAGTAAATGCGTGCGTTTGAATACAGCCATGACAGACTCATTAATTCCACTGAAAGATATATCAACACCAACATTTCTGACTCTGTCTACAATCAGAGATAACACTTCTTCACCCGAAGCGTCAATATCACTCATGCCATTCGCAACTATAATAATGTGCTTCAGTTCTTTCTTTTTCATCATACGTTCTGTAATCTGATCCTCCAGATAACTGGAATTTGCAAAAAAGAGCGGGGCATCGAAACGAACCACATCAACATAGGCACACTGCTTTAGCCTGAAAGCCAGCGAACAACGCAGGGCGTTATCTTCATGCAAAGAAAGGGATGTTACAGTGGGACGCATGCTCTTGTATAGAAACACCATGACCGACAGCCCAACTCCCACAATGATACCCTTGTCTAAGTGAGGTGCAAAAACCAGGGTACATGCAAAAGACATAATAGAAATGACTCCGTCATACCATTGGACTCTCCAGGCATGAATAAATCCTGAAACATTAACAAGACCGATTACTGCCATCATGATCACGGCGGCCAATACAGCTTGTGGGAGATGATAAAGAAGTGGCGTAAAGAACAGCAGGGCAATGACAACGGCCAGGCTGGTAAACACACTGGACAATCCTGAAACCGCACCAGCCTGAAGGTTGATTGCAGATCTGGAAAAAGAACCGGACACTGGATAACTCTTGCCGATCCCGCCCAAGATATTAGCCAGACCCTGCCCAATAAGCTCCTGGTTCGGGTCGAGTCTTTGCCCGGTTTTTGCGGCCATGGCCTTGGCAATAGAAATGGCCTCCATGAAACCCAAGAGCGATATGATTGCGGCAAAAGGCAAGAGATGCAACATAACACTGAGGTCAATCTTCGGAACAGACAGCGAAGGCAGGCCTTTGGGAACAACTCCCACTACCGCGCCCCCGCCCATCATGAGAAGATTCCCCTCATCAAGTGATTTGTTGCCCACTTTGATTCGCCACGTACGGCCATCTACTTTAAATTCTGGTGGAACTTGCTCTTTGGGGTAGAACACTCTCTTGTTATCTGATTTTTGAACACCCTCAAAAAACAGGTTTCGAATCTTTGCCCTAAGCTCATGCGTTTCATGTTTTAGTTCTTCTATTTTGATCGAAATCAGGTTAGCGTCGTGTTGGGTGTGAAGTGCCAAAACACGGCTTCCATTACTCCTGGATCCTTCCAAAGCCAAGTTTATTTTCGCCCTCTCTTCAGCCAATCGAGGCAAACTATCAACTCCCTTATTGAATTCTCTGACAAGCTCTTGCGTCTGAGCAGATCTGATTGCGGAGATGTCCACGACAGCATTATGCTCAAAACCTGCAGCCCAGGAAATCAAGGTTGTGAGGACCACGGCAACAAGTACGTTAGGGAGTTTTGGTCCAATTCTTTTTAAGCCATACATAATAGCAAAAGCGAAAATACCCATGGCCAGAGTAGGCCAGTGCGTAAAATGAAAGGCTGCCTGAACGACGCGGATGATGGTTTCATAATGATGCGCAGCCTTGTCCACGTAAACACCGAACATCTTGGACAATTGGGACGATGCAATAATAATGGCAGCAGCGTTCGTAAATCCGTTGACCACTGGATGGGAGAGGAAATTAACAACAAGACCCAGTCTCAAGATTCCGAGGCTGAGTTGGAATGTGCCGACCAGCAAGGCCAGCAAGATGGCATACGCAATATATCCCTCAGTCCCAGCCGTAGCGAGAGGCTCTAAAGACGCTGAGGTCATGAGGGATACGACTGCCACCGGTCCTGTCTGTAACTGTCGGCTCGACCCGAACAAAGCGGCCAGCATGGGGGGTATGAAAGACGCATACAACCCGTAATATGCCGGAAGCCCGGCCAGTTGGGCATAGGCCATGGATTGTGGAATAAGCACAAGCGCCACTGTCAATCCCGACAGAGCGTCTACTCGTAAATCATCAAATCTGTATCCTTTAAGCCAACCAACAAACGGTAAAATTTTTGCTAACATGAAAGCTACCCTCCTGTATTCCTATGTTTTTTCGCTTTCCAGCATCCTTCGGCAAGCCCGAACAAGTTCATCAAATAATGGACCTGCATCATATAAACCGTAAGTGTCAAGCCTCACCAGTCCGTCAACCATGCTGTAGATGATAAGCGCATTTTTTCGGGCAGGCATCTCCCTGACTGACCCATCCTCATGACCGAGCAAAATTCCCCTCTCAAACATCTCTACAAATTGCTCATAAATTGCTTCGAGGTGTCCACGGCACTCAGCGTTGACCCTGGCAAATTCATAAGCATCATAGCGGTGCAACAAAAGAAACCTGTGCTTCAACACTCCTTCCAGATGAATGTAGAACGAAACGGCTGCCTCAACCATCTGGAGCCCATTGTCAAACTCTCTTCCTGAAAAGAATGTAGTGACTTGCTCGATGACATCCCCTTTCAGATTATTCAATATCGCAAGGAAAAGCCCATCCTTACTCTTGAAATGATAGAAAATGGTTCCCTCGGCAACACCGGTTATGTTGGCTATTTCCTGGACGGACGTATGTCTGAATCCGTTCTTGGAGAAAAGCAGCGTAGCGGCTTGAAGGATAGACTCTTTCTTGGATAAAATCTGCATTATTAATTTGCCTCTCAAAACTGACTGAGCGTTCAGTGAGTTTTCTGATTACAATACTTATGCTCCCTCTGTCAATAAAAAGTTGCCGCTGGGCAAAAACGCCATCCACATTGCAAAGACATATTTTGGTCACATTTTCCAGGTCTCAGGATTTGCCGGAGATATATGAATTGAGCATAGATATTGCATATAATTAAATCAAGAGACATGCCATATCAAAATATCCATAAATTGCTGATGGTTATATTTATACGGTATGCTGGTAAGCGCAAAGATGTTTCAAAATGGAACATTTCTTCTTGCTAATTATATGAATTATTTCGATAGTTAAACAAGTACAGGTCTCAGAATTATAGGTTTCAATATGAAACACCAGTTTCATATTGAAACCTATAATTCTTCGTGGATTGGTGTGAAAAAGTTATTTCGTCCCACCGTTATTAAAGGAGTGAATTATGAAAAATAAGCTGTTGCTTGTTGATGATGAAGAGATAATGCTTAAATACCTTTCAAAATTTCTGATAAAAAAAGGCTTTGATATCACTACGGCAATGAGCGGAGAGGATGCCCTGGAAAAAATTAAAAACCAGGATTTTATAACGGTGCTGCTTGATGTGTTGATGCCTGGAATGGATGGTATAGAAACCCTAAAAGAAATAAAGAAAATCAAGCCCATGACAGAAGTAATAATGCTGACCGGTCATGCCTCGGTTCAGGTTGCTATAGAAGGCATGAAACTGGGAGCATTTGACTATCTTATGAAGCCTTTTGATCGTGATGAACTTGTTGCAAAGTTGCAGATGGCTTGTGAGAAAAGATTGTTTAATGAAAAAGGTATAGATGCTGTCAATATACCGGAAATGATGCCTGAAAAGCCCACATAAGGTATCCTATTCAAATTTCGTGGTAAAACAGATTGCAAATCCTTGTAGGGGCGACCCTTGTGGTCGCCCAAAATAATAATGATATCGAAAAAGAAAATTTGATTAATAACGAAAATGGGCAACCACAAGGGATTGCCCCTACTGGTAAAAAAGGATGCCGTAATATCAATAAGATATTTTTTGAGCAAATTAATCTACCACGGAATTTAAATAGGATACCACATAAGCATCTTTTATTTGTTTTCCATCTTTTCGTTCAAATGCTTTTCTTTTTGATTTCAATTTCAAAATGAAACATAGTTCCAGAATGAAACACAATTTCAACCATCTGCCCTAAAAGGACTTCAACATAAACAAATAGCGATAGCTCGTTTAAGATGTTTCATATTGGAACACTAATAATAGTTTTTTTACCCTTAAAAATATAACTATCTATAATTTTTAAACATATTGATTTGGCATAATTTTTGATTATAGTTTGGCTATAGTCTGAATTAAATTTTTATTTAATAAATCAGGAGTAAGGTTAATTGAACAAGATACTTGTACCTTTGAATAATTTTTCTGAAATATCGCTGAATGCAGCTCGTTATGCTGTTGAATTCGCCAAGAGAAGTGATTCTAAGCCAATTTTTCTTTTCTTATCAGGAAACGATGACGTTAAGTCAGATTGTTTTGTGACAGACGTTTTGCCGGAAACTGAAAAAGAAAAGAAAATAAGAGAAAAAATAGAGCTGCTTATAGATTGCAGTATTATGGAAGGAATTAACATTGAGCAGTATGATTGTTGTGGTGAATATATTGAAAAGGTTTGCGAGTTTGCACGAAAGCTGAACATAGCCGAGATAGTGATTGCCGTACCTGATAAAAAGGATGAAAATTATCAGAAAATCCAAAAAAATATATCTTTGCTGGTTCAGATGACCTCATGTCGCATATTGACAGTGAAAAAGAAGGTTGAAGGTTGAAGGAAACAGATGATTCCTGAGCGTTATTCTCTACGTTCAGGACAAAAAGTTGGCTTTTGGGAGTCTTTTCCATAAAAGTCTTCAGACTTCAGACTAAACACATAGATGCAACAAATAGATGCAACAAAAAAAGGAGATTGAGCAGTTATGGAAGCAAATGTGCTTACGACAGAAATGATTTTGGTTATGATAATGATCGGAATAGCGGTGTTCCTTTTTATCGCTGAATGGATTCGCGTTGATATGGTAGCTATACTAATGACAGTTACACTACCTTTGCTTCATTTAGTTACACCCAAAGAAGCGTTTTCCGGTTTTAGCAGCAACGCAGTTATTTCTATAATTGCGGTTATTATCATAGGCGCCGGTCTTGACAAAACCGGACTTATAAACAGATTGGTAAAGCCGGTAATGAAGATAGCCGGCAACAGTTCATCACGTGTTGTTATAGCAATGGGTGCCACTGTAGCTGTAATTTCGAGTTTTATGCAAAATATCGGCGCCGCAGCTCTTTTCTTGCCTGCTATCAGGCGTGTAAGCAAATCAATGAATATACCACTTCCCCAAATGCTCATGCCTATCGGTTTTTGTGCAATTTTAGGGGGAACTATCACTCTGGTTGGATGTAGTCCGTTGATTCTTCTGAACGATTTGCTTGCTCCTTTTAATCTTGAACCTTTCGGTCTATTTGATGTAACTCCTGTCGGTTTAGCGCTGGTAGGAGCCGGAATCGGATTCTTCATTCTTTTCGGACGCTTTGTTCTGCCAAAAGGAAACGTTGGAGATAGCGGTTCTTCTGATGAATCTATCCAGGAACTATCAAGTTCTTACGAACATGTTGGCGATCCTTTTGAATTAAAAGTGCCTGGCGATTTCACCGATTTCAAGGATCCTTTGACAATCAAGGATATACGGGATAAATATTTGGTAAATGTTGTTGCGATTGCAGGCAGGGATGGTTTTAAGCTGCTTTCCGCTGCTCCGGACATGGAGATAAGGTCTGACAGCGATATTGTTGTTTACGGACTACAGGAAAATGTCAAGAAAATGGCCAAAGAACTTGGGATGCAGATTAAAGACTCGTTGGATTTATTCCGGAATGAAATGTCTGCCGCCATATCCGGAACCATTGAGGCTGTTGTTGCGCCACGTTCCGAGTTAATTGGCAAGACTCTGAGAAAAGCACATTTCTGGGAACAGTTTCAGGTAAACCCATTAGCAATTTACCGTTCAGATAAGGCTTTTTATTCCGGACTTTCAAATTTTAAATTGCGTTCAGGTGATTCAATATTGCTTCATGGCACCTGGGAAAGGTTTAATATTTTACAGGAAAGACACAATTTCATTTTTACGACTCCGGTAAGCGAAGTTCTTAAACCACAGAAATCTTTAATAGCCGGTTTTTGGCTGGCAACAGCTCTTATCATGATAATTATATTCAAAATCCAGTTGTCGGTAGCTCTTATGACCGGAGCCTTTGGAATGATTGTTTGCCAGGTTCTGACTATAGATGAAGCATACAAGTCTGTTGACTGGCGAACGATTTTCCTCTTGGCCGGACTTATTCCATTGGGAATTGCAACTGAAAAAACCGGTACAGCAGCGTGGATTGCTCATACTATTCTTAATCTAATAGGAGATGTTTCTCCAGTTGTACTTATGACAGCTATAGCAGTTCTTTCCACTTTTTTTACACTGGTTATTTCGAACGTTGGCGCAACGGTACTTCTTGTGCCACTTGTGGTTAATATGGCTATGGCAGCAGGTGCAGATCCAAGGATGGCAGCTCTTGTTGTCGGACTGGCGACTTCCAACTCGTTTATGCTGCCCACACATCAGGTTAATGCGCTTTATATGGGTCCAGGCAGATATAAAAGTGTAGATTTTATAAAAGCCGGTGGGATTATGACTGTATTATTTATAGTAATATTAATCGGAACGCTTTATCTGTTTTATGGCATTTAATCAGGATATTTATACCGGTTGTCGGTTCACGGTTCACGGTTCACGGTTAAAATGCTTGGTTTATTAAAAAAAGTGTGAACTGTAAACCGTGAACCATAAACCATTACCGTAACCGTTCACGGGAGAATCGGTAGCACAACAAGGCTACTTCCCAACATGTAAGCTTTTACAGGTGCTGTAGATGTGCGTTTTCTTAGGCAAAACTATAGATTTGCTATGTTGGTTGCCCTGAAAACGTGCATATGCAGTGCCTGTGAACGCTTACCCATTACCTATATTTTAAGGAGAGGCAAGTGTCCATTATAACTATTACCGCAGGTTCTTACAGCAATGGAAAGCAAATAGCCAGAAGTGCGGCCAAAAGATTGAAATACGAGTATACAGATAGTGAAATTATTTTATCACTGGTTTCCAGGGAGTTCGATGTTTCTGAATCTAATCTTGCACAAGTTCTTAAAGAAGCGCCATCCGGTGTTGGCATGTTTTCTAAGGTTAAACCTGAATACATAATATTTATTGAAACTTTGCTCACAGAATATTTGCTAAAAAATAATATCGTATTTTATGGAGTCATCGGACTTCCGTTTTTTCAAGAGATATCGCATGTTCTCAAAGTTCGAATTATTGCTGATTTAGAGGACAGGATAAAAAACAGAATGAAGCTGGACAATATATCCCATGACAAGGCAAGTAAAATCATTGGAAAAGAAGATGAGGAGCAAGCAAAGTGGGCTGCGACTGTTTATGATATAGATATTATGGAACCGAACTTATATGATCTGGTAATAAACATCGGGCATATCAAAGATGATGATGTGGAAGATGCTCTGGAAACCATTATTAGTACTGTAGAGCACAAGAAATTTCAGCCGATGACATATTCCTTAAGATGTATGGAAAATGTTGCAATATCATGTCGTGTTCGGGCAACTCTGGCGGATATAGATTCAAAAATGCAGGTAAAATCCGACAAAGGAACTGTATATATATATACTAAGGTCGTTAAGAAAAAAGCACAGGATAAGGTATTAGAAATGAAACAAAAGGTGATGAAACTTGAAGGAGTCAAACACGTTGAAGTTTATATGGATTATGATTTGTTTGCAAAAGTTTCCAATGGGCAGTAAGGAAGGGGGAGGAAATAAAAATGAAAGAAAAATTAGAAATATTGTTACTGGATGATGAAACTATAGTTGGAAACAGGTTGGGGCCGGTTCTTGAAAAAGCTGGTTATGAGGTAGAAGTATTTGAAGATCCCCAAAAAGCTCTAAGCAGGATCCATGAAAAAGAATTTGATATTGTTGTTACAGATATAATGATGGCCGAGGTTAACGGTATCAAGGTTTTGGAAGAAGTACGAAAAAAATCAGATACCACCAGAGTAATTATTATTACAGGCTATGCAACGGTAGATTTGGCTCGTGAAGCTATGGTTAAAGGTGCTTTTGATATGATTTCCAAGCCATTCAAACCCAGCGAACTTCGTTCTGTAATAGCAAAAGCCGCGGATTCACTTGGTTATAAAAAATTATAGCAAAAGCATAAAACTTGCTTGCACCTCAGTCATTCAGGAGAATGGCAACTCAGAAACACTATATATTACATTTTTAATAAATTAGCGCACCTTCGGGTGCGTGCTTTTAAAGTGCCTGAAGCCTAACTCTGGTGCAACTTGTTAATAACGCAACAGGTAAACACCGTAGTGAACGGCATCTCTGCCGTTCACTGGCAATAGGGTCTCCGTGCCGTTCACTGACAGTAGGGAACGGCACGGAGACGCCGTTCCCTACACTTATTTATCCTATCATATTGAATTCATTAAGCATAAAATGGAAATTCCTATACTATCAAGTTAAATATTACAAGTTTCCCAAATGAATCGTTATGCTATAATTTTAATAGCTTAGAATTAAAAGTGAAAACTGACTATTGAAAACTGACTATTGAAGATTGAAGATTGACGGTACGCCTTCGGCGTGCTAATTGATAAACCAAAGTTTTTTGTAACCGTTCACGGGAGAACCGGTGACATAAAGGAGTTCACTCATAATATTCTACCCAAATAATTTCATAACACCCTATAATAACTTGGTAATATTTTGAAATTGGGTAATTTATTTTCAGTGAAATCCCTAACAAGGCTACTTCCCAACATGTAAACCTGAAACCTGAAACCTTAAATTCCCATACGCCTTCTGTGATTAATCTAAATAATTACAAGATGTTAAGTTGTTTTGGGAAACTTTTGTTAAATATATATTATGACAAATCTTCATGAATCCGACTCTAAATCTATAAACAATTCAAAGAAAACAGTACGCCAAAAAAAATCCGCACCGAATACCGATTGCCCGGGTGTGCTTTCACGGCCACGTTTTAGCCTTCGGACACATATATTGCTGATGTTTATTCTTTTATCTTCTTTGTCGATCTCTCTTGTTGTTGGTTCAGCCATAGCCATAAATCATATACAAAAAAAATTTTCCTTCTTTCAAATCTCTGAAAAATATCTTTTTGATATTGTGCAAGCCAGAAGATGGGAAAAAAACTATTTTCTGTATGGCACAAATCTCGAAGATGCAGCTCAGAGTGCTAATAATGCAAAAATTATTTTATCCGATAACTTGGAAAAAGTTACAATTATTTTATCACCGGAAGAGACAGCAACAGTAATGCAACATCTTGACAAATACAGGGAGCTTTTGCAAGAGCTAACGGTGTTAGAAAAAAACAGGATTAAGAATACTGAAAAAAAACACGAGATTGAAACTTCCTTGCGAGAACATGGCGCTGAGATGGTTAAACTAGCGGCTGCTTTAGTTCATAATGAGCAAAATTCCATAAATGCTATGCTTAAGCTCATTCAGAGGATTCCTGTTTACATTCTTGCAGTTGTTTTGTTATTAACAACTTTTTTAGTATGTTTTTTTGTAAAAAGATTGATAAAGCCACTTAAGCTCCTTGTTGAAAGCACGCAAAAAATAGCAAAAGGAGATTTTTCTCCGATTCCTCCAATGTGTAAATACCGTGGCGAATTTACAACAGTGGAGTTGGCTATCAACCAAATGATTCAAGAGCTTCAATTGCGTGAAGTTGCGATGGTTGAGTCGCACAAACTTAGAGCAATCGGAACTTTAACAGCCGGTGTGGCTCACGAATTGAACAATCCTTTAAACAATATAATGCTCACAGCACATGCCATGCTTGAGGATCATAAAGATTTATCTGAAGATGAGCTGCTTGAAATGATAAACGATCTCATTAACGAAGCAGACAGGTCGCGAAAGATAATTCGTAATCTGCTGGATTTCGCGAGAGAAGGCGAATCTATCTCCGAACCTGTTGACCTGGGTGTGTTAATTAACGAAACAATTAAATTAGCGCAGAATCAGATTAAAGTAACAGGAGCGAAAATAGAAACTCAAATTCAGACCCACCTGCCTCAGATTCGCGGGGACAAACAGCAATTGAAGCAGGTCTTCTTGAATCTGATTCTTAATGCCTTGGATGCTGTCAAAAAAGATGGAACTATTAAAATAAGTCTCAAGCAAGCTGACAACCCTGGATTTCTGAGTGTTCAGGTAGAAGATAATGGATGTGGGATACCCGCCTATATTTTGCCCAATATATTTGATCCGTTTTTTACCACAAAAGGACCGGGAAAAGGCACCGGACTTGGTCTTTCTGTTTCCCATGGAATAGTTACGATACATGGCGGGCAGATCAGCATTGAATCTGAAGAAGGAAAATATTCCAGGTTTACTGTTATTCTTCCTGCTTTACATGTTCCTGCGGATTTAAAAAGTCATAACCATTCAAGTAGATGGATGGATATGTTGACAGGTGGATGAAAGGATAGAAGGAAGGAAGTTGTTTCGTCCACGTTCCTAAGGAAATTTGTTGTTGAAAAGAAACGATAAGAACATATTGATACGTATTGCGATTATTGACGATGAGTCTCTGGTTCTGCGAAATTTGCAGAGAAAAATTGGTAAAAGCGGCTACAGGGTTGAAACGTTTACAGATCCTCTTAAAGCAATCAGTAGAATGGAAATTGAGCCTTTCGATATTATTTTTACCGATTTGCACATGCCTAAAATGGACGGCATGAAGGTTTTAAAGAAGATCAAAGATAATTATCATAGAACAGAAGTTATAATTATTACAGGTTATGCATCCATAGAAAATGCTGTTGAAGCGGTTAAGCAAGGTGCTTTTTATTACATTGAAAAGCCTTTTACGCCCGAACAGGTTATGCTGATATTAAACCGTGCAGTTGACAAGGTGCGTTTGGTCCACGAAAATAAACAGCTTAAGGAAGATCTTTTCAAAAAAGATAATGTGAGAAAAATTATTGGTGTCAGTTCTCCTGTCCGTGAATTGATTAAAATTATTCACAAAGTCTCCAGAGTAAACTGTAATGTTCTTATTCAGGGAGAAAGCGGGACGGGCAAGGAGCTGACTGCAATGGCCATACATTCCGGCAGTCCCAGAAAAGACAAACCGTATATCAGTTTTAATTGCGGAAGTTTTACAGAGGAGTTGATATCCAATGAACTTTTTGGTCATGAAAAAGGAGCTTTTACAGGCGCAGAAAATATTAAGATAGGCTTGCTTGAGGCCGCTCAGGGAGGAACGGTTTTTCTTGACGAAATAGGGGAAATGCCTCTTTCCATGCAGGTAAAACTGCTGAGAGTAATCCAGGAAAAGAAACTGCTGAGAGTAGGAGGAGCTGATCCTGTTGATCTGAATATCAGGGTGATATCTGCCTCAAATAAAGATCTGGAAAACGAGATAAAGGCCGGACACTTTAGAGAAGATCTTTATTTCCGTCTCAAAGTAGTCAAAATCCGCGTTCCTTCACTCAGAGAAAGGAAAGATGATATACCTCTTTTAATAAAGCATTTTATAGATAAATACAACATGTTGTACAATAAAAAAATCAAGGGGTTCTCAAAACAAGCCCGTGAAGTCTTGATGAAATATTCTTTTCCAGGAAACATTAGAGAGCTTGAACACATAGTATCCAGCGCTGTTGCTCTGGGAGAAGGAGTCTGGATTGATGAAAACGAACTCCCTGAAGATATTGACCGTCTGGTAGTTGAAACTGTTGAGAACAAAGATTTACTTCCTCTTTGTGAAGAAGAAAAAGCTCATATAATCAGGGTGCTTGAGGCTACAAATTATAATAAAGTAAGGGCTGCAAAAATTCTTGATATTCCTAGAACAACCTTGTGGAGAAAGATAAAAAAATACAGCATCTTGGAATCCTTGGAAAAAAGGCTCGGTAAAAAATAACGTAACCGTTCACGGCAAATTCGGGCGCAAAATTTGGTATCCTTCATGATTAGCCCAAAGTAGTTTACGCTTTTAGTAAGCGTTCACAGGTGCTGTAGATGTACGTTTTCAGGGTAATCAACTATAGATGTTGCTATGTTGGTTGCCCTGAAAACGTATATATGCAGTGCCTGTGAACGCTTACCGCTTTTAGTT
>JAUWOS010000078.1 GCA_030611985.1 Desulfobacterales bacterium | reverse complement strand
GGGGCTATGCACTTTATGATCATCAAATAAGTATCTGAGGATAACGTTTGTATCAATCAGATACACTTTCTTTATTGAATTCATGTTTTATTCCCATAAAATAGATATGATGTTTTTTATCCTTGTTTTAATGGATGTGATGAAAAAATTGTTTTTTAACAAACTATATCTAGTTTCAATCCTTATTATATTGGATTAAGAAATTAAGAAGCAATTTAACCAACTATATCTATAAAAACCTAAATGTCAAGCCTTCTTTTTTTAATAACAAATTCCCAAAGTTCACTTTCATAAAAATCAGCCAGATAAACCTTCTTCTGCTGTTTCATTAGCGATTTCACCTTGTATTTTTTTTCTTATTTCTTTCAAAGGAACACATTCCTTTGCATATTTTTTCAGACTTCCTGCCAATTGTTCCGATTGTACTCCGGGAACGCCTTTTAGTTTGATCTCGTTGTCTTCAACAAGAAACAAAACCGCGCCATCTTTTTCGATTTTTAATTTTTCCCTGATTGATTTAGGGATCGTTATTTGACCCTTCTTTGATACTTTTGCATACATTTTATATTTATCCTTCAAATTAATATATTCTTACTTTAGTAAATAATCCATTATGTAACATAATGCAAGTATTAATTGATGGTTATATCTCTGCGATATCAAATAATATTAAAAATATAACTGATAATTGCTTCATTTGTTTCTGCGTAATCTGCGAATCAGAAAAACTTCGCCAATATCTCGTCATTCACCAGCTTTTTGTCAAAACCCTGACCAAGAACCTTTATATTCCTGAAATCCTCCTGACAGAACGGAAACAGATAGACGCTGTCTGTTTTTTCATCAATCAGGTCACGACATTTTTCCGATAATTCATCAAAACGGTTTGATTCGAACTTTCCGAGAAATACGCTTTTTTGAACCCTGATAAGGCCGGATTTCTTGCATTCTTTGGCAACCTTTGTCCTTGGGTTATTTTCAACAATATCGTATATTATCCAAACAAGAACACTCATTTCCTCAAAATTCCTTAATCTCCAGCCATTCCGGCCTTTTTTCGCCTTCACCTGCAAGCAGTATATTCGCAAGCTTGTGGGCTTCGTGTTGAGGGATATACTTTCTTTTCACATTCTTCTTTTTGTATCTTACAGTTTCTTCCATATGACTGTTTATCGCATCAACAACAATCGGCTTCCCCTTGTCATTTAAAGAAACAGCATTATCAGTCGCACGAAAATATTCATCTTTTATCTTTTTGCCTGTAAAAAGATATACAGCGGTTTGTTCCGCATAAATTCTAAATGGCTCAATAAGGTCAAATACCATTGATTTTTTGTTATAATTGTCCGTATGTAGAAACCCGACATAGGGATCAAGCCCTGCAAGTATGCAGGCTTTTTCGATCCTGGAGTAAAGGATTCCATAACAGTAATTTAAAACAGCATTAAATGGATCTTTGGCGGGCTGCCGCGATCTTCCTTTAAATATATATTTTTCCGGCATTATTTTGGACAGGCACTGGAAATATGCCCTGCCTGCCGTGCCCTCAAACCCCATTATGCTGTTTCTGACATCTTCAATTATCCCATCATGCATGGAAAGGCTGGAAAGAGCGCTCTCAATGATCTTGATCGGGTTTTCAAACAGATTTTCTCTGCCGGGTCTTGAATACATCAGTTTTTTTAGAAACCCGTTCTGGTTTTCAATTTTTTGTCTGATCATATCGGTAACCAATTCGAGCCCTTTTTCATCTTCTGCGATTTCCAGTTGTTTTCTGCGGATAAGTGCCGTGCTTCCCATTTTGGCAAACCATATCCGACCGATCGGATCGCCATATCTATTCAGAAAAACAATATCTATATTGTTCTCCAAGGCTGTTGCTATTGCCTGGGTAGTAATCATGGCCTGGTTGGAGATAACGATTGATTCTATTTTCAGGGGTGAAACATCAAAACGTTTGTCTTTATTTTTAAGCCTGAAAATACCGTCTTTTTGTGTAATATACGTGCCGGCGCTGTTTATGACGAGTTGCACTATAAATTTCCTTTCGTTTGACGACTTAGGAACGCGAATGAAATAACTTCATCTGCTATGTATCACAGCTTCAGGCCGCCTTTGACCCAAATCTGTGCGCCTACTTGGGGAAGTTATTTCGTAAGCGTTCACAGGCACTGCATATGCACGTTTTCAGGGCAACCAACATAGCAACACTATAGTTGATTGCCCTGAAAACGTGCATATGCAGTACCTGTAAAAGCTTACATGTTGGGAAGCAGCCTTGATTGAAAATCGGAATTGAGCTTGGGGGAGGGCAAAATGAGAATTTTGGTGATCATTACAAAACAATGCGGGTCAATGATTTCAACAAGTTACACTATAGCTTCCGGTACCTTTGCGCGAAAGTGGGACTACCGGAATTTTCAGACAGGTTATAACAGACAGCATAAGGAGCTGAGAAAAGCTTAGTGCGAGCCATTGGGGACTCGCTCTAAGCTTTTCCCAGTCCACACCATTGTAGGAGCTTCCGTTTTTTTACTCTACCTTAACCTCTATGACTTTTGGCTTTGTCTCTTCGGTTTTCTGAATCTTAAGATTTAACATACCATCTTTGAACGAAGCCTGAATCTTGGTTCCATCGACATTGCCAGGCAGCGTAAAGCTACGGGTGAAGCTCCCGTAGTATCGCTCAACTTGATGAAATTTTTTTCCTTTCTCTTCTTTTTCCTGTTTCCTTTCTCCCTTGATTGTCAGGACATCGTTGTCTACTGTAACTTTGATATCCTCCTTCTTGACCTCGGGAATCTCCGCTTTAATCACGAACTCTTTGTCGGTCTCAGCAATGTCTACCTGGGGAATCCAATCCCCTGTTGCAATGACATCCTGACCTCCTGTTCGAGGCGAACCCACCGCCCTGGAATAACGGTCAAACATACCCTCAATCTCTTGCCACGGATCCCATTTTACCAACGCCATATCAACCTCCTTATTGCGGGGCACAATTTCTTATCGCTGATAGCCTGCCCGCATTCAGATAGTCAGCGACATGCCATTTTCTTTTTATTTTTGATCATTGTTTCGTATTTCGTAACCGTTCACGGGAGAATCGGTAGCACAACAAGGCTACTTCCCAACATGTAAGCTTTTACAGGTGCTGTAGATGTGCGTTTTCAGGGTAATCAACTATAGTTTTGCTATGTTGGTTGCCCTGAAAACGCACATATGCAGTGCCTGTGAACGCTTACTCTTTTTTATAGTCAAAATAATGGCTCAATTGTAGCGCTATCAATTGCACCGTGATAATGACAGGTTATACACGAGTCATTTTTCTTGCTTTCGTCGCTATCATCTGCATGGGATTGTGTATGACACCGGCTGCACAGGGAATTCCAGGAATTTCTGGTATTGTCGGCGACTGCTACAGCATCACCATTTACTTCCTTTCGTATCAGGTAACAATAGTTATTAGATCCATGCGGCTCGTGGCAGTCGGTGCAGGCAAGAACATAATTCCGGTTTACAACGCTTTCGCTTTTGTAGGGCGCTTTTCTTTCGTCCGCATCATTTTGTTTCCAGCTATCAGCCTTGCCGTGAACACTTGTTTCCCAGTCGATAACTTTTAAAGCTCCCAACAGCGTACTTTGCGGCTGATAAGTGTAGTGACAGTCTAAACAGAAAGTAACATAATCAGTAAGATTGGAGCCGTCCATGATTGTGGTAGAGCCGTCCGGCTCATATGAAGTGGTTTCACCGAAACGATATGGCGCCTGGTAGTAAGATGTATAATTGCTCATCTTTTCACCAGACTCATTTCCCCACAAACCCCATGAAGCAAGAGCGAAATGATCACTCGGTCTGGAAACAGGGTAGCCGCGTGTTAATGAGCTTTTGGGGCTTGTGCTATCAGCAGGGTCACCCTGTGCAATATGAGAATTGTGGCAGGCGTAACAAGGATTTGAATTTGAAGTATATCCCCACTTTCCGGTTATGAATGTACGTATATCATCAAGATTATGAGATGAAGTATTATCAAAGGCTTGTTTAATATCATCATTGCCGGCACTGTCATCATAATTGCCCGCTCGGTAGGCATAGCTATAATTTTTAATAAATCCGCCTGATTGCTGAGATGCATTATCAGTATGGCAGTCAAAACAAAAATTGGCAGTCTGACTCGTATGGCTTGTATCAAACAGCAGGTAATTATCAGATCCGCCATCCGGGTAGGGTTCGCTACCGTTTATGCTGGAGTGTTGTTCGTGGCAGTTGGCACAATGGCCTTTGGCATAATCCGCAGGAAAACCTGTGGCGCTTCGCTTGACACCATAAACGTTATTCCCGTGAGCCGAATCGGTATAAGGCCCGGCATGGGCAAGACCGCTTACAAAAAACATCCAGGTTATAAGCCATAAAAATATTTTATTCATTTTATTCACCATTCACGTCCTATGGCGTTTTTTTGTTTTGTTCATCCGAATAGTAAATTACACGATATCCACTATTTTTTCTTTTTAAAGTGCATCTATTTCTTACTCAGATTTTATAAATAAGACCTTTTAATAAAAGTTTCCCAAACGACTTAACATTTTGTAATTGTTTAAATTAGCACACTGAAGGCGTACAGCATTTAAGATTTAAGATTTAAGATTTAAGGAATGCTACCATTTTTAATTTTCAATAGTCAATTTTAAGTTATTAAAATTATAGCACAATAATTTATTTGGGAAACTTTTACTTTTAACCTGGGAATTGCTTGTCCAGTCTTGGGTTTGGTTTTAACTCTTTGACGTATGACAGACCACGCAGCCGCTCATACTTGCCTTGTTATCCCATCGAATTAGCTTGTAATACGGACCAGCATGTGCCCTGTGACATGAAAGGCACATTATTATGTCAGAATCATCAACAGCGTTACTCGGAGTATCAGGAATGGTCGTTCTTGCAACAGGAACATCTATGTTATACGTATCGTAATCCTGGTATTCGGTATTGGGATAATTGTTATATAGTTGAATATCGACAGGATGTCTTATCCACGGTGATGTGCTACCGCCTGTTTCATCTGTTCCGTTGCCATGATAGTATCCGTGGCATTCCGCACAGAAACCGCTGATTGTGTTGCTTGCAGGACTTGTGAGACTGCTCCCACCGGGACCGTCTACTCCTTTATACTCATTATGAACCAGGGCGCCAGGTGATTGACCCATCCAGTTTGCCTCTTCACCGCCTTTGACGCCCATCAGAAAACGATAACTCAAACCAATCTTGTCTCCGGCACTGCCGGCCGCAGGCGCCTGCGCGCTTTCTTCGATAGAACCAAACTTAAGAATGCCATCATTCTTATGATGAGCTCCTTTTATCGCGTCAATCTGGTTCGTCTTGCTGCGATCGCCATGGCAGCCATAGACTCCGGCACAGGTAAGGACGCCGGGTTGGGTAATTCCTGTGCCATGCTGGTCACCAGGTGGAGGAAATATATTTCCATTATTTTCCAGATTATTAATGGCTGCTACATTATGCCCTCTGTCATCGGCATCGGCAAGATATTTAAAATTGCCGGCGGCAAGGTCTGTGTCAGCGTTATGAAACACTTGCGGTATCCGGCTTTTTTGATCGCCATCTCCGATAATTATCACATTATTGGTTCCAGTTCTATCATAAGCATGACATCCGATACAGTCGCCCTGTGTCAGGCACGGATTTGCTCCGGAAGTACCGCCATAAGTCGCCATTTCCGAGCGTCCCTGGCTGTTGTGCATGGTGTGGCAGTTTGAACATCGACCGTCCACCTTTGCCTGAAGAGCATCTGATGCGGCTATGATTAAAAAGATCAGCATTATGCTAAAAAACAACCTTTTCAAAACAGTTCTCCCTTTAGGAACGGGGACGAATTAACTTCCGCAAGTAGGCGCACAGATTTGGGTCGAATTTGTTTGATCTCAGATCACAAAAGTTGAAGGAATAGCGAGCTATTTCAAGGTTTTTGTGATTTGAGATCGGACAAAGGCGACCTGAAGCTGTGATGCATAGTTGGGGAAGTTATTTCGTCCCCCGGTCCTTACCATCCATTCATCCAATTTCCCCTATTCAAAAACACTAATACGTGTATTTGCTCGGTCAACAATAAATATCCGGCCTGAATTATTTATGTATATAAAAGAAGGTCGGTGCAGGCGTCCTTCTCTCCAGCCAAGTTGTGAAAAAGCATATAGAAACCGGCCTTTATTATTGAAAACAAGAATCTTGTTTTTGTGTTGATCTGTTACATAGATCAACCCTTTTCGATCAACAGCAAGGCTTGTTGGAAAATCAAATTCACCTTTATCGGCGCCTCTGCTTCCAAACTTTAAAAGAAAATTTCCCTGATCATCATAAACGCAAATAGAACCATCAATGACACTTAGTGCATAAATACGACCAGCCTTGTCTACCTTTACATCAATAAGCCCCCGACTTTCCTTGACCGGAATATTTTTTTTGAAATTTGAATTTGAATCAAAAAGAAGAATTCTCTGGTTGGCTTTGTCCACAATATAAAGGTGATCTTTTGAATCAACGGCCATATTGCCGGGGTGAACAGGGTTGGCTCCGGGAACAGCAGAGAAATTGATCGGTTTGATAGATTTTCGACCAATATCAATCTTCAGAATATGTCCTTTTGCAGGCTCAGCCACAAAAAACTTACCATTACTATCTTTGACTATACTTGTTGGCGATGTCAGCGCTCCTCCGCCGGTGAACTCCGAGATATATTTAAAATCAGCATCAAACGCAAGTATTCGACCATTGGTTGTATCCGTAAAATATAATCTGTTTTTATTTTCGTCAAAAAAGAGACCGCCAGGCAGACCAAAGCGACCAATTTCCTTATTTCCTGTGATTGACGTCAGATGTTTAACCACCCCTTTTGCCCGACAAAATGCACTAGTCGGCATGATTAAAAACAGGATTAAAACTATAATGACGAAATTAATCTTTCTGTACACAATTACCACCTTAAAAATAGTCAAAAAGTCGGAGAGTCAATCAGTACCCCTTATGACATTGAATACATAACTGCTTTTTTTGATCAAATCTTAAAGCAAAATCATAAGGGCTTCCCATCAGGTTATGACAGGTAGCACAGCCAATCTCTCCTTTGGACCTCGGATCAATGGTATTTTTTCCAACAGGATGGGTAAATGAGGCATGCCTTTTATGGCATTCAACACAAGCGGAAATTTCATCAGTCTTGTATAATAGCTCAAAGTCGGATCCGTGGGGACGATGGCAGTCTGTGCATTTTCCTTCCATAACGGAAGGGTGTTTATGCTTGTTATTTTTATCTTTTAAACGCTCTTTTGTATCCTGATGGCAGGTGGTGCATATTTTTTTCTCTTTTGCTTTTTTCAGATGAGTTTCATCTGAAGCATGCGGACTATGGCAGTTTGTGCAAAAAACGCCTTCTCCTATATGGGTGTTGACTTTTCTGAAGTCTTCTTTAACCGAGGGATGACAGGTAATACAAACTGACATTCCTTTGCTTTTCATGCTTAGCGGATCTGCTGATTTAGACGAATTATGGCATTGAGTGCATTTTTTGCCGGCAAACGGCTTGTGTAAATTTTCCTTGATCAGGCTGCCGCGATTTGACCCATGGGGATTGTGGCAAGAGATACAATCAGCTCCCTGTACAGGATAATACAGGTGAGATTTTTCCGTCTTTTTCTTTTTAACTGTATGGCATTTCACGCATATTTGTTCAGGGCTCTTTTTGGTTAATTCCTCATAATCAGATGTATGGTGGCTGTGGCAGCTTAAACAATTACCTTTTTTTACAGGATCGTGTCTGTTTTTCTTTGAAAACATCTCTTTGTCGGTATGACAACCAAGGCAGAGCTGCTCTCCTTTTTTTGTTAATAGCTTAGGATTTTTTGATGAATGAGGGCTGTGGCACTTCAGGCATTTTCCTTTTTCAAAAGGAGAATGACTTTGTTTTTTGTCAAAGCTCCCTTTTTTTCCTTTATGACAACTTTTGCACAGTGCGCCGATCTCATCTTTTATCAGATGTTCATAATTTGAGGCATGTGGATTGTGACAGCTTGAACATTGATATTTTTTAAAAGGTTCATGCTTTCCTTTTTGAGACATCTCCTTTTGAATTTCGGGATGACATTCTATGCATTTTTTAAAGCCGGCCTCTGCGCTTTTTGCTTCAGCAGAGCAAGTAGCTATTGCAGACAACAAAAATGTTACAAAAAATATCAAACAAAACAAGAATATGTGATTTTTAACTTTAGGCATTTTGGCTCACTTTAATGACACTTCTTGCAGTTGCCTTCCTTAAACGGCGAGTGCATGACCTTGTGTATCAAGCCCTTGTTTTCCGCGCTGTGCGCTTCATGGCAGCCGGTACAATCCGTATTGTTGATGGCAATTCCAGAGTGGACATCCACCATAGCAGGTTCATTAATATCGTGACAATCTTTGCAAAGGCTCGTTCCTTTGCCTGCAAGCAAACTTTCGATGTCTGCATAATGCGGCACATGACACTTCAGGCACATTCCTTCTTTAACCGGCGTATGCTGAAATTTGTCTTCTTCAACATGAAGCTCAAAGTCAGAGTGACATGACAGGCAAAGACTTCCTGCGGGCCTGTTTAACCGCCCTTTTATTTTGCTTCCGTGGGGATTATGACAGGATGTGCATTCTCCATCTTTGACAGGTATGTGGGTATATTTGCTTTTTTTGGAAAGATCCTGAATGTTACTGTGGCACACATAACAATTATCCGCTTCTGTTTTAATCAACTGAAAATCGTTGTCGCCTGCATGTTCGTCGTGGCATGTAAGGCATCTGCCTTTTGCAAAAGATTCATGAACACTTCCCCCTTCAACATCATCAAGCATCCCCTTGTGGCAATTAAAACAAAGTTCGTTTTTTTTCTGAATCAAAAGCTTTTCCTCAATTGCAGAGTGAGGACTGTGGCAGACAACACATTGTCCGACTCTGATTGGGGTATGAACATTAACTCGATCAAAGAGCATTTTCTCTTTTTGATGGCAGCTATAACACTGCTCGACTTCGGCTAGTTTCAGTTCAAACTTGTGATTTGATGCATGAGGGTCGTGACAGACAGCACAATCCCCTTTCTTAACAGGATTGTGAATATTCGGCTTCGTAAAATCGTCTGTCTTGTGACACTGATAACAAAGCTTTTTGCCGGCCTTTTTCAATCCATAATTGTTGTTTGATGCATGGGGATTATGGCAGGATGTGCAATTGTTCTCTCCCGCCGGTTTATGAACATGCTGTTTCTTAATTAACTCTTCTCTTTCTTTATGGCACGAATAACAAAGTTTTCCATCAGGTAAAATCGTTGCGCATTTATTGTCTGTGGCGTGGGGACTGTGGCATGACAGACAATTTCCATCCTGAACCGGTAAATGAGTATGAGCTTTCTTAAAATTCGCCTCATCTTTTGTATGGCAGCCATAGCAAAGCTTTGCCCCTTTTTCCCTGGGTTCTAAAGCCTGTGCAGACTCAGGAGGGTTATGGCATGACGCGCACTGATTCCGTTCAAGCGGAGTGTGAGCAAATTCTCGAAGCAGTTTCGTATTTGAAGAAGAATGAGGCGTATGACAAGAGACGCAGGAATCTCCCCCCAGCTTATAGCCTGAATGGCCTTTGATAAACCCGGGCTTTTTAAAATCGTGACATTTGCTGCAAACAACATCCGTTGAATCAAAAAGTGATTTCTCATAATCAGAACCATGAGCATCGTGACAGGTCAAACACCCCTTGCCGGATAAGGGCGCATGCTGCATTTTTCTGTTATACGCATCTTCTTTGTGACAGATAAAGCAAAGGTTATTCCCCTTGCTTTTTAACAGGTTTTTATTTTCGGATGAATGCGGATTATGACAGCTTGTGCATTCTTGTTTTCCTGTCGGGGCATGAACATGCTTTTTGTCAAGCACATTTTCCATTTCTTTATGGCAGGTGTAACACAGCTCTTTTTCGCCCACCTTTAAATAGACACCCCCGATTACTCCATGTGGCCTGTGACACGATTCACACTCATTGCTTTTTACAGGTTTATGAACAACACCTGTCTTCTTGAACTCATCAGCCTTTTTTTGATGACAGTCGATGCATTTTTTTCTTACAAGCTGTCTGGACGACTTTTTTTCACAGGAAACAGTTCCCATAACGAGAAAAGTAATCAGCAGCAATAGTGTGATGACCGGTTTTATGAGTTTCATAGTAGTATAAACTATTTTTTATAAAAATGTTCCTAACTGTTTTGGTATTGTTCTTCTATTTTTTTCAGAGCTTTTTTGTTGATCTTGATTGCAGATACTTTGCGCAATTTTGTCAAATACCTGGAAAGCGCTTTGTCGAAGTTATTTTGCCATGTTATTTTTTTTATCGTATTAATTACTTTGGAAAACTCTATTGGTTCCCCACCTCTTTTTCCCTTTAATTTAATGATCTTGTATTGCCTGCCATCGGCGATTACCTCGCTGATCTCACCTGGTTTAAGCCTGTTCAGCTCATTTTTGATTGCAGGCGAAAAAGAATCGGCATTAACCCATACAGCTCCTTGTCTTGGTTTCCAT
>JAUWOS010000125.1 GCA_030611985.1 Desulfobacterales bacterium | reverse complement strand
ATTCTGTTCAAGAAGAATGAACAGTTCAGCGGCATCACCGGATCGCACCCATTCATCAATTTCATCTTGTTTGAACATCCAGCGCCGGCCAACACGGTGGCCAGGCATTCCACGCTGATCTATCCATTTATATACTGTCTCATTGGTTACATTGAGATATTTACGAATATCATCAACAGTTAGCCATCTATCTTCAATAGCAAATTACCCTTTGTTGTATGAGATTTTAGAATACTTTCCAGAAGGCTTTACAGTAAAGTAAAATTTTAGTTTTTCAGTAAACAGTTTGGAGAGGTGTATCCATTACTCCTCAAAACTTTGGACTGTGGAGGATAGATTAAGAAATTAAGAGATTGCAGAAAAATTCCTCAACAGGGTATTCGCTTGACTCAAGCTCCTAACCACCAACCACATTGACAAAACATGAGTAATTCTAATTCCGCAGGTCGACATTTTCTATTGCGCCTGCCTGAGAAAGTTAAGGTGGCTCAAAAAACAAGTTGACAGGAAAGATGTTTGAGCAATGGTGTTTTGCCTTGATTCACCTGTTGAAGTGAGATATGAATATGACTTTTATTCGGAGTTTAATTCTATAGCTTAATTTCAATCAGTTGTTAATCAATACAGCAATTCTCATTATAGAATATTCAATGGAATTTCATATGGTTCTGACCTGTCAGCAACGCCTGAATGTTGCATAAGTTAGTGTTGCTGCTTCGTTATTGCAAAGCATAAATTAGCGTCTTTTGGGCGAGCTGTTAGCTCTTGGCTGAGGCTCTGTCTCATATAAAATACAACTACTTTATGAGGCAGAGCCTCAAGAGGATGCATTCCCAGGCAGAGCCTGGGAACGAGTGTAGGCATATTAACTGATGCAAAATGTAGGCGTTGCGGGCAGGTCGAACAAATCCAACCCAAATCTATATACCTGCTTGATGAAGTTAATTCGTCCACGTTTCTTACGCGTTGAGAGGTAACCTTGTTATGCTACCGGTTCTTCCGTGAACGGCTACGAAAAAATACAGGAATATAACGATGCACAGATTCACACATCTTTTTGAACCGTATAAAATTAATTCAGTCAGTCTTAAAAATAGAATTACCATGGCGCCTCTTTTTACTGCTTCTGCCCACAAAGATGGAACTGTCAGCTCGTTGACAATAGAGCATTACAAAGAAATCGCAGAGGGCGGGGTGGGCATGATTGTAGTTGCAAATGCCATTGTTGATGAAAGCGGATCTGTATCAAAATATTCTATCAGGGTTGATGATGACAGATTCCTGCCGGGTCTTTCCATGCTTGCTGACCAACATGTAAGCTTTTACAGGTGCTGTAGATGTGCGTTTTCAGGGTAATCAACTATAGTGTTGCTATGTTGGTTGCCCTGAAAACGTGCATATGCAGTGCCTGTGAACGCTTACAAAATACGAAAGATTGCACTGTGTGGGTAGTTGAATGAGTTCATCTGTTGCCATAGAAAAGATAGGAATAATAGGCGGCGGAATAGGCGGTCTGTTTTTAACCTCATATATTGTTCAGAACTGATCTGATTATCCGGATATATACATATTTGACCCAAGATTTGATGAAAGAGGAGAAGCACCAACCGTACGTCGGGGTTTGTTTATCAAGGCTGGGTCGGTTCATACGGTATCCCGCTCGTTGATCCTTCAATCGTTGCGCATAAAATTGATACAATAACATTTCATAAAGGTTCTAAAAGCGTCGAGACTTCTGGCCCGCTTGGACGAAAGATATGTATAATAAACCGCAACCCTGTCTGGAGGAATGGCCGGTTAATTCCAAGTATATATCAGCATGTTCGGAGTTATATCTCCAAGCATGAAAGAATACATTTTCTTCCTTTCAGAGTGAATGATATTTATTTTCCCCAGGATCAGGGCTCGAACGGAAACTTTACAATCCTATGTGATGATTATGACGAGAACAAGCATCAGATAGACGTTAACGGAGTTGTTTTTACAACGCTGCCCCCCAATATAAAGAAAGCTTTATCAAGAGAAATCGGTTACAAAGCACCAAAAAAATGGCCGGGAGCTATTTTTGATGTTTCTCTTAAGAGAGGGAAATGGCTTCCCAAGTATCAAACACTCCATAAATTTTTTGTTGGTGGCGGGAAAATTCATACAATAGATTTGATGCCAAGACGTGATACACTTACGGTCATGGCTTTAGGAAAAGGCGCTACAATGCCGATTTTATACGAGTATATTGATAAGAACTCTGACATACAAAGATGCCTGCCTGAGCATTGGAGAACCCGTATAGTTGAAGGTAGTGCAGGCAACTTTAATGTACCTGTTACTTCAGCAAAAAATGCCGTATCAGATGGTATAGCATGTCTTGGAGGGCATGTGTTTGGAGCGCTGTTAATTAACGGCGGGATTTACACTAATCTTTGGGCAGCAGAACTTTTGGCTAAAACGGCTATCAACCTAAAGCGGGACACTTTACGCCATTTTGGTTCTATGGTAATTTCACAATCAAGCAAAATCTAAGGGGTTGCCAACTGATTGAATTTACAGGCTGTCCCGCCTTACGTTGGTAGCCATAGTTTTTCATAAGCTCGTTTCATACCTTGCAAAATAAAACAATAGGTTTGAAAATGCAAACTTATTTTTAATAATTGCCGGCAGGGGTGTTGAAATGGGTAATTTTCTGTTTATTATTTAATGCTCCGACATTAAGTTTATTACAACAAACGGTGTAGAAAATGATGCCAAAATGCCGAAGGGATCTGAATGAAACCGGATATTATAGCGGATCAATATGTAAACTACCTGCTCGTAGAAAAAGGGCTTTCAGGAAAGACTATAGAAGCATACAGCAGTGATCTTAGCCGGTATTTTGACTTTCTTAAGAAAAAAGGAATCAGGCATATTTCAGATACAGACACTCCTTTTATATTAAAATACTTGATTGCCTTGAGAAAAGCAGGTCTGGGCGCAAAATCAAGGGCAAGACATCTCATAACACTAAGAGGGTTTTACAGATTTGCAGTACAGGAAAAGATACTTAAACAGGATCCTGCAAGACTTCTTGATCTTCCCAAAAGCGGTCTTAAACTTCCGGATACCCTGTCGTTTGAAGAGGTTGAACGTCTTTTAAATATTCCGGACACAAATAAGCCGACAGGGGCAAGAAATGCCGCAATGCTTGAACTTCTTTACGCTGCAGGTCTGAGAGTATCCGAACTTGTAAATTTAAAATTCCACGATGTAAACACGGAAGCATGCTTTGTCAGAGTCTTTGGAAAGGGATCAAAAGAAAGAATTGTTCCTATCGGTCTTTATGCAAAAGAAAAAATTGATCATTACATAAAAAGCGCAAGATCTCTGTTGTTGAAAAACATCGTCAGCCAATACCTTTTTGTTGCCAGGGCAGGAAAACCTATGACGCGTCAGGGTTTTTGGAAACTGCTGAGACTCTATGCGCAAAAAACAGGAATCAATAAGAAAATTACGCCCCATACTTTAAGGCACTCTTTTGCAAGTCATCTTTTAGAAAGAGGCGCCGATTTAAGAGCTGTTCAGGTAATGCTCGGACATGTTGATATTTCCACAACCCAGATTTACACGCACGTAGCTCGTGAACACCTCAAAAATATGCATGAAAAATTTCATCCAAGAGGATAAAAAAACATCCTTCGTTCTTGACACTCAAATTCATTTTATTTAGAGTGGTCAACTTTGGTATAATCGCAGAAAAAACAAATACACAAAAATAGAATTGCAACTAATTGTAACCAATGGAATCATTATTTAAAAACAACACGACGTCAGGCTGGTGGACAGGAGATACGCTTCCCGAATTCGGAAACCATGCCATTAAATCCGCAATTATCAGGGTTACGTATCCGGTCTCTCTACTGCATATAAATAACAGAATTGCCGTAGGTCGGGATGGAACAACTACCATTGGTAGAAAAAAACCATCGGAGCCGGATATTTATCCTCTTTGCGCATATGTTCCACCACTTCATCCTGAAAACCTGGGTGATCCGCATTTCAAAAAAGCGCACGATCTTCGCTATGCATATGTTGCAGGAGCCATGGCTAGAGGCATCACATCCGTCGAGATGGTTGAAGAAGCGGGACGCGCAGGGATGATCGGTTTTTTTGGCTCTGCCGGTCTTCCTCTTGATGAAGTAGAATCTGCAATCAACAGATTACAACATGACATGAGCGGCCTTCCCTTTGGTTTTAACCTGATCAACAGCCCCAACGATCCCGAACTTGAAACTGCGATAGTTCGGCTGTATTTGAGGCGAGGGATAAAGCTGATCAGCGCTTCGGCATATCTTGCCATCAGTCTTCCCCTTGTTTACTTCCGCATAAAGGGGATCTATCGTGACGCCGACGGCGAGGTAGTCTGTCCGAACAAGGTTATTGCAAAAGTTTCAAGAGTCGAAGTTGCAAGAAAATTCTTTTCGCCTCCGCCCGAAAAACTGCTTATGCAACTTGTTGATAAGAAAATGATTACGAAAGAAGAAGCAACTCTGGCAAGATCGGTTCCGGTTGCGCAGGATCTGACCGCAGAGGCTGATTCGGGAGGTCATACTGACAACAGACCGGCTATTTCACTATTGCCAACCATGCTTGCGCTACGAGACGAAATGGCTGAAAAATATAACTACAAAATGCCGCTTTGTGTAGGACTTGGCGGAGGAATTGCCACACCTGATTCAGCGGCCGCAGCATTTGCAATGGGCGCCTCATATATTCTTACCGGCTCAATCAATCAGGCGTGTGTAGAAGCCGGAACTTCAGAAATTGTCCGTCAAATGCTTGCAGAGGCTACGCAGGCGGATGTAGCCATGGCGCCTGCTGCGGATATGTTTGAAATGGGTGTAAACGTCCAGGTATTAAAACGTGGCACCATGTTTCCTTTCCGTGCTGCAAAACTGTATGAATTTTATCGTAAATATGATAAACTTGAAAATATCCCTGAAAAGCAGAGAACAATTCTGGAACGGGATTTTTTTCATTGCAGTTTTGAAGAAGAATGGAGCCGGACAAAAGATTTTTTTACAAAATTCGATCCCAGACAAATAAATCTGGCTGAAAAAAACCCTAAACACAAGATGGCTCTTGTATTCAGATCTTATCTTGGACAAAGCCCTACCTGGGCAACAACCGGTAATCATTTACGAAAAATGGATTATCAGATATGGTGCGGTCCGGCCATAGGAGCTTTTAATGAATGGACCAAAGGATCGTTTCTTGAAAAACCGGAAAACCGGAAAACAGTCACAGTTGCGATGAACCTTCTTCTTGGAGCTGCTGTCGCAACTCGCTCAAACTGGCTTAGATGTCAGGGAGTCAGACTGTCTGCCGATATTGGACGATTTTCTCCAATGGAGCTGTCAAACATATTAGAACTGCTCGATAAATAATTTAATTATACAAATTGAAACTAAATAATGAATAAAACAAAGCAGAACACATCTATTGCCATTATAGGAATGGGATGCCTTTTCCCTGAATCTTCCACATTAAAAGAATACTGGCGCTTGCTCTTTCGCGGAGAAGACGGAATAACCGATGTTCCGGAAACACACTGGTCGCCCAAAGATTACTTTGATAAAGATCCAAAAAAACCGGATCATACTTACTGTAAACGGGGTGGGTTTCTCTCTCCTGTCTTATTTGATCCTTCAGAATTCGGCATTCCTCCATCTTCTCTTGAAGCAACTGATACTTCGCAACTTCTTGGACTGGTTGCCGCAAAGATGGCGCTCGAAGATTCCGGTTATGGAAACGGTCGGGATTTTAACCGGAACAGGACAAGCGTAATACTTGGGGTAACTGGAACCCAGGAACTGGTTATTTCTCTTGGCGCTCGGCTTGGACATCCAAAATGGCGGAAAGCTCTTTCCGATTCCGGAATCAGTTTCGAAAAAACCGAAGAAGTTATAAAGCGCATATCTGACTCATATGTTTCATGGCAGGAAAATTCCTTTCCCGGTCTTCTGGGAAATGTTGTAGCGGGAAGAATATCAAATCGTCTTGATCTTGGAGGCACAAACTGCGTTGTTGATGCGGCATGCGCCAGCTCAATGAGCGCCATTCACCTGGCCATAAACGAACTCATATCAAGACGCAGTGACATGGTTCTAACAGGAGGTGTGGATACGTTAAACGACATCTTCATGCATATGTGTTTTTCCAAAACACATGTCCTTTCACCCACGGGAGACGCCAGACCTTTTTCAAAAGATGCGGATGGCACCGTACTTGGAGAAGGAATCGGGATAGTTGCTCTTAAAAGACTCGAAGATGCGGAAAAAGACAACGACAGAATATATGCTGTTATTAAAGGTATTGGAACTTCCAGCGACGGAAAATCACAAAGCATATATGCGCCCAGCTCTGAGGGACAGATAAAAGCGCTTCGCAGGGCATATGAAGATGCCGGTATCAATCCGACCGGCATCGAACTTATAGAAGCTCACGGAACCGGAACCAGAGTGGGAGACATGGTAGAGTTTCAAGCCCTGAACCGGTTTTTCGGTGAATCGGCCGGCAATGGAAACAGGTGTGCGTTAGGTTCCGTCAAATCAATGATCGGTCATGCCAAAGCTGCTGCGGGAGCTGCCGGTCTTATTAAAAGCGCTCTTTCTCTTTATAACAAGGTGTTGCCGCCCACTTTAAAAGCTGATGAACCTGATCCCAATATGGATATCAATGAAAGTCATTTTTACTTGAATACAGAGGCAAAACCATGGTTTTCAAAAAATGATCATCCACGCAGGTCAGGTGTAAGCGCATTCGGATTTGGAGGGAGCAATTTTCATATAGTTCTTGAAGAATACGGGAGAGACAAACAAAACATTTCCTGGGATGGTTCAGTTGAAATTGTTGCCCTGTCAGCTTCGACTCAAAAAGAACTTGCAGAACTTCTACGTTCTTTCAAAAGTGTCATCGACAAAAGACTTTCGGACAAAGAAATTGCAATAGCTGCTGCAAAAACAAGAGATAATTTTTCGCATGAAGATCAATACAGGCTTCTCCTGGTTATTGAACGGCCATTTAATGAAAAGCCGGACATATCAGAATTTTTTGCCGATGCATTGAATGTTCTTGAAACAGACCGGCAAAAAAATATATGGAATATGAAGAATATCTTTTATGGGGGTCCTGAAAAGTGTGGAAAAATTGCATTTGTCTTTCCAGGCCAGGGAAGCCAGTATATAGATATGGGTTGCGACTTTGTCTGCAGTTTTCCGGAGGCTCTTGATGTTCTGGAAAATGCAAACAAAAAATTTAAA
>JAUWOS010000063.1 GCA_030611985.1 Desulfobacterales bacterium | reverse complement strand
AAGGCTATCTCCCAGCACGTAAGCGTTCACAGGTGCTGTAGATGTGCGTTTTCAGGGTAATCAACTATAGTGTTGCTATGTTGGTTGCCCTGAAAACGTGCATATGCAGTGCCTGTGAACGCTTACTATTTATTAAGCATAAACCAGCCACCTCCAACATAGATTACATTCTTGTAACCTGCTTCTACAAACCATCTTGTTGCTTCGGCGGATCTTGTTCCTCTGGCACAAATAATCTTGATTGCCTCCTTTTCTCCAGCCTCCTTTTCTACAGCTTCATTTTCTATTATTTCATTTACCCGCTCACGCAATTCTTCCAGTGGTATGTGCAATGTATTTTTAAGGGGATGATTTCTTTCTTCGTCAGGTGTTCGAACATCAAGAATCAATCCGTTGCCCAGAGGCTCAATCGGGTTTTGTGAAATTACGCCATCTTCCTGATTCAATGCGGCTGCTCCCAACGTATAGAGCGGATCCAGAGCAGAAGCATAAGGTGGCGAGTAAGCAAATTCGAGATCCAGAAGATCCTCAAGATGGCCTTCATTCATTAAAAGATTTCCCAGAACATCGACACGCTTAACCACATTACCTTCACCCGCGGCCTGAAGCCCCAATATTTGCAGTGTGTCGGGATTGTAAATCAGCTTTAAAAATATATTTTTATCTTCCGGATAGTAGTGAGCAAGATCATTGAAGGTTCCCCAGACAGCCCTGGTCGGGATTTTATGTCGCGCCGCCATGGTTTCTGATAAACCGGTAGACGCAACGTTATAATCAAAGACCTTAACACAGGCGCTTCCCGCCACTTTTTTAAAGCAGGTGTTCCGGCCTGCCAATTGATCTCCTATTGCGCGACCTTGTTTGTTGGCCAGAGAACCGAGAGGAATAACCACCTTTTCGCCATAAAAACATTCTACCTCTATACAGTCTCCGGCAGCATACACGTCGGGATGGCTCGTTTTCAGGTTTTTATCTACTGCAATGCCGCCGTGTTTGCCGATTTTCAAACCCATCTGTACGGCAAGTTCGATCCGAGGGCGCACCCCGATAGCTACAATGGCATACTCGGTTTTAATGGTCTTATTATCCGTAACAATTTCAAGACCGTCCGTGATATCATTGATCGCTGTAACTCGGCAGGTTTTGTGTAACTGGACACCCTGTTCTTGTAAATGTTTTTCAATAAGAACGGACATCTCAACATCAAGCATCTGGGGAAGGATTCTGTTTTCCATTTCTATCAGATCCACTTTAGCATCCCACATGCCGGTAAAAGCTTCTGCCAGTTCAATTCCGATAAAACCGCTTCCTATTATAGCTATCTTTTCAAGCTGTCCGGTTTCCAACTTCTTGCGCCAGTTTACAGCGTCTTCAACAGTTTTAAAGGTAGATATCCGCTGGTGATTTACAGGAATACCGGGTGGCATGACAGGCGCTGCTCCTGTTGCAAGAACCAGCTTGTCAAACTGCAGATTTTCCGCATCGCCGGTTTTTTTATTCACAAGGCTGATTGATTTGTTTTCCATATCAACATTTGTCACAATAGTTTGAATGCGCACATCCAGACCTTTGACATTTTTAAAAAATTTGGGATCTCGTAACGTGCCCCAAGAAGTTTCCATCAATGCTCTGGGGCTTTCTATATCACCGGATAAATAATATGGCAGACCACATGCGCCATATGAGATGATTTTTCCTTCATCTATTACGGTAATCAGACTCTCCGGCATCAATCTCTTTGCCCTTGCCGCAGCTCTTAATCCAGCCGCAGAAGCGCCTACAACAACAATCCTTAACCCACTGTTTTTAGATTTACTCATTATTGCCTCGCTTATTTCGTCCACGTTTCCAAGAAACAGCAATGCTTCTTATAGCAGCGTTATTTCGTCTCCCGTTCCCAATTAAAAAGAACATTTTTTGCTTCTTTGCAACCGCTTTTGGTCAAAAAGGATGTTTCGATAAATTCGAATAGCTTGTCGGTATCCACAGGATTTTCTTTCTGTTCTTCCTCAAGGTTTGCGATGAGATCCGCATCATAAAGCACCTTGAAATTGATGCTTTCATCAGATCGAGGGTGATGATGATGTCCTATAATATCACATACTTCATCTATCAGTTCCTCATTCGCACCCATGCCGGTCATTATGGATCTTGCAACAATTTGCCCTTCTTTCTCCTGATATTCAGGCGCCGCACTGCCATACTTTCGCTCTGCTTCATGAATACCGATATCATGCAAATATGCAGTGGCTAAAATAACAGCCAGATTGCCCTTTTCATCCTTGCCGATCCGTTCAGCATAACGTGCTGCTCGCATTGCATGGCTGATCCGCTTAAAGTCTTTCTTGAAATACTTCTTCATTTCAACAGCCACCCGATCTTTAAACAGCTCTTCCTTCTGAGCTACAAGTTCAGGAGGAAGGGTTCCCAGGCACTGCTCGGCATACTGGCAGTATGAGGCACAGCTAAAATCTATGCCGGGATTTGCGAACCTGTGTCCGCATTTGCTGCATTTGCGGGTTGTGTCATCCTTGAAAAATTCCACATCATGACCACACTTGGGGCACTTTACATCAAAAATGGCCTCCGGTTTCCAATATCGAATGTCCTGTCCCGGGCATTTCATAATAATTCCTCCTTGGCCACGTCTTTCACGCGCCGGACAATCAGCTTACGGTTCAAGTAGAGTTGAATTTAGGTATTATAGGTATTAGTAGTGGACGAAATAACTTCATGGCCTTCCTCCGCCTGTATTGATACTCGTACAGAGAATTGCAGAAAAAAAGAGGGCGTTATTTTTAACAAAAAAACAATCAATTATAAAAGTTTCCCAAATGAATTGTTATACTATAATAGTAATAGCTTAGAATTAAAAGTGACTGTTGAAGATTTAAGATTTAAGATTGATGGTACGCTTTCGGCGTGCTAATTGATAAACCAAAGTTTTTTCAAGATTATCCTCTTATATATTAATGTTTTAAGGAGTCATAAACATATAAAAATGGCAGCATTCCCTGAACTTAAATCTTAAATCTTAAAACTTATATACCATACACCTTATGTGATTAATTCAAATAATTACAAAATGTTAAGTCATTTGGGAAACTTTTATCAAAAATACGTATATCTGCAATTGACATTTTTAAATATTTATTTCATAGGAAAAGGTCGTATTGAAAAAAAATAACACAAGAGAGCGAAATGCTTCATTTGAGTTCTCTACAAGCTCATATCACTTTTCTGATTATTCGTACACCCAAAAAATTCTAAACCGCCCGTATTGCAATTGGTTGAAAATATTCGAACTGCCCGAGGCCCAAGAGTTCTTATCGTGGTATCTTTGGGTACCAAGTTTAAAATTCCGTAAGCGTTCACAGGCACTGCATATGCACGTTTTCAGGGCAACCAACATAGCAACACTATAGTTGATTGCCCTGAAAACGCACATCTACAGCACCTGTAAAAGCTTACATGTTGGGAAGAAGCCTTGTTCGCTATCAGATTGCTCCCGTGAACGGTTACAAAATTCCTAAGTCGGACAGAAGCTCGGTTGCGTGTATTGTGAAAGAGCGGCTTTCCGGTTAGCTGTCATTATTCTCATACGATGTGCAGTTGGTTAGGTATGCGGACTATATCGTAAAAAAGATACAGACTGAGGGAAAATGGGATTCGGCGCGGCAGCGAGTGGCTGAATTTAAGGAGTCCGGTCGACAAACAGCGGAGATTTTTGTTGAGGATGTAGAACATGGATATACCAGGGAATTGGGACCGATACTGATTGGTGATACGTTTTGGAACCGTTTGAATTTCACTTCAATATTGCGTAAATATGGGTTTCGGGAAAGTGAGATAAAGACAGCAGAGATTTCGGTATTAAATCGTTTAATTTCTCAGGACCAGTGAGAATGGGATTATTTCCTTCAACTTTTGTGATCTTATGCCGGATTTGAGATTGGGCAAATCTAACCCAAATCTGTGCGCCTACTTGGGGAAGTTAATTCGTCCACGCTCCTTACTTCTTTTTGTAACCGTTCACGGAAGAACCGGTAGCATAAGGCTATCTCCCAGCACGTAAGCGTTTACAGGTGCTGTAGATGTGCGTTTTCAGGGTAATCAACTATAGTGTTGCTATGTTGGTTGCCCTGAAAACGTGCATATGCAGTGCCTGTGAACGCTTACTTCTTTTTTAACTCCTGTACCCGCTGATTATAATATGAAATAACCTCTCGCCTGTTCAACATACCGATCAGTATGCCATGATCGTCATCTCTTACTACAGGAAGGCTGTCGATATTTCTTGTAGTGAACTTTTTAAGCACAGAGTTCAAATCATCTGATGGAGTCGTTACGATTATATCAGGGGTAGCAATATCTTTCATGACCACAAGATATTCGATTTCCTGTGAAAAAAGTACCTCTCTGATATCAGTGCTGGAAAATATTCCGATCAGTCTTTCATCGTTATCAATAACAGGAAAATAATGCTGTTTTGTCTTGGAAAAAAATTTCTTGAACTTTACAAAAGTCATGTCTTGCGGAATAAGGGTTACATCTTTCATAAAATCCGATAGATCTTTAACCCTTATAGACTGCAATATGTCCACCATGAATTCTCCTGCATGTGCAGGAGAATCGATTCTGCTTTTGACCTGCTTTTTATAAATTGTCCATTTTCTCGCTAAAAGGTAAGATACCGAACATACCAGAAGACTGGGCAGAAGAAGATGATATGAATTGGTCATTTCGCTTACAAATATAATTGTTGAAACCGGAGTATTTGATACAGCGGTAAAAAAGCCCGCCATGCCAACTATAACAAAAGTGCCGGGCTCAGTTACAATACCGGGCATGATCTGGTGAAATATTTTTCCAACCACACCACCTGTTGCTCCTCCTATTACAATTGACGGGCCAAAGACACCTCCACTCCCTCCCGACCCTATAGAAAATGATGTGGTGATTATTTTGCCGACAGCAAGAAAGAGCAAAAACGGAATAGTCAATTCATTGTGGATTGCTTTCTGAACAAATCCATACCCAAAAGCAAGTGTTTGCGGTAAAAAGAAACCTATTATTCCTGTACAAAGTCCTCCGATAGCAGGCTTTATGTGATTTGGAATATTTATTGATTTAAAAAATCCGGTTACACAATAAAACGATTTAATGTAAAAAACACCTGTAATCACAAGAACAAAGGCAAGAACAATATAAGGTCCTAATTCTAGCGGGTTACGGAATATAAAATCAGGAGATTCAAACAAAGATCCCCACCCGAATACCAGACAGAACAGGCAGTAAGCAACTACTGAGGATATCCCGGCAGGTATTATTACCTCGGATTCAAACTCAGGATCCCTGTAAAGCACTTCAGCGGCAAAAAGAGCACCGGCCAGAGGAGCTTTGAAGATACTACCCACACCGGCGCCTATTCCCGCAGCCATCATTATTCTGCGCTCCCGATCCGACAGTTTTAATTTTGTCGCCAGAAATGAACCAAAACCAGCTCCAATCTGTGCTATCGGACCTTCCCTTCCCCCTGAACCTCCGGTTGTAAGAGTAAGGGCAGAGGCTATGGTTTTGATAATCGGCACTCTACTTCGAACAAAACCGCCTTTTCTGTGGTATGCATCAATGGCAGCATCAGTGCCATGCCCTTCAGCTTCCGGAGCAAAGGTATACACAAGCCATCCGCTCAGGATGCCGCCAAGAGCAGGAAGAAATAAAAGAACAAAACGATTGAACCGGGTGTTTGTGGGTGGGAAAAGATAGTGTTCGCCGGCAGGGGAAGGAGGCCTGTAGCCTGCTGCAAGATCCATAAAATAATGAAGACCGAGCTGGCAGAGATAATGAAAAACAATAGAGCCAAGACCTGCTATAATACCTATTAATACAAAATAAAAAGTCCATTTACCGGCAAGAGCGATATTAGCAGAACTTTCTTTACCGGCAATAGCTTCAAAACTTTTTTTTAATTTCACTCAACCAGTCCCCTGGAAACGGGTGCGAAATAACTTTCCCATTCCTTTCCTATTCAGCGCTTTCCAGATCTTTCACTCCTTGCAAAACAATATCAAACAGTTCGCGAATATCTGTCTCCTCCAGACATGAAAAGGCTATTCTCAGATTCTTTTTTCCTATTGAAATAAGCCCAACACCGTATTTTTCAAGAAGATGGAGTCTTAAAGTTTCAGCATCAACGGACTTTAGTCTGATACACATAAAATAGCCTGAATTAAAGGAATAAGCATCCCAGGCATCTTTATATTTAGGAGAAAGCAGAACTTCTTTTACACGTCTTGCTCTGTTTTTGAGTATTTCAAATTTTTCGTTTTTTTCTGCAGGATAATTTTCGTGCTGCATGGACCTCAATACAACAGATTGTCCCAGATGGGAAGCATTGGATATAGAACCCCTTATGCATCCTGCGGTCTTTTTTTCAAGCGCATCATGTAAAGGCCAGGGATCAAGATCTCTCTTGATTTTACACCCGTATGTAATAAAACCCACTCTCAAACCCCACACATAATTTTCCTTGGTAGCGCCATCCAGTTTAACGGCGAGCAGCCTTGGATGCTGATTACAAAGACGCGCAAAAAGGGATTCTTTCAAAATTCCATCTTCATAAAAAAGACCAAAATAGGCGTCATCTAAAAGAGCAATTACGTTTGTGCCATTTTCAGCCACATTCGTCAGGATTTTGACAATGCTATTTCCTTCTTCTTCAGTTGCAGTATATCCTGTAGGGTTATGTGGAAAATTAAGCAGAACAATAATCTTGTCGTGTTTTTCAGCTTCCTCCTTAACTTTTTTTTCAAAGGCGGCAAGATTAAATCCGCCACTTTCCGAAAAGAGCGAATATCGGCTTATCTCCGCCTCTTTTCTTACGTTCAAGATCATGTTGTAGTTTCCCCACATCATATCCGGCAAAATAACCACATCGCCAGGGTCTATCCAGATATCTGCAACTATGCTGACAGCATGAGTAATTCCGCATGTAACCACAGGAAGGCTGACATCTTTACCTTCAAGTGAAGGGTTCTTTTTGTATAGAGAGTCTTTCCAGATATTTCTTAAAGCCGGAATTCCAAAGGACGGAGCATAGGTTAACGATTCTCCGGCCCGGATATCGTTGATCGCAGCCATAACCGAATCAAAACGCATAGTTTTCCCCTGCTCCCTGGCAATACCGATAGTTGCATTCAGCTTATAAGCTTTTTTCTTTGCCTCAGCGCTCTGGCTCAGGATGCCTTTGGGAAAAAAAAGGTTCTTGCCCATACAGGATAACATCTCCATAATATGGGGATTGATATTTTCAATTGTATTGTTGAGCTGTTTTGCAATAGGATTCATAAGTAAAAAAAACCTCGCATGTAAAGGTCTGTAAAAAAAATAATTATTACAATTTGGAAGGGAAAAATGTCAAGGGAAAAGAGACTGGAAGCAAAAAACCCTTTCCCTTAAAACACGGCGTTGTTCATCCAAAGATGATTATATTTTTTGGCTCTCCCGGAAATTGATTTACATCTGCCGATATTAAATATATGTTCCAGAAAGTTGCACAATCAGCTTTTGTAACCGTTCACGGGAGAATCGGTAGCACAACAAGGCTACTTCCCAATATGTAAGCTTTTACAGGTGCTGTAGATGTGCGTTTTCAGGGCAATAAACTATAGATTTGCTATGTTGGTTGCCCTGAAAACGTGCATATGCAGTGCCTGTGAACGCTTACCGGCTTTCGAACTGGAGTATACAAACAAGCAAGGTTGTCACAGATATATTTGTTGAAGTTATTGCACAAATTCCTCCGTCCCTGACCGATGAGATTATCGAAGAGTTCCGGCAGGATAGTGTAATATATTCCAGAATCTGAACAAGGCGCTAAGTCTGTATTTTGAAAAATGCTATTATATCAAACAAAACGCTATTTTGCCACATTAATGCTCATAATCGTGTTTGCCTGTGTCGTAACGACAGAAGTAAAAGCGGAAAAGCTGATTTTTGGCAAACATAAAAAGATTATTGTTATAGATCCAGGACATGGAGGCCGTGATAAAGGAGCCAGAGGTCCGGATGGAGTACTTGAAAAAAGAGTAACTCTGACCCTTGCCCGTATGATTAGAGCCGAACTTGAAAATAAATACAGCTCAGTTCTTACACGATCCGGTGACTATTGGCTCGATATTCCAGATAGAACGGCTGTCGCCAATCATACAAAGGCGGACATGTTTATCAGCATACACACAGGCGGAAGTTTTCTTCATAAAGCAAGCGGTATTTTAGTTTTTTATTTTAAAGAAATATCAGAACCTGCTCCGGCATTTGAGGCAACGCTGCCAAAACCGTTCAAAGATAGTGATATTCAGATACCATGGGACAATATTCAAAACAAGCATATAGCTGCGAGCAAAGTTCTGGCAGAATTGATGCAAAATCGCATCAATGATCAGATAAAATTTATGGAAAGCAAGACAGAGAGCGCGCCTCTTATGGTGTTGTCAGGAGCAGACATGCCCTCAATACTTATAGAAATTGGATATCTGACCAATCCCGCTACAGAGAAAGAGTTGCGTAATGTAGAAATTTTATCTGAAATTGCAAAAGGAATCAGCAACGGAATAGACGATTTTTGGCATCCTTCATATAGCCACAAAAGTAGTTTACATTTTTAAAAACAAAAATTAGGCGCAAAAAGCGTAAAATGGAACAAAACCAAAGTAAAAAGTGTAAACTACAAAATGAAGGATGTTCGATTTTTTTCTAAAAATAATATATAATCCTGTTTATATAGTTGCGCAAATAAAAAAAGCGTGATATTAAGGTTTTTAATCATCGGGGCGTGGCGCAACCTGGTAGCGCGCCTGCTTTGGGAGCAGGAAGTCGGAGGTTCAAATCCTCTCGCCCCGACCATTCAGATAATATCCAAAAGGTCTCCAAAAGGTTTTGGAAACCATGCCTCCTTGTCATCCCATCAATTTTCAACAAAAGCTTTAAGCGTTTTCAATGACGGATTGTTCAACCTACATAGAAGTCGCTGTGGCTCTTCCGGTATATAATACCTTTACATACAGCGTACAGGAAAACCTTTTTTCTTTTGCATCGGCAGGAAAAAGAGTGTTGATTCCTTTTGGTAGGCGCAGAGTAACAGGATACATTCTGGGTTCATCCAGGAATGTAAATCATAATGCCATAAAAGTAATTTTGGATGTTCTTGATATTCTTGATGAAAATGCGCTTTTTCCTTTGTCTATGATACCGTTTTTCAGATGGATCGCTGATTATTATATGCATCCCATCGGAGAAGTTATAAAATGCGCTCTTCCCAGCGGTTTAAATCTTAATGAGTTTAATACTATTACCATTACGAAAAAAGGCAAAGATGCGCTTATGGTGGATTCTGTTCCACCCCTGCAAAGCAAAATTTTAGATTGTTTGAAATCAGATTCTTGCGGTCTGAAGAATCTTTGCAAAAAACTTAATAATGATATCCCACTTTCTTTAATTCATACCATGGAAAGTAGCGGGTTAATTGTCAATAAATGGGAGCTTAAAGGCGGAAGAACAAGGTCAAAGACGGAGCGGTATGTGGCATTAACCGGCTCGAATATGCAAACGGAAAGTCTTTCCGACTCAAAAAATAAAATAATTGATGCACTGAAAAATGAAGGCGAACTTTCCGCGAAAAGATTAAAAGAACTGATTTCGACTGCTCCTAAATTAATCAGGTCTCTGGAAAATGCAGGATATATTTCGATTTTTGAAAAGAGGATTTATCGGGATCCATTTGGCGAATCTATAAAGCCTGATACTCCTCACACACTTACAAAAGAACAGAAAAGCGTCATTTCAACAGTTACGGGTTGTATCGGCAGAGGATTTTCAACCTGCCTTCTGGTGGGGGTTACAGGAAGCGGAAAAACAGAGGTCTATATGCAGCTTGCTGCAGAGGCTTTAAAACGTGGAATTTCCGTTTTGGTTCTGGTCCCTGAGATTGCTCTTATATCACAGATGGAAAGGCGGTTTCGAGCCCGTTTTGGAAAGTGCGTTGCCGTGTTGCATAGCGGACTTTCCACAGGCGAGCGCTATGATCAATGGATACGTATCTTGCGCAAAGAAGCCTCCATTGCCATAGGCGCCAGATCCGCCATATTTGCTCCTTTTGAAAATATCGGTATTATCATCATTGATTAAGCACATGACACTTCCTACAAACACGACGGCGGTCTCCATTGCAAGGCCAGGGATCGTGCGGTTGTCAGAGCAAAGCTTCATGATGGGGTAGCGCTACTTGGATCTGCTACACCTTCGATCCAGTCATGTTATAATGCAACAACAAAAAAGTTTATCAAAGTAATCCTGAAAAAGCGTATTGAGAAACGCCCACTTCCGGACATTGCTGTGGTCGATCTTTGCAAAAGCAGGGATGTGCAAGGAATCAGACGTTTTATTACACCTGAACTCCATGCGGCAATGAAAGAGACGCTTGACCGTGGCGAGCAGATAATTCTTTTTTTAAACAGGCGGGGGTTTTCCACTTTTCCGATTTGTGCAGCATGCGGAGAAGCTGTAAAATGCAAAAATTGTGATATCTCCCTTACGCTCCACAAGGAGGCCAATGCATACAAATGCCATTACTGTGGCTATACATTAGCATCTGCTTCAAACTGCCCGACTTGCGGATCTTCCGGAATCAAACTTTTGGGACTCGGCACTGAAAAGGTAGAGGCTGCAGTAAAGAAGCTTTTTCCTGATGCGAGGGTAGCCAGGATGGATCGTGATACAACTGCGCGAAAAGGTTCGATTTTAAAAATATTGAAAGGTATCAAAAATCGTACAACAGACATACTCATCGGAACGCAGATGGTGGCAAAGGGTCATGATTTTCCAAATATCACCCTCGTCGGCATAATATGTGCTGATCTTTCACTGAGCTTTCCTGATTTTCGAGCTGGAGAACGAACATTCCAGCTATTGGCTCAGGTCTCTGGAAGAGCTGGACGTGGAGTCTCTCCCGGCAAGGTGATCCTTCAGACTTATAATCCGACACATTTCAGCATATTGTCTGCAAAAAGTCAGAACGTTAAAGCATTTTATAATCAAGAGATAGTCTTTCGAAAGGCGCTGAATTATCCGCCGTTTTCAAGGATGATACAATTCAAAATTTTAGGAAAAGATAAGAAAAAAACCCAAAAGCATGCACAGGCTCTGGGAGATCTTTGCAATATCCTGCAAAAAAGCGATAAATCTTTTTTAAAATCCGTGGAGATATTAGGCCCGATTGAAGCCTCCATTCCAAAGATAGCAAAACAATACAGGCGGCAGATCCTTTTAAAAGGTCTAAACGCAAAGCTTCTTCACCAGTTTGTCAAACATTTGTTGTTTAAAAACAGATTAATATTTAGTAATAGAAGCGTGAAAGTTGTGGTGGATGTGGATCCTTTTTTTATGATGTGAAAGCATAAGGAGCGTGGTTTGGAAAGGCAAAATAATGCATGATCAAAATTTCAAGAATCTGATTATCGACTATCCTGTGCAGGCGCTGGAATTTTTTGCAGGGAAAGAAGCCGGATCGGATTTATCTAAAGCCAGGATAGTTCCCGTGCGCCAGGAACAATTGATGGATCGATTGGGGGATCGTTTTCGTGAGCTGGACACGCCACTTTTGGTAGAATGGTCTGATGGTCGAAGAGAAGCTATTTTGTTTGTGGTTGAAGAAGAAACCAAAACCAGTGAGTTTTCAATATACCGTTTAGCACGCTATTGTCTGGATCTGGCTGAATTAATGGGAACGGATTGTGTAATTCCGGTGGTTATTTTTTTAAGGACCGGAAATCAGCGTAGCCACCTGCGATTAGGTAGCGATTCATGCGCCTATATGGAATTTCGATATCTGATGTGCAGGCTTAAAAATTTGCCATCTGTTAGATATTATGACAGCGACAACATTGTTGCGCGGTTGAATTTACCCAACATGGCCTATTCGCCGGAGAATCGTCTTGAGATGTATCTGGCAGCACAGACTGGACTGGCACAGCTTGAGACGAGTCCGGAAAAGCAGCGAAAGTATGCTGACTTCATTGACTTTTATGCCGATTTGAGCGAAGCGGAAGTCCTGCGCTATCGCAATAGTTATCTAAGCAAGAAAGGAGAAATTATGGGACTGGTAA
>JAUWOS010000090.1 GCA_030611985.1 Desulfobacterales bacterium | reverse complement strand
TTCCGAAGCCGAGCGCGCCGGTTTAGAGGGAATAGATTATCGCAGACGAACATTGGGAGACGTTATTGTTGCGATAGAGGGGAAATCCGTAGCAAACATGGGTGATTTTATTCGGATTCTGCAAAACTTCAAGATCGGCGAGACCATTACTCTCGACGTTCAAAGAAGTGATATGTTGCGCAAGATAGAGGTTACCATTATGGATATATCATAGGGTTGCGGAACACCTTGATATATTGATATGTCGATTTATTCCTGGGTTGCGAGGTTGGGGACATCCTATATTCCCCTTGCCAGGCACAAAGTATGTACTTTTAAATAAATTAACATTTCATAAAGATAGAATGAAACATGTTTTCAAGACACACTTCGCCTGTAGTATTTGCTGGTAGTCATTCGGTGTTTCTTTGCCCTGCGGCAAGCTCAGGATAAACTCTACGTTTATCCGGCATGCCGCAAGATGTAGGTTCCGGGACGGGTTCCGGGACGTCCATAAATTAGTAAATAACTTTCTATGAGAGGCTTCAGGGACTTTCTATAGTATTTATGTCAAGCAAAAAACAATAATTTGTGACTTCTAATAATCATACAAAATATAAGTTTAATCCAATTTTAAGACACACTTCACCTGTGGTATTTATATGTAATATTTCGGTGTTTCTCTCACAGTAGCCCTATGGCAAGCTCAGGGTAAACTCACCCTGCCTCTGATCCCTTCGGCAAGCTCAGGATAAACTCTACGTTTATCCGGCATGCCGCAAGGCGTCGGCTGCCAATTATTCCTTATCCAGATTAATGGTTCAGGGGAAGCCAATATACAATGCACAGGTGATATTCAAATCCCGGTTCTATTACAAAGAGATTCCACTTAGAATTTTATTTTGAATGCTTTTTGTATGCGCTTATTAAAAGATGGGTATGGAAGGTCTTTAATGTATTCAAGATACGCGACAAGGGATTTAATATCAGATTTTTTAATTTGCTTAGTTTTGTACATTATTTCTAATAAATCCAGTAATCCCCAAATTTCAATGCCAAACGGCTCGGCAAGTTCAGTCATATCAAAATCATCGGTTACAACCGGCACATCAAGGACAGAACCATATGCCAAAGCTCTAACGTCCACCCTGGATGCTCCCAGCCCCTCAGATATATTCTGTGCCCAAAGATAAGAAAGGGGGCGTTATGTTGCGAGTTTAATTATGTTGTGAGAATTTAATTCCTCTTATCTTATTCCAAAATAAATTAAATAATCCATCTAATTTTTTTTATTCATTTAATTCCCCAAAAGAAGCTTGAAAAGCATATTCATTTTGTTCATCTGATTCAAGCCCGACGATTACCCTCATTGCAGTTTTGATCACTGGAACCATCGTTTGATTGCCTACCCTAATTCATCGCGTTAATTCTTTACCATCCATTTTATTCTTTTCATTTCCTCGGATATAAAAATTCCTTTCATTTTTTTTATTCGGAATTAATTCAAATTGACACTACAAGTGTTTTTTTCGAGGAAAACTTTTATGGAAGAAGTCCCCTGTTGTCACTGCGGAAATTTTTTTGTGCCAAGCCCAAGGCATAAAAATCAAAATTATTGTATGAATCCGGATTGCCGGAGAGCCAAAAAGGCGGCCTGGAAGCGCGATAAAATGCGTACTGAACCGGACTTTAAGCTCGATCAGCAATTGAGCAACAAAAAGTGGGCCAAAGCCAATCCGGATTATTGGAAAGAATATCGACGGAAAAATCCTGAAAAAACCGATAGAAATCGGCAACTTCAAATTGTTCGCAATCGTCGTCGATCCAAAAAACCAAACCGTGCATCAGCATCCGATCGCCCTGTGATTGCAAAGGTAGGCGCGTCAAAACCTAATAAATTCAAGCCGGTTGGGCAGTATTACCTGCTGCCGATGATTGCAAAGGTGGACGCGTTAAAAGTTAGAATCTACGAAATTTCAACATCTTACCAATAATTGCAAAGGTAGACTGGTTAGGTTTTCTGCGCCCCTTATGTTAATCAGGTCACAATCTATTAAACAAAGGAGGCGACCATGATTCAAAAAAAGATTCTTAACCAAAAACGTGTTCGGCGCATTGACGGAGGCTTTAGCTTTATCGGGCACCGCTTTCTTGCCGATGGATTTGCGGCGGCTTTAAATCAACACGAATTGTTGTTGTATCTGTTTCTGATTCTGGCTTCAGATCGCCATGGTCTTTCCTTCTATGCCTATGATGCAATCTGCTCGCTGCTGGAAATGACTGTTGAACAATACATTGAAGCCCGAAACTTACTGATAGAAAAAGACCTTATTGCCTTTGACGGCACACTGTTCCAAGTGCTTGAGTTGCCGGCCAAAGCGCCTGAAGCATCAAAGTCTAAACAGACAAGCCCGGATGCCCTTTTTGAGCTTGTCAGACAAACAGTGAAAGGTATTTAATATGGCAAAGCATATCAGTTCATCCGGTTCATCGAACAATTGCATCCTCCGGTTGGCAAAGGCGATAGAGAATTATTTAATGTGGATGATATCCGCAGATTATGCTTCTGGTAGCATAATGCGCCATGAGCGTCTTTTAAATCATTTTCAAAACTTTATAACCAATCGAAACATCTCATGGGAAGAGGTGTTTATTTATGACACATTGAATAGCTTTGATAAACATTACAACTTATACTTTGCTGCGAATGTTGTACGAAGCTTTAGCCGGTATCTATTTAGACAAAAATTGATATCTGATCCGATAAAAAAACCACGTGTTCGGTTGCCTGATATCTATGAAGATTATCTGATTTATTATGAAAAAATCAGGCAGGTTCGTTGTTCGTCACTTGTTCAAACCAGAAACATTCTATGCGCGCTCAATGATTACCTGACAAAACAAGACATTGATCTTGCCGCTGTAAAGGTTGAATAGATAGATGGCTTTTTATCTGAATTTTATGCCGGTCCGCCTCCGGCGGATCGACACAGCCGTTCTTATCTGCGTGGTTTTTTAAAATATCTGTATTTTCACCGGAAGATTCTAAAAAGAGATTTAGCCGCTTTGATTGTCGGCGCCCCAATGTTTGCGCAAGCCCAGCCCCCGAAGTTTTTACGATCCAATGAAGTAAAAGCGCTGTTTGCAGGTCTGTCCACAGACAGTTGCAAAGAGCTTCGAACTTCAGCCATGGTTCATTTGGGATATACGCTGGGCCTTCGCCCCAAAGAGATCGGTCTGATCCGGCTGGATGATATCTCATTTGTTCAGGGTGAAATAAGTCTTTTCGATCGAAAAAGCGCCAATCCTATCAAGCTTCCTTTGCCAGAGATTACAATCAAGGCTATTGCCGCATATATTGTGGGATGCAGGCCTGAAAGTGATTACCGTGCGCTGTTTTTAACCTTTCGTGCTCCAGTAAAACCAGTCAGTGCGGCAACAGTCGGTCATGAGATCACGGTTGCTATACAAAAGATCAATCCTTCGGCATCAGCCTACTGGCTCAGACATACATACGCTCAAAATTTGCTGGAAAGCGGCGCATCCATTTTTGAAGTCAAACAGATGATGGGCCATGACAACGTTCAGTCCACAAAGCGTTATATTCATATCCACACAAAGTTAATGTTAAAGGAGCTGTTTGATGAAACACTTTAAAAGTTACCTGGCCCGACAGATGGAAGAATATATCTCTTATCGCCTATCTCTTGGCTATACAGAAAGTAACCTGAGAGGTCAGCTTCGAGGCTTTGATCAATACGTATGTGATAAAGAAGCAGGGCAGGATGACCTGAGACCTCCCTTTTTCCTTGATTTTAAAGAAAGTCTCAAAGAAAAACAGCGAACATTCAATGCGATTTTATTGGCAGTTCGCGGATTTTTTAATTACCTTGTTCGTCGGCAAATCATAGATGAAAACCCTGTGATTGATATTTGTTCGTATACGCCGAATGCCTTTATCCCATTTGTATTCTCACCGGATCAAATTGATAAACTGCTTTCTACTGTCCGGAGCGCCATCCGAAAAGATCCAATCCACTTTTTTAAGGATTATTCCGTCTACATGGTCATATTGCTGCTTGCCAGGTGTGGCATGAGAATCAGCGAGCCCTTACGGCTTAAGCCTGATCACTATCACAACAACGAGGGAACTATTTATATTGAAAAGACCAAGTTTGCCAAAGATCGATTAATAGCGGTTCCTAAGGCAGTCATCAGTGAAATGAACAATTATCTAACTGTACGAAAAGCATTTATCCAGGATCAAACTCCATATCTTTTGCCCGGACAAAACGGCCACACATTATCAACCAATAGGATTTACAAGGCATTTGGCAGGGCAGTTAAAGATATCGGTATTGATCAGCCCAGGCGAGTCATCGCCAATACAACGTTTGGAAATCCCACACCACATAGTTTAAGGCACTCTTTTGCCATAAATACTCTGCAAAGAATCAAACAACAGGGCAAATCGCCTCAGAATGCATTACCGATACTGGCAGTATATTTGGGACACAGCAAATATCGATATACTGCTGTTTATCTTAAAGTTGTCGATGCCGGGCACCGGCAGGGATTAGTCGATTTTGCAATAAGCCGGCAAGAAGAGATATGAAACTTTCAACCTGTCTTCATCAATTTTTTGATCAGTATCTTCCAAGGATAAAAGGGACAAGTGATGAAACCATCAACTCTTATCGTCAGTCTTTTACTTTGTTTTTAAAGTTTGCAGCGGCCTGTCAAAAGCAGGCAGTCAAAGATATACAAGTCGAACATCTCACACCCGATTTAATATTTGACTTTCTAAATCATCTTGAAGAACAGAGAAAAAATTGCGCAAGAACCAGAAACAGCCGTTTAGCCGCCCTTAAATCTTTGGCAAAGATGATCCGATTAATCTATCCGGAATATCGCCAAATCGCAGAAATGCTCCTTAATATTCCTCAAAAGCGATGGCAGAAGCCTTTAATCGGCTTTTTGACACATGATGAAGTTCTCAAAGTCTTTGGCTCAGTTGATCTGAAAATAAAAGATGGCTTCCGCGATTATACGCTTATGCATCTTCTTTATGACTCAGGAGGCCGGGCCAGTGAAGTTGCGACGTTAAAAATTGACTATTTTGACCCGAAAAAAAGAATGCTTGCGATTTTGGGGAAAGGCAACCGGTATCGGCGGGTGCAACTCTGGCCTAAAACAGCAGCGCTTGTTGAACAATACATCAAGAATTATCGTCCGCTTCCAAAACCATTATATGAAGACAGCCTGTTTATTAACCAGCGTAAAGAATCGTTAACGCGACACGGCATTTATCGAATATGCAAAAAGTATTTGACTAAGACTCTTCCAGAAAAAAAACTGAAATTTATCAACCCGGTGCACAGCTTCAGACACTCTTGTGCTGTTAACATGTTGATGTCAGGGGCATCATTAACAGAGATAAAAAACCATTTAGGTCATGAGAAACTTGGATCGACTATGGTTTATCTGCATCTTGATTTACCGAAAAGAAGAAATGTTCAAAAGCGGTTTATAGAGTATACTCAATCAAATTTAAACAACGATACAAAGATAAACGAGTTGATTGGTTGGAAGAATAAAGAGAAAACTCTAAATTGGCTCGATAGTCTTTAAAGGGAAAAACAAGTCGATGCCGGGTGATGAGAAGTGCGCATACCTGATATTTATTATGTTGCCAGTGAAATTATAAAAACGGCTGAAAAATGAATAACTACCTGAATATATACCGCATATCACTAAAAAGCCGGAATGACGATATAATCATACAATTTCAATAAGATAGGAAAACACACAACATAAGGGACGGGGTTGAAATTAGGCGTTTCTATCCTTTTAGGGACAAGAATTGATCGACGATCAGTTTTTGGCCTTTATTGGCCGCCCGGAATGGGGGACGGAAGGGGGGACATTCGTGCAGAATGTGCAGAGAAAGTGAGTCGGGATTATTATTCAAGGTAATCCCTCAATTTTTCAAGTGCCTTTTTATGCTTCTTTTTATCAATGCTTTTAATATTAATTAACTTCCATTTTACAGCAGGCAAATCTTCAACACCGAGCTTGATATTAAACTCGTGTCAAGGATCAGTTTAATATTGTTCCGTTTTATGAATCATCATTATACCGCGTCAAAATGTTAAGCAGGGTGCATGAATGTCATTTTTCGAAATATAAAAGAATCTATTGAAAAATATCTTCAACAAAAGTTCGTATTTATGGGGTTTTTAATTTTATTTTTGCTTTATTGCGGATATCGCAGATATATATTTTATTTGGATTTGTTGGGGGCTCAATACTCAAGAGAAAAACGATATTTATATAGTTCATGCCTTATGCCAGTTTTTAATCTTCAACCTTAAGAACGGTTTGAAATCGTCAATGTTCCGTGTTACGAGAATCAGATCATTCACGCTTGCTATTGCTGCAATCTGTCCATCAACAAATGACGGAGTTGCTCCTTTCGACGATAACCTGGCACGCTCTCTTGCGTGCCACTCTGCCGCCCTGTCGTCATAAGGAAGAATAAGCATCGTGCGTCTGACAATGTCGTTAAGGAATAAAGCGATAACTTCGCGTTTACGGGATCGTGGAAGCCGCTGACAACCAAATTGAAGCTCATGCCAAACCGGCGCAGCAGTGACTATTTCGTGCTGGTGTCTTTCAAGCATCTTCATGACTGATTTATCCGGGGTTGTTTTTACGGCCTCTGAAAGCACGTTTGTATCAAGAAGATATTTCATCACTTCAACTCAACTTCTCTTCCGGCAGAAAGATCTCGAAGCCCTCTGAAATCCCTATCAGAAATTTCAATTCCTTCATCATCAATCTTTCTCCGAAATTTTGAAACAGCATTCCAAAATCCTGTATATTTGCGACTAAGCCGTTCATATGCTTGAATCGACAGTAATACTGCAACTGGTTTTCCCCGCCTGGTCAATTTAATATATGGCCCCTTTTCGACATAATGAATAATGGAGGGCAATCTGTTTTTTGCTTCAGCTATAGAAAATTGCTTTTGCATGATTACCACCTCCTTGCCATTTTGTATTTTTATTTATTATAGCCATCTTTATAGCCATAATCAAGAGAATTTGATGCTTTAAGAACGGAAAGTGAAAATAATCAGTGGGGTCAGGGCTTGCTTAGGGGTTGTGGGACATTCTATATTCCCCTTGTCAAGCACAAAGGATGTATTTTTAAATTAACATTCCAGAAAGATAGAATGAAATATAATGGGTGACCCCCATTCCTCCTTATTCACAACGCCTTTCCGGTTTTAACCGGCGCTCTCGGAACGTCCCGGACTCTTGTAACTTCTCATTAAGTTCTTGTTGTAACTTATCACCTGAGGCTGGGTCCGCTAACTCGAACTTATTAAGAAGTTACTTCATCATCCTTTTTAGCCACCGGAAGGATAATCGTAAAAACGGTGCCTTTCATAAGCTCGCTGTCGACATTAATCTTTCCCTTATGCCGGTCGATAAGGCCATAAACCGTTGAGAGCCCAAGGCCGAGTCCCTTTCCCTCTGCCTTGGTGGAGAAAAAGGGATCGAAAATCTGCTGAAGATCTTCTTTTGAAATGCCAGATCCTGTATCTGCTACCTTTATTTCCACCATCCCCTTGTTGTAGTTAAAAGAGCTTCCGATTGTAAGGGTACCCCCATCGGGCATGGCGTCAATGGCATTGAAGATGAGATTGATAACACATTGCTGAATTTGATTGAAATCTCCCCAAACAATGGGAATATTCGGTGCCAGGTCTGTTTTGATCTCGATATTCTGAAGCATGAGTTTATGCTGGCTGAGCATGATGCATTTTCCCAATAGCTCTGCAATATTCACCTCGCTGATTTCCAGTTTGGATTTGCGTGAGAAGGTCAGCAGATTGGATACGATCTTGGAGCATCGGCTGGTCTCACTTTCGGAAAAGGTGAGATATTTTTGAAACTTTTCTAGTCTTTTTTGGTCCAATGCGCCCCGATTTGAAATCTTGAGCATGAGGCGCAGATAGTTCAAAATACCGGCCAGGGGGTTGTTGAGCTCATGGACAATGCTGGCAGAGAGCCTTCCTAAGGAGATCATTTTGTGCTCGTGAAGCACCCGGGTTTGATCGGCAAACTGTTGTTCTAGTTTTCTGATCTCTCTTAGATCTCTGAAAAACCCCACCATTCCGATCTCTTCGCCTTCATTAAACATGACCATAGCCGAAAGCTGGACCGGGATCTTGTTGCCGACTTTGCTTTTAAGGTTTGTCTCATAGAGAAAAAGCCGATTTTGTCCCCCGTGTTCTTCCGATAGTAATGCTTCTCTGAGCTCTTCCACCGCCGCTTCTTTCGGAAAAAGATTTTTGAAGGACAACTTCCCCACCACCTCAGCTTCGGCATAGCCCAGCAGGTTCTCAGCTCTCTGATTAAAGATGATGATGGTCCCATTTTTATCCGAAGCAATAATGGCATCGATGGAGCTCTGAATGAGATTGTGCTCAAACTCAAAGCGTTTGGTGAGCTCATCTTCCAACCGCTTGACCTCGCGCATATCTTTGAAGAAGCCCACCGTGCCTACTTCTCGCTCATTATCGTGGAGTAGTGCGGCCGAAAGCATGATGGGAACTCGCTGACCATCCTTTGCAAGAACATCCAATTTATAATTGATCAAACGGCCGGGACCACCGTACTCAGGCGCGTAGATCATTTTTTTGATCTTTTTAGCGTCGCCTTCTTCAGGGTAGAGTTGGGTGACGTGGATGCTGGAGAAGGCCTCCTTCCGGGTGTAGCCATAAATTCTTCTAGCGCTCTCATTGAAAATGATGATGTTGCCATCCCTATCAGCTGCGATGATGGCATCAATGGAGCTTTGGATAAGGTTATTTTGAAAAGCCTGGGCTTTCTTAAGATTCTGCTCCATCCTTTTTTCACGTTCCTTGCGCTGGGTGATGTCCCGATAGATGCACATGTGTGACACGCTACCATTGGGATTTTCCAGTGGCAGTTCATACGCCTCAAAGGTTTTGTTGAGATGAACAAACGAGTGCTCCCAGCGCAAAGCTTCACCCTCCAACACCTCTTTGGCGCGGCACCAGGAGCAGATGTGTTCGCCATTGGCAATCACTTCATAGCATTTTTTGCCGACACCCTCGCCAAAAGTAGCCACCGCGGTTTTGTTCATGAATTCAAGTATATAATCATCGCTAATGATGTAGGCGCTCGCCTCCATGGCATCGAAAATTGAAGCGAGCCGTTGCGTCTCTTGGTCAATCATAACCGGCTTGCTCATTTCAGTGATCCCCCTTCCTCTTAAGACTTGCGATTTCTTTGCATGCCAGAATCTATCTCGAACAATATGGAAAAACCATTGCTATGTCAATCAGGAATCTGGGGCTGGGGTCACATCTTGCATAGGGGCTGGGGTCACATCTTGCTTAGTGATTAGTTGTTGACATATAGGTTCCGGGGTTTCGGGATATACCTTGATTGCGGGACATTCTATAGTACTTATGTCAATCAAAAAAATGGGGGGACATTCGTGCAGAGCTTGCATTGGTAATGCACATTCTGCACTTACGTCCCCATTAGGAAAGGTTTATGATAGAAAACGACCAGCGCCTTTAAAACAAATAATTGCCATTTAGTGTCCAGGACAGATCTTTCAGCCTGGTATGGAACCCTGACCCATGAAGATTTTCAT
>JAUWOS010000062.1 GCA_030611985.1 Desulfobacterales bacterium | reverse complement strand
CGGGTTTAAATAAGGGTTTGTACAAAAATAAGGAACGCGAACGAATTAACTTCCGCAAGTAGACGCATAGATTTTGGTTAGATTTGCCCAATCTCAAATCTGGTCTCAGATCACAAAAGTTGAAGAAATAGCGAGCTATTTCAATATTTTTGGAATTTGAGATCGGATTTGAGCTTGGGGCAAAGTAATCGTTCACGGGGAGAACTGGTAGCAAACAAGGCTGTTTCCCAACATGTAAGCTTTTACAGGTACTGTAGATGTGCATTTTCAGGGCAATCAACTATAGTTGTTGCTATGTTGGTTGCCTTGAAAACGTGCATATGCAGTGCCTGTGAACGCTTACATTAATTCGTCCATGTTCCTTAACCCAATAGCAGGTAATTAGTTGCAAATCGAAAAAGATCCTTCTCTTTATAAACTTCCTCCGCAGAGTCTTGAGGCTGAAGAATCCATACTCAGCACAATTTTGATAGACAATGATACACTGCTTGATATTATCGGGATTCTCTCTCCTGAGGATTTCTATAAACCCGCTCATCAAAAAATTTTTTCCTCTATAACTAAACTCTTTTCAAAAAGCGAGCCGGTAGACCTTGTAACTCTTACCAATATTCTCAGAGAACAAAACAGGCTGGAAGAGATCGGAGGTGTTGCATATCTGGCAGCGCTTGTAGATACTGTTCCGCTTGCTGTAAATTCACAACATTATGCTGAAATAATCCACAATAAGGCATGTTTAAGAAAACTTATTGAAAAGTCAAACGCAATTGTTAAGCTATGTTTTGAGGATCGGGGTAATGTTGAGGATGTAATTGACTTTGCTGAAAGTTCTATTTTTGAAATAGCAGAAAGCAAAACCAAACCGGCATTTTATTCTATTGACAAACTAATTGAAAGTAACATTAAAACACTTGAAGAGCGTGAAGGAGACAAATCGCTTATATCAGGTGTTCCTACCGGCTTTACGCGTTTTGACAATCTGACATCAGGATTACAAAAATCAGATCTTGTAATCATCGCCGCACGTCCAAGTATGGGGAAAACTGCTTTAGCCCTTAATATTGCCAGGAATGCAGCAGTCAATGCAAATATCCCTGTTGCTATATTCTCTCTTGAAATGTCAAAAGAACAGTTGTCAATGCGTATGCTCTGCGCTGAAGCAAGAATTAATTCATCTCGTTTAAGGGGTGGGTTTTTCAGTGGCGATGACTGGAATAGCTTGACTAATGCTGCTTCAGTCCTATCTGAAGCGCCGATCTACATAGATGATTTATCCGACATTTCGGCTATGTCAATAAGGGCAAAAGCGCGCAGACTGAAAATGAACAAAGATCTTGGTCTTATTATTATTGACTATCTGCAGCTCATGAAGGGTAGAGCTTCGGCAGAGCGTAGAGATCTTGAGATATCGGAAATATCAAGAGCTTTGAAATCTCTGGCCAAAGAACTTGATCTTCCGGTTGTAGCTCTATCTCAGTTAAACAGAAAATTGGAAGAGCGGAGCGATAAACGCCCGCTGCTTTCGGATTTGAGAGAATCAGGCGCTCTTGAACAGGATGCTGATCTGGTTGCATTTATTTACAGAGACGAAGTATACAACAAAGATGAAAACAATCCGAATAAAGGCAAAGCGGAATTAATAGTTTCCAAGCATAGAAACGGACCTGTAGGATGGGTGCCTTTAACATTTTTAAATGCTTATACTCGCTTTGAAAATCCTGCGTCAGAAAATAGCGATGAGATGATATGAGATGATATGATATGATATGATATGAGATGATTTAATGAAAAAGCTTTTCGGAAATACCTGCGGACTTAAAGCAAATCAGATCCGCAGACTTGAAAATCTGTACCGTCGTCGTATTCCTGACAAATTTATTATTACTTTTGAGCTTGCTCGTGATTTAAGCAGGCTAACTTTTGAAATACGTCGTCAAACAGGTCTTCTTATAGATCGTATGGGTAAGATAGTTTGCGTGATTGCAGGAGACTATCAAAAGATTATTATACCTGATACGAGTGAATATCGAGCGGTTTCCGGTTGTGCAGCTTCCGGTCGTCTAAAAGGGCTAAGGTGTGTTCATACCCATTTGAAAAACGAACCCCTGACGGAAGACGATCTTGCTGATCTTGCGCTTTTGAGGCTCGATATCATGGCTGCGATCACGATAAATAAAGACGGTCTGCCGCATCAGATTCATGTGGCTCATCTCCTGCCTGAAAGTCGGGATGGAAAACCATATCGAATACTTCCACCCCTGAATTCCAATCAATTGGATATCGGATGTCTTGAGCTTATCCAGGCTATTGAAACCGAACTTGCCCAGACAAGGTTTTTGCATGATGCAGTTTCAGGAAAAGAAAGAGCTCTTCTTTTCAGTGTAACAAAAGCTTCCAGGCATATAGCTGAAGACTCGCTTTCGGAACTCAAAGAACTCGCCGCATCCGGCAATATAGATGTGGTGGAAACTGTGCTGCAGCAACGCAAAAAGGTTGATTCCAGGCTCCTTACAGGCCGCGGGAAACTCCAGGATCTGACCATGTCGGCTCTCTGGAAAGGAGCGACCATTATCATATTTGATCAGGAATTGAACCCATCTCAGATACGCTCTATTACAGATCAAATAGATCTGAAGGTCATTGACAGAACACAATTGATTCTTGATATCTTTGCTCAACGCGCACAAACAAAGGAAGGTAAGCTTCAGGTTGAACTCGCCCAGCTAAAGTATCTGCTGCCTCGTCTTATTACAAAAAATACTGCCATGTCGCGCTTAACCGGTGGCATTGGAGGACGCGGACCAGGTGAAACAAAGCTGGAGATAAACCGGAGGCGTGTACGCGACCGCATTGCACGGTTGGAAAAGGGTGTATTGCTTGTAAAAAAGCAAAGGAAGCAGCAAAAAGCAAAACGGAGCAAAAAAGGACTTCCTGTTGTTTCCATAATAGGGTATACTAATGCTGGAAAATCGACTCTTCTTAATGCTCTTACAAAAAGCAATGTCAGGGCTGAAAATCGACTTTTTGCAACATTAGATCCTGCAAGCAGAAGCCTTAATCTTCCCAAAGGCACAAAAGTTATTGTTACGGATACAGTGGGTTTCATAAAAAGCCTTCCCAAAGAACTTATGGCTGCTTTTCATGCAACTTTTGAAGAACTTGAAAGCGCAAACCTTCTGCTCCATGTGATTGATATCGGCAATCCTCGTTTTGAAGATCAGATTGAGTCTGTTGAAAAAATACTTGAAAACCTTAATCTGCACAAAATTCCAACAATTCGAGTTATGAATAAACAGGATCTGGTTGACAAAGAGACCGTTAATAGACTGAGCAGAACTTATGATGCGGTGGCCATTTCAGCTAAAAAGAGATCAACTTTAGAGCCACTCATTGAGAAGATAGAGACTATGACAGGCAGATAGCGCCTGAACGGAAACCTATGTTCAGGCGCGGTTTTGAGTTTTTGGCTATGGAACGTGGGAGGTGTGCTAAGTTTATGGATCTTGAACTTGTAAAAAGAGTAGGTATTTCTGCTGCTTATAAAGCCGGAAGTTTACTTCTGTCCAGTTTCGGCAGGATATCTGTAATTAACAAAAAAGGCGCTATTGATCTTGTCACAGAAGCTGATACAGGGTCGGAAAAGATAATAATTGAGACTATCAGGAACAGATTTCCAGATCATGCAATTCTGGCTGAGGAGAGTGGTTTAAATAACGGAGACGCCGACTATAAATGGATTATCGATCCGCTTGACGGCACAACAAACTTTGCTCATAATCTTGGCCTTTTCTCCGTTTCAATAGCTTTTGCATTAAACGGAAATATAGTGCTCGGCATTGTATTGAATCCGGTAACAGAAGAGCTTTTTACAGCAGTTGCAGGGAAAGGGGCTATGTTAAATGGACGGCCCGTAAAAGTTTCGGACTCAAAAGTGATTTCAGAAAGCTTGCTGGTAACAGGTTTTCCATATGATTTTAACAAGATGCTCGATCCTTTGTTGACCCGCTTTTCTCATTGTCTGAAAGCCTCTCAGGGTGTGAGAAGGCTCGGCTCTGCAGCGCTCGATCTTTGTTTTGTGGCGTGTGGACGATTTGATGGATTCTGGGAACAAAACTTAAAACCATGGGATACGGCAGCCGGTGCGCTGATTGCAAGTGAAGCAGGAGGAATCATAACAGATTTTTCGAACAAACCGTATACTATTGACAAAAAGGAAATTCTGGCAACTAACGGAAAAATTCACCATAAGATGCTTTCATTATTGAAATTAGGATAGAATAGGTTAAGATAGAATAGGTTAAGATAGGATAGAATATGAAAAAAGAGTCGATTGATAAAATTTCTTTTTATGATCATTTAGGATGTTTGGGTAATTTTAGTATGGATGATCCAATCTGTAAAAAGCTCTGTGCATTAAGATTGCGCTGCGCAATAGAACAAGATCAAAATCTTCGCATGGAGATTATGGAAGATATAGTATCTTTTGAAGATATGCACGTTAATATGCATTAAGGAACGTGGATGAATTGTACGGTTAGCGGTTAGCTTTTGGATAAAACTGTTACTCGCTCCCAGGCTCTGCCTGGGAATGCATCTCTTGAGGTTTTGCCTCATAAAGTGGCTGTATTTATATGAGGCAAAGCCTCAGCAAAGCATTTCGTGGCAGAGCACAGGAATGAGTGAAAAAGAGTTCGCCTGTACAAAGTGCTTTCAGGGAAAAATCTTGCAGGGATTTAATATACCTTTTGGATCAAAAACCTTCTTTATTTTTTTCATCAAAGCAAGTTCAACGGGGCCGATCTCTTTTGCTATATAAGGAGCTTTGGTTATGCCGACTCCATGCTCACCGGAAATTGTTCCTTCAAGTTCAAGTGTATAGTCAAAAAGAGTCTCAACTGCAGCATCTGCTTTTTTCAAATCCTCTTTATTCTTTTTGTCGAGCATTATATTAAAATGGATATTTCCGTCACCGGCATGACCGAAACTGGCCATGGTAAGCCCTGTTTTTGCTCTTAATGCATTTATCTTTCTAACCATATCAGGTATTCTGTTTCTTGGAACTACAATATCCTCATTGATTTTATCCGGACCATACTGAAAGAGAGCAGGCGAAATTGCTTTGCGCACTTTCCAAAGATTTGCCGCTTCTTCTTTAGTTTTAGCCGTTTCAACACGTGTTGCGCCATGAGACATGCAAAGAGATTTTAATTCTTTTATAGCAATATCCGCTTCTTTCTTTTTTCCGTCAACCTCTATTATAAGTAAAGCTTCCGCTTCAATCGGCAAGCCTGTTTTAAGATAGCTTTCAGCACACCTTATTGAAGCATTATCCATATATTCTATGGTTCGAGGTATTATGTGGCGCCTTATAATTTCCGAGACCATTTCTGCCGCTATCTCCATCTTGTCAAAAATAACCATCATGGTTTTAACTGTCTCGGGAAGGGGTAAAAGTCGAAGTATCGTACTGGTGATTATTCCAAGGGTCCCTTCGGATCCTATAAGAAGTCGGGTCATATCATACCCTACCACTCCCTTGGCGGTTTGCACACCGGTATTTATAATTTCTCCGGTTGGAAGAACAGCTTCAAGTCCAAGCACATAATCTCTGGTAACGCCATATTTAACTGCGCGTGGCCCACCTGCGCATTCTGCCAGGTTTCCGCCTATAGTGGAAAATTCGGAGCTTGAAGGATCCGGTGGATAAAAAAGACCCACCTTTTCAACGGCCTTATGCAAGTGCCCGGTTACAACACCGGCCTGAACATGAGCAACAAGATTTTCTTTGTCAATTTTAAGAATGCGATTGAAGCGGGTCATTACAATAACCGCTCCTCCTTTGACAGCAAGGGAACCTCCTGTCATTCCGGAACCGGAACCGCGGGGAATAACAAAAAAACCATACTTATCGGCAAGATTTAGTATGCCGGAAACTTCTTCGGTATTCTTTGGGAATAGCACAGCATCCGGCATATAAGTTCGAGCGGTTGCATCATACGCATAGCATGCAAGATCCTCTTTTGCCCTGCTGCAATTGGAATCGCCGACTATATTCTGAAGCTTTCTGAAAGTTGTGTTAACTATGGGACGTAAAGTCATTAAGTAACCGTTCACGGGAGAATCGGTAGCACAACAAGGCTACTTCCCAGCATGTAAGCTTTTACAGGTGCTGTAGATGTGCGTTTTCTTAGACAATCAACTATATGATTTGCTATGTTGGTTGCCCTGAAAACGTGCATATGCAGTGCCTGTGAACGCTTACGTCATTAAAATTTGCCTGACTCCAGATTCTTGCAAAGAAATTCCACCTGCTTTCGCACAGGAGCATTTTCTTTTAATGAGCGTTCAACAGCGCCAATGGAATGAAGGGCTGTGGCATGGTATCTGTTGAAGCTTTTTCCTATTGCCTGCAAGGGTGAATCCGTATACCTGCGTGACAGATACATTGCTATCTGTCTTGGTCGGACAATATGTTGTTTGCGGGAACGTGAAACAATTTCATTTATGGAAATATTGTATTGTTTGCATATAAGCTTCTTGATGGCATCTATTGTGATATTTTTTCGTTGCTGAGCTATATTTTTGGCTACGCTTTCAGCAAGGTCAAGGTCAATAGGCACTCCTAAAAGAGATGATTTTGCCGCAACTCCAATAAGTCCGCTTTCAAGCTGTCTTATATCTTCCGTAAGTTCACCGGCTAAATAATGTATTACGTCTTCCGGAATATCATATCCGTTATTTATTGATTTTTTTTGCAATATTCTGACCCTTGTCCTGAAGTTCGGAGGGTCAATGTTTGAAACAAGACCGCATGATAGCCGTGACCTTAATTCGTTATTCAGTTTAGGAATGTCGGATGGAAGGCAGCAACTGGAGAAAATTATTTTCTTATTTGCTTCAAGCAGGGTATCAAGGATCGATGAAAGCTCAATTTGAGTGCGCTCTTTACCTGCCAGATAATGAATATCCTCAAGAAGTAATGCATCGCATTGGTTTCTGTATTTTCTCTTGAACTTATCAATGCAATCATGTCGAAAGGCATAAACCATTTCATTGCTGAAGTCTTCGGCTGTAATATAATAAACACGGTCAGAGACCTGTTTAGACAGGATGTGATGACCTATAGCCTGAGAAAGATGGCTTTTTCCCAAACCTGTTTTTGATAATAAAAACAAAGAATTTTGTTGTGTATTTTTTCGTGAGGCAAGGGAAAGACATGCTGAATATGCAAAATCATTGTTGTCACCCACAACAAACCTGTCAAAGGTAAAATCGCTTCGCAACATGCGTTTACCATATGGCTGCATACCTATATTGGGAAGAGTTAATTGAGGATCCATATCCGGCTTCTGTTTTTTTGAATTGTTTTGTTTTTCTAAAATCTTAATTGAAAGTTTATATGCTTTCCCTGCAACTCTGTTTACTTCAGACTCGATTAAAGCCCCATAATGATCAATAGTCCATTTTTTAGAAAAAAGATTTGGACAGGAAAGTACAATGTTGTCCTCATCAGCTTTATTGAATCTTATGGGTTCAATCCACATTTTATAACTGTGAACAGGAATACGTTTTTGAATTGTAGATTTTATCTCGTTCCAGATAGATTCCATAACAACCTTTGTGTTTTTAGAAAAAGTATTGTGAAAAAATGCGTTTCTATAGATTTCCAATAAATAATTTCACTGCATAACAGAACTTTGAAAATCCGATAGAATTTACTTTTGATGATTCAAAAAGTCATTGAGCGAAATATTTGTTTGTTTAAACCATAGATTTTTTTGTGTCAAACCTGATGAATCCAGTTTTTTTTTCACTTATAAACAAGTTATTAACAATTTATATCCATGTGTTTTCATTGATACAATCTAACAATAAACAGACAACCATTTTTAAATACACTGTTTTTTAAATAAAAGCTTTTCCTTAAGTATTTTAAGCACATCAACTGTTATAATCAAAATTTCACTAATAATGTTTTCTTCCAGAATCTTAATAATTCTTCAATTATCTTCTATTTTCAAAAAAATAGTTCAGTCATCCGACCCAAAATCTATGCGCCTGCTTGCTGAAGTTATTTCGTCCACGTTCCTCCGAATTTATTTGAAAAAAATTTGTGCGCACTGTAGTATAAAAAATTTGTGAAGTTGTTCTCTAGTTTTATTTGTGAAAGGCTATATTTATGAAAAACCATCGTCCTGTTGTTGGAATTACCATGGGAGATCCGGTTGGTATTGGCTCTGAAATCATCCTTTTAGCGCTTTGCAGCCCTTTAATTTACAAGATATGCAAACCTCTTGTGATTGGAGATATTCGGTGTCTGGAAACAGCAAAAAAATGTATTGGGAGCAATCTTGATATCAAAACCGTTAAAGATCCTGATTCTGGTATGTATAAATGCGGATGTGTTGATATTCTATCCATTTCCGAGCTTGATCAGAACAAAATATCATGGGGCAAACCGACAGTTCAAACAGGAAAAGCGATGGTAAATTATATAACAGCGGCAACAGACATGGCAATTTGCGGAAAGATAGCGGCGATTGTGACTTGCCCTGTAAACAAGATGTCCATGCATGCAGCCGGCAGTAAGTTTAACGGGCATACTGAACTTTTGGCCGAGCGTACAAAAACATCTGATTTTGTCATGATGCTTGCTGGCGGCAAACTTCGTGTGACTCTTGTGACTATTCACATTCCTTTAAAAAGTGTTTCTGCTGTCCTTTCAAAAAAACAGATTCTTCAAACCATTAGAATTACCGGTCGTGCTCTAAGCGAGCGTTTTGGATTTGAAAATCCCAAAATTGCAGTTGCAGGCTTAAATCCTCACGCAGGAGAGGGCGGCTTATTCGGAAACGAGGAAGAAAATGTTATTATGCCTGCTATCCATAATGCAAGGCAAGAAGGGTTTAACGTTTTCGGGCCTTTTCCGGCCGACACTATATTTTATCATGCTGCAAATGGGCGTTATGATGTTGTTGTATGCATGTATCACGATCAGGGGCTGATTCCGTTCAAAATGATACATTTTACCGATGGTGTAAATACAACGCTTGGTCTTCCAATAATAAGGACATCTGTTGACCATGGAACAGCTTATGATATTGCCGGAACAGGCAAAGCAGATCCCGGCAGTCTTATTGCGGCAATAAATATGGCGGCAGATCATGCAGGACGAGCATACAGGCTTTTAGAGCAGGGAAAGGTAGCATAAACGGATGAAAGCTGATAAAATCATAATACGTGGCGCAAGAGAGCATAACTTAAAGAACATCAATCTTGAATTGCCTCGGAATAAACTCGTGGTCATAACCGGCTTGTCCGGATCAGGCAAATCGACACTTGCTTTTGATACTCTTTACGCTGAAGGACAACGCAGGTACGTAGAATCTCTTTCCACATATGCGCGTCAGTTCCTGGAACGTATGGAAAAACCGGATGTTGATATGATCGAAGGCCTTTCGCCTGCAATTGCAATTGAACAAAAGACAACTACTCACAACCCAAGATCAACCGTTGGAACAATAACCGAAATTTACGATTATTTACGCCTTCTTTTTGCCAGAATCGGCATACCTCACTGCTATAAATGCAAAAAGCCTATTACATCTCAACCGCTTGATCAGATTATAGACAAGGTTATGTCTCTGGCCGAAGGGACCAGGATTATTATATTATCGCCACTTGTTGCAAACAAGAAGGGAACGCATGAAAAACTTTTAAAGCAGCTTAAAAAAGAAGGTTTTGCCAGAGTTCGTATTGACGGACAAACTTTGGAGATTGAAAAACCTGGAAAGCTTGACAAAAATAAAAAGCATAGCATTGATGTAATTATAGACCGTCTGGTTATAAAGGAAAAGATTAAAAACAGACTTGCAGATTCTTTAGAACTGGGCCTTTCACTTTCAAATGGTATTATCATAGTAGATGTTGTAGGCGCTGAGCCTGTTCTGTTCAGTGAAAAAGCGGCATGTGCAACTTGCGGCATAAGCTATCCTGAATTTACACCTACAAATTTTTCGTTTAATTCTCCACAGGGAGCTTGTCCGAAATGTGATGGTCTTGGTTCAACTACTGAATTTGATCCTGATCTCATTATCAGCAATCATGATATTTCTTTAAGAGAAGGAGCAGTTGATTTGTGGGCCAACAGAAGCAGCGTGCATTTTATTGAATTTCTGGAAGCCCTGACTATGCACTATGGCGTTGATATCTATACGCCATACAAGAATCTTCCGGATCACTTTAAAAACATTCTTCTCTATGGATCAGGAAATGAACAAATTGAATTTTTCTTTGAACGTAATAATCGTCGTTTTAATTATAAAAAATCATTCGAAGGTCTTATACCGAACTTAAAACGACGCTATCTGGAAACAGATTCAAGTCAGTCCAGAGAGGAAATTAAGCGCTATATGAACTTTCGCCTCTGTCTGGAATGTGGTGGAGCAAGATTAAACAAAGAGAGCAGATTTGTAAAGGCAGGAGGGTATTCCATATTCGAAATAACAGCACTTTCAGTGGCAAAGGCTCATACTTTTTTTAAAAGATTGAAATTAAAAGGCAAGGAAGAAATTATTGCAAAAAGAATTTTAAAAGAAATTATTGAGCGATTAGGCTTTCTTGAGAATGTCGGACTTGACTATCTTACGCTTGGCAGATCAGCTTCCACGCTCTCTTCAGGTGAAAGCCAGAGGATACGTCTTGCAACGCAAATAGGTTCGAAATTGACTGGTGTTCTTTATGTCCTGGATGAGCCCAGCATAGGTTTGCATCAGAGGGATAATCAGCGTCTGCTCTCAACACTCATGCAAATGCGTGATCTTGGCAATACTGTACTTGTTGTAGAACATGATGACGAGACCATGCTTTCAGCCGATCATATTGTTGATATGGGGCCTGGCGCCGGAGTTAACGGCGGGCAGGTAGTATTTTCCGGAACACCAGAAGCTCTTCTTAATGATGAAAAATCATTAACAGGTCAATATCTCTCGGGCCGAAAACGTATTGAAATTCCATCTAAACGACGTTCAGGGCACGGCAGGAAGCTTATCATCAAAGGAGCTTCGGAGAACAATCTAAAACATATAGATGCAAAATTTCCTCTTGGCTGTTTTGTGTGCGTAACAGGTGTATCCGGCTCAGGAAAATCAAGTCTTGTTCTGGAGACCTTGTACAGGGCGCTTTCGCAGAAGCTATACCGCACACGAAGACGAGCAGGTACTCACACCGGCATAAGCGGGCTAGAATATATAGACAAGGTAATCAACATCAATCAGTCTCCTATAGGAAAGACTCCTCGCTCCAATCCCGGAACCTATACCGGTGTTTTTACGGATATAAGGGAGCTGTTTTCCAGAACAGCCGAAGCCCGTATGCGAGGCTACAAACCAGGTCGTTTCAGCTTCAATGTTAAGGGAGGAAGATGTGAGGCATGCAGTGGCGATGGAATAATCAAAATCGAAATGCATTTTCTGCCGGACGTTTATGTTACCTGTGATGTTTGCAATGGTAAAAGGTACAACCGTGAAACCCTTGAAATCAAGTATAAGGGAAAAAATATAGTTGATATTCTCAATATGACTGTGAATCAGTCGCTTAAATTCTTTGAAAAGATAAAAAACATCAGGCCAAAGATAGAAACGCTGGTTGATGTGGGTATAGGATATATACGTATAGGTCAGCCGGCTACAACGCTATCCGGCGGTGAAGCCCAACGGATTAAATTGGCGCGCGAACTTGCCAAAAAAAGTACTGGTAAAACAGTATACATTCTTGATGAACCGACCACAGGACTCCACATTGATGATATAAAGAAACTTCTTGGCGTGTTAAACAGGCTTGTTGAAGTTGGAAATACCGTTATTGTAATTGAACACAACATGGATGTAATAAAGACAGCCGATTATATTATTGATCTTGGTCCTGAGGGTGGGGATAATGGTGGAAATATTATAGGATGTGGTACGCCTGAAAAGATAGCAGACATTAAAGAATCCTATACAGGACAATTTTTGAGGAAAGCGTTGAAAGGGAGGAAGGAGGAAGGAGGAAGGAGGAAGGATCAAAGAGAAAGAACCTTTTTTTTTGGGACTTCCATCATATTTAAGAAGATTGTGAATTGGGATTGGAACTCTTCTGTCCCACACTGTTCTAAATATTTTTTCATCTTCCCTGCCATGATCTGAAGAAGGATTAGTAGAAAGAAGAAAAGAAAGAAGAGGAAGGGAGAAGAGAAGAAGAAAGAAGAAAAGAAAGAAGA
>JAUWOS010000166.1 GCA_030611985.1 Desulfobacterales bacterium | reverse complement strand
AAGGCTTCTGTTTCCCTGCTGGCTGTACCGTTTCCCACAGCGATGGCCTCAATCTCAAACTGTTCGCACAGGGATTTTATCTTTTCGGTTTCTGCAAGAGCCTTTTTTTCAGACATATGGGGATAAACAGTATCATAATGAAGCAGTTTCCCCTGCCGGTCAAGACAGACAATTTTACACCCGGTGCTGAATCCCGGGGCTATTCCCATGACGCGTTTTGCTCCCAGGGGCGGGGAAAGCAAGAGCTGGCGAAGGTTTTCCGCGAATACTTTTATCGCTTTGGTCTCAGCCCTTTCTTTTGCATGGAGCCTGATTTCAGTTTCCATGGAATGGGAAAGAAGACGTTTGTAGCAATCCTTTACAGCCGGCTTTACTTGCGCGGAATCATCCGCCTCTCCTTTAACAAACAGATTTTCAAGTATAACTATTGCCTCCTCTTCATCAGGCAATATGTCAAGGTTCAGAAAGTCTTCGCCTTCGCCCCGTCTCATGGCCAGCATCCTGTGAGAAGGAATACCGGCAACCGGTTCCTCCCAGTCAAAATAGTCCCTGAATTTAGCTCCTTTTTCCTCCATGCCTGAGGCAACCCGGCATTTAACCGTGGCTTTAGTGAAAAAGAGGTTTCTAAGTTTGGCCCTGGCCGCACCATTCTCATTTATTATTTCCGCAATGATGTCTCTGGCCCCGGCAAGGGCATCTTCAACCGACTCAACCTCCTTTTCAGGATCGATGAAAGATTCCGCCTCTTTATCGGGATTTGCTCCTTTCTGCTCAAAAATCATCATAGCGAGAGGTTCCAGCCCTTTTTCCTTTGCCATAACAGCTCTTGTCCGCCGTTTTGGCTTATAGGGGAGATAGATGTCTTCAAGCGCGGCCATGGATTCCGCGGCAAGAACCCTTTCTTGAAGTTCATCCGTCAGGTGATCGTGTTTTTCAAGGGATTTGAGAATCGTTCCTTTTCGTTCTTTCAGTTCCCTTAGCTGGTTCAGCCTGTCCCTGATAGCCATAACAGCGACTTCATCAAGACTTCTTGTTGCTTCTTTTCTGTAACGCGCGATAAACGGAATTGTCGAGCCTTCTGCAAGAAGGGAAACTACCGCCTGAACCTGATTATCATTTATGTTCTGTTCTTTGGCAATTTTTGATATAAATGTATCTTTTTTCATAGTCTCCCGGTATTAATTCACTTTTTTAAATATTGTTCACAAGATGCTGGGTTATATTCGGTTTTGTTCCAGGAGACAAAATATCTACAGGTTCGATATTTGTCAAGATAGCTGCTCTTTTAAAACATCTTCTTTACAATTCTGATATGCATTGATACAAAAGAAGCCCGAAAGGGCTTGCGGCTGGATATTCCAATCACTTGCATCCCTTATCAGGTCTGGGTAGGATCGATTTTGTTTATGTGAAAGAGCAAAATCTGGAAGATTATTTTGACTTCCTGGAAGAAATTGGCGCCTTTAAGTCAAAGAAGATTAAGACAAAATTTTATGATGCAGAGTTTGAGTTATAATACATGAAAATATGCGTTTCATAACATGTTAAAGGGTTGTATGTGATTATTATAGATATCGAATTCAGTAAAATATTTAGATGTAATCCCCCTTGTTGAACTTTATTGCCTCGACAGTGGAGGTAACGAGGGCTTTGTTGAGGATATCCTTCATTCCATCTTCATCTGGCAGTGAATTTAAAAGGGGTAACATATTTTCTGTTTCACTTTGCATCTCGGTGACAAGAGGATACATCTCCTTTAAGTTGACAGACGGATCTTCAAGTTTCTTCTGGTAATTTTCGAGAACATCCAGAAATTTTTCCACCCTTTCTATGCTTTGGGTTTTGTCAATGTTGGAAATGGGATCAAATCTTATATTTGATATGTTTTGAATCGGCGGCAGTGTCATGGTCTGATCCTTGGAAGACGACGAGTTGTTAATCGTTTGTTGAAGAATGTCCTCAAATTTATTCCCTGTAGTTTTTGCGACATTGTTAGTTTTTTGATCATTGGCGATTCCTGAAATCTCATGCGGTATTATTTTCATGTTACGGCATCCTTTCTTACAGAGACCTTTGCAAAATGCCCCTTTTTGCCCAATTACTGCGTCAGGCTCAAATTTTGGCACGAAGTGACACGAAGTGAAGCATCAGCGCTAACCTTTAGCGCTATCCTCGAAATACTCAATGTATTCCTGCGGTTACACGAAGTGAAGCTTTAGCGCTCATATTTTCGCCTTCCTTGAACTTGAACAAAATTGAGCATTTTTCAAAGGTCTCTTACAGTTTGCTTGCCTTCATTCTAAAAGTAGGAAAATCTTTACTGGTATATCGGCAAAAAATGCTTTTTATTTAAATGTTACTTGTAAAAAATTATAAAGACTGGAAATCATAATTAAGAATCGAAAGGGTAAACGTTATAATCTTGATTCCTATGTTTATAAATTCTTTACAATATTCAGTAAACCTCTTCATGAAACCAATATAAATTTGTGTCAGAATGATAAAATTACTCTCAAGCGATCAAACGGTTTATTATTTTAGAAGCATATAGTGTGCCATTATTGTCCAAAATAAATCCAAATACTTTTTTTTTGGAAAGGTACGCAGCTATTTTCCGGCTGACCTCTTGCCCGGCTTCCTCTTTTGCCCGGGCGTACCAAGCCTTTGCTTCATCTAAGTATGCCTGCGCCTGATCATAAGTCGCCTCTTTTGATTTGGTTATTTTTCCATTCTTTGTATTTATAGAGGTCTTTTTCCAAAAAATACATGCAAAGGAGCAAAATTAGAGCATCGTCAATTTGGCCTATCAATGGAATATAATCAGGGATGATGTCAATAGGACTAATAACGTAAAGAATTCCTGAAACAAAAACCAAAATAGACCAAATAGAAATGTCTCGGTATTCTCCCTTCCTATAATCCTTTATCAAAGCATATAGTAGCTTGAAATTTTCTATTAATCGATTCCAAAGGCCGATTTTAAGGACACTGCCCTTTCCCATTGATCTTATCCCTCAATAGCGATGAACACTTGAAAACCATTACCCGTCTCCTGTCCGACTTCAAAACTGCCCTGTTTGAGGATTTCTCCCTTTCCGTTCTTTCTTGTATAACACAGAATTTTCCGAAACCGCTAATCAAAACATCTTCTCCTGATTCCAAAGTTTATGAAATATCCCATGTCGCCGCTGATTTGGGGATAGAGCGATAAATTGCATCTGCCTTTAACCTCATATCCTGTTTGTCTGTTTTCTCATCCATGCATATCTTCAAAGAAATAGAAAGCTGTTGTTTATCTTCATTAGATATCACAATCTCAAAATAATCTCCTCTATCGTGGAGAGATTTGTATGGATAATCATCTCTTTCAGCAAGGAGTGTTGCCAGGTACACTTCATCAAATGATAAAGGAACCAGTTTAAAACAGATTTCCAAACACTCCGGGGCAATATTGACACCAAGTTCTTTTGCAAATTTCTCTAATTTTTCCCGCCCACAGTTGATTGTTCTGTAGAGCCTCCATTCTGAAATATCCTGGAATTCCCGAACCATATACTCTATAAGAGACCGGCCGATTTCTTCTTTTTGGCCGGAAACCGCTCTATCCTTCCGTGTTTGATATTTTATTAATCTTTCATAATTTATGATAGCCCTCTTCATTCCCCGAAAGACAGGAGAACTTCTGTTGGTGTAGTCAAGATCGCGTAATATAATATTTTTGTATCGATATATTACTGCGTCTTCTAAGAGTTTAATATCTGATGGAGCAAGCGTCAGCTTTGGCCCATCTTCCTCTTCAGTAAGATAAGAAACAGCTTCATAAAAGGCTACCTCTGGTATCTCCCCGGACTCCTCAATCCATTCCGCTTCTTCTTGGACATAATTTTCACTGGTATCCATATAATTTATTCCAACCTTAAATCTACAATTTGTCAACTTATAACTTGCAAAGAGAATTTTTTAAAGGGCTAACGTGGTATTATTTTTTATATTTTTATGTTATGTGGTGTCAAAGGATAACATGTTTTGTCATTCCGTACTTGACACGGAATCCAGAAAAACTGGATTCCCGCTTTCGCGGGAATGACAGGAACGAAGCAAGCTTCGGGGAATTAGACCAAAAGAGATTAAATTACATTCAATATTATCAGGAGGAGAGACCTTTGAAAAATGTTCAATTTTGTTCAAGTTCAAGGAAGGCGAAAATATGAGCGCTAAAGCTTCACTTCGTGTAACCGCAGGAATACATTGAGTATTTTGAGGATAGCGCTAAAGGTTAGCGCTGATGCTTCACTTCGTGTCACTTCGTGCCAAAATTTGAGCCTGACGCCGGAATTGGACGAAAGGGGGCGTTTTGCAAAGGTCTCGAAGAATCAAGAGGGATAATGGAAGTAAGTCTGGATAAAAAATTATCTGTAGTTTCTTCAAAACCCGGTGTCTACATAATGAAAAACGCCCGTGGAAAGGTCATTTACGTGGGCAAAGCCGGAAACCTTCACAAGCGTATTTCTTCATATTTTATGCGGCCCGCTCAGCAGGATAATAAAACAAGGGCGCTGGTTCATAAAATCTCAACCTTTGAGACAATAATAACCAAGACCGAAAAAGAGGCGCTGATCCTTGAATCGACCCTGATCAAACAATATAAGCCAAGGTATAATGTTATTTTAAAGGATGATAAGCGATATCCATCCCTGCGTTTGGATATTAATCAATCGTATCCCAGCCTGTCCATAGTTCGAAAAATTAATAAAAACGGATCCATCTATTTTGGCCCATTTACCTCTTCCAAAGCTGTGCGTCAAACTCTTAATATAATCAATAAGACCTTCAAACTTCGCAAATGTAAAACAAAAGAGTTTAAAAACAGGTCGCGCCCGTGTCTTAACTTCCAGATAAAGGCATGTCTTGCCCCATGCTGCCTGAATGTTGATAAAAGCGCTTACAATGAGATAGTAAAAGAGGTAACGCAGTTTTTAAAAGGAAAAACACCAGGGCTGATAAACAGGATAAAAAAGAAAATGTCAATCGCTGCTGAGGCGCTGGAATTTGAACGCGCGGCGGAATTCAGAAACAAAATCTCGGCTCTTGAAAAAACCCTTGAAAAGCAGATCGTGGTTTCGACCGATTTTATAGATAGAGATATACTTGGTATAGCCGGGACCGATGAGTTTCTCCTGATCACTTTGCT
>JAUWOS010000111.1 GCA_030611985.1 Desulfobacterales bacterium | reverse complement strand
GTTTTCCCCGCTGTACTTGTTTCCCCCGCTGTATCTGTTTTCCCCGCTGTACTTGTTTCCCTTTGATGCGGTCATTTTGTCTTTTTGTGGTTTTACCCTCTTTCCGGGTATTCAAACTGATTTTGACGTTGATGTCGTTGGCATCCCGATAGTACTCCAGGAATTGTTTAAACTCGGATGAGACAAAACGCTGAATCAGTTCCTCTTTACTAAAATGCGCCAATGCCTGGTAAATTTCCGGCAGATAAGCTTCGATCTCTTCAGGATTGACCTTCATTTGGGTAATCTTTTCCACCAGTACATAGAGCTGTTTTTTACAAATCGCCTTTCCATCAGGAATTTTTCCGAAATCAAAACTGATTTTACAGCGTCTGGCCACCTCGTGGACACGATGTTTTTCTTTGATATTAATCAAAACAAGCGAGGCGCCGGACTTTCCGGCACGTGCCGTTCGACCGCTACGATGGGTGTAGATTTCGGATTCATCCGGCAGTTTGTAGTGAATCACATGGGTGATGTCATCCACGTCCAGGCCTCTTGCCGCCACATCGGTGGCAACAAGAATACGTATATTTCTCTGTCTGAATTTTTGCATGACATGATTCCGCTGGGCTTGGGACAACTCGCCATGAAGCGCATCAGCCGAATAACCGTCATGAAATAATGCTTCCGCCACATTCCGGGTTTCCTGCCTGGTTCGGCAAAAGACCAGTGCGAACATATCGGAGGTAAAATCAATGATTCGCTTCAATCCTGTATATCGATCTTTTTCCCGGATCACATAACAGGTGTGTACAATAGCCTTAGGGCTTCGATTCCGTCCCCCCAAGGTCACTTCCAGCGGATCAGTCAGGTAATTTTGGGCGATTTTAGCTACAGAAGCCGGCATGGTTGCAGAAAATAGCCATGTTCTCCGATTTTCAGGTATTTTGTCCAGAATGGCATTGATATCTTCCTGAAAGCCCATATTCAGCATCTCATCGGCTTCATCCAGAATCACATGGGAAATGTTCGATAGTTTGACTGCTTTGCGCCGGATCAAATCCAGCAGTCGCCCGGGGGTTGCAACGATAATCTGAGATCCCTTTTTAAGCTCCCGTATCTGATTTGAAATACTGGCCCCGCCATATACCGCAACAATTTCTATACCCTTTAAATATTTCGAATAATGTTTTAAATCATTTGTGATCTGCAAACATAGTTCCCGTGTCGGACAGATCACCACGCCTTGCGGTCGCCGCACCGCCAAATCGATGCGTTGAATCAACGGCAATCCAAAAGCGCCGGTTTTTCCGGTTCCGGTCTCGGCCAGTCCTACAAAATCCTGTTCTCCGGCGAGAAGCGTTGGTATGGCTTTTTCCTGTATCGGCATCGGAGCTTGAAACCCCAACTCTGTAATGGCATTAATCAGCTCTACCCTAAGTCCTAATGTATCAAAATTCATTTTTCTCCATAGCACCCATAAAGAAAAAGGCGTCTTACAGCCCGGAGCTGCATTCCGTTTTTTGTCACCATATTAATATTGATACGCCTGCGTGACAAAATCGTTGCTGCTTTGCTCCGAATTGCAATCTACCATTTCCAGATGGGCGTTTTCTATTGTTCATCCATAAAAAAATGCCGTCCAGGCAAATCCGGACGGCATCACACTCGTAAATTTCATTTTCCGGTCAATTTTTCATCCAAACTTTTTACTTATAAAACACTCGACCGAATTTTTCAATCTTTTTTATTGAATATTCGGTAGATCACAAAATTTCACTCTTGGAGATAAATCGCTTCTTTAATGCAGTGTTTTCGATGGCTACCAACGCAAGACGGGACAGCCTGTAAATTCAATCAGTTGGCAACCCCTTAGAATTTGCTTGATTATGAAATTACCATAGAGCCAAAATGGCGTAAAGTGTCCCGCTTTAAGTTGGCGGCCATTTTGACCGAGCCCTTACCTAAGAAAACGCATCTGCAGCACTTGCAAAAGCTTACATGTTGGGAAGTAGCCTTGTTGTGCTACTGGTTCTCTCGTGAATGGTTACAATATTTTTAGAAAAAAGGACGATATTCTATGAAATTAAGTTGTTTTATGTTTGTATTGTCTGATATCTTTGTTTTGTTCACATTCCTGAACAACTCATATTGTTGATGTGATTGGTTATAAGGTTTTTGCTCCCATAGAGTAAAATAACAATACAAATCGAAAATATTATGAAAAACTAAGGAGATATATTATGCCGGGTTTTGAAATATTTGGCAATGAGGAACGGAAAGAAGTAGAAGATGTTCTTGATACAGGGACACTATTCCGATATGGCTTTGATCAGGCGAGAAAGGGTCACTGGAAGGCAAAAACATTTGAGGCTGAGCTGGCAAAACGTATTGGAGCGGATTATTGCTATCTCTGCTCCAGCGGCACTTCAGCTCTTAGCATAGCTTTGGCTTCATGCGGAGTCGGCGCAGGAGACGAGGTTATCGTTCCTCCATTTACCTTTATAGCAACTATAGAGGCGGTGTTGAATGCCGGTTGTGTGCCTGTTTTTGCTGAAATAGATGAGACTTTATGTCTTGATCCTGAAGCCGTCAAGGCAGTTATTACCCCTCGCACAAAAGCTGTATTGCCTGTTCATATGTGCGGGGCTATGGCGCGTATCAATGAAATCAAAGATATTTGTGATAAAAAGGGTCTTGTTCTGATAGAAGATGCCTGTCAGGCAATAGGGGCTAGTCTTGACGGAAGATACCTGGGTACATTCGGACAGATGAGTTGTTTTTCATTTGACCCTGTCAAAACAATTACATGCGGTGAAGGAGGCGCTGTTGTAACCAACAATAAAGATCTTTACGCCACAGCATGTGCCTACGCCGACCATGGCCATGATCATACAGGCAACGACAGAGGTCTTGAAGGCCATCTTATTCTCGGCGCAAACTTTCGTATTAGCGAACTGAATGCAGCGGTGGGTCTGGCCCAGTTGAGGAAACTCGACAGCATTCTTGAAAAACAGCGTTCACATAAAAAAGCCATTAAGGAAGCGCTTGTGGAGACAGGATCGACAAAAATCAGTTTTCGAAAAATACTGGATGAAAAAGGAGACTCAGCAACATTTCTCTCTTTTTTCCTTCCTGATAAATCAGTGGCTCGAAAGGTAGCAAAAGATTTTGGTCTGGCAGGTGTTGATTCCTGTTTTTACTGGTATGACAATAACTGGCATTATGTTCGTCAGTGGGATCATCTGAAAAAACTAAAGTCCGCAGCAAAGCTTCCAATTAAACTGTTTGAGCAGACTCCAGACTATAAAAAAATAGATCTTCCCCAATCTGATCAAATAATAAGCAGGACAATATCAATGCTGATCAAGCTTTCCTGGACAGAGGAAGAACTGGCACGGCGAATAGAAAAGATAGCCGGAATTATAAGCGCCTTGTAAGAAACATGGACGAAATTTGGTAAGGAATGTGGACGAATTAACTCCCGCAAGCAGGCGCATAGATTTGGGCCGGATTTGACCAATCTCAGATCACAAAAGTTGGCCGATATTTTTAATCAGCATTATCCACAGCATGTTTACCCTGTCCTCTGGTTATAGCGGGCGTTAGCTGTTTAATGAATAAGCTCCTTAACCTGTAAACAAAAAGGAAATTGAAAATAAATGCAACGAACTATTGAAAGTTTAACCACAGAATTAATTGGATTACCCAAGAGAGAACGTTTAGAAATAGTCAGATTTATTCTTTTTCTTGATAACCAATCTTTGGATTCCGATGATATTGATTCTGCTTGGGAAAAAGAAATCACGGATAGGGTTCGTGCCGTTGATGATGGAACAGCAATAGGTTTTGATTACGATAAAGCAATGCAAAAAATTGAAAAGCGCTTTACATCATGAAAAAAATAATCCTTCAACAGGCATTTGAAGAATTGAATGATGCGATAGCATATTATGAAGAACAACTGGCTGGATTAGGACTAAGATTGAAGGACGAAGTTGACCAATATGTCAATTGGATTTTAAGCAATTCCACTTTTCCACAGATTCGTAGAGGTGGTTACCGTCGTGTTAATCTCAACGTATTTCCATGCTATATTGCCTACATTATTCGTGAAGATATCTTATGGATTCTTGCTATTGCACATGATCATCGTAAACCCGAATACTGGATTAAAAGTAAAGAACGAAATCAGCTAAGGAACGGGGGCGAAGTTATTTCGTCCACGTTCCTTAGTCTTAGTTTCGCACTTTAAAAAAAAGAACAGTTTTGTCAAGACGTTACAGATACAGGTACTACACACTCGCCTTACTTTTTTCTATCAGGCAAGATTGCGTCTTACCGGCAAATGTTTGTAAACTACATCCAACTTATCGTAAATTTCCATATGGATGTCTTCAGGTATACTGGGCTTTCTGATATTGATTAGGAACGTGGACGAAATAACTTCATCAACTATGTATTATAGCTTCAGATCGCCTTTGTCCGATCTCAAATCTATGCGCCTACTTGATGAAGTTAATTCGTCCACGTTCCTAATCAAATTTGGAATTTGATGGCTTTAAGAAAAACTACTGGTTTTTGCAGGCAAAAAGTGCTATTTATTCGGAAATTTTAGGGTTCGCATAAAAACGGAAATTTTATGCGAACCCTTACTGTCGAATGAATCAGTAACAGGAGGAGATATAGATGATTGATCGGGGCTATTATGATGGATTTGGGGGCGCATATCTTCCTGAAATACTCGTTGCTACTTTTGATGAGCTTGTTGAAACATTTCAAGAGGCAAAAAATGATCCGGAATTTTGGCAAAATTATACTGATATTATGTCTACATATTCATGCAGACCTACGCCGATCACCTTTGCAGCCAACCTTACCAAACACTTCGGCGGCGCGAGCATCTATATCAAGCGAGAAGATCTAAATCATACCGGCGCTCACAAGGCAAACAACGTTATGGGGCAGGGACTTCTGGTAAAGCGGATGGGGAAAACCAGAGTCATTGCTGAAACAGGAGCGGGTCAGCATGGGGTTGCAACCGCCACCATGGCAGCCAGATTTGGATTTAAGTGTACAATTTATATGGGAGAAGTTGATATGCGGCGACAACGTCCGAATGTTTTCTGGATGGAACGGTTGGGAGCCGAGGTCGTCCCTGTGCAGGAAGGAACCAGAATTCTAAAGGACGCCATAAATGAAGCATTTCGCGACTGGGTAACCAATATGGATACGACTCACTATGTGTTGGGCACTGCATGCGGACCACATCCTTTTCCGGAAATGGTTTCTTATTTTCAATCAATCATCGGAAAAGAAGCGCGTAAACAAATTCTGAAAAAAGAGGGTAAACTGCCGACCCGTATTTATGCCTGTGTAGGAGGAGGCTCCAATGCTATGGGTATATTCAAAAGTTTTCTGGATGATCCCGTCGAACTAGTCGGTGTCGAGGCGGCGGGCAAAGGACTATCGTCAGGTCAACACGCTACCAGACTTTCTTCTGAAGATGCAAGCATCGGCGTAGCTCAGGGATATAAGACATATTTTCTTCAAGACAATGACGGACAAATGAAAGAAACTCATAGTATTGCGGCAGGTTTGGATTATGTCGGAGTTTCTCCTATTCTGGCGCATCTTAAGGAAACCGGTCGTGTCCGATTTGAGACGGCAACAGACAAAGAGGTTGTAGATGCTCTGTCGCTTACAATCAAAAAAGAGGGGTTAATTCCCGCTCTGGAGTCGGCACATGCCTTTGCCGGGGCATTCAAGGAAGCGCCGGCTTTGTCAGGAGATGACATTATTCTCATCAATCAGTCCGGAAGAGGCGACAAGGATATTTTTACCATTGCTGATGCATTTGCCGACCCGGGGTGGCAGGAATTTATCAAAGAAAAAGCGGAGGAATATCATGCTTGAATCTTATCTGCGAAAAAGGTTAAAAGAAAAAGAAATCCTGCTTATGACCCATATCGTCCTCGGATACCCCACATTTGAGGACTCTTTCAGTATAATTGAGGCAATGGTCAAAGCCGGCGTCGATTTGATGGAGCTGCAAATCCCTTTTTCCGAACCCGTTGCAGATGGTCCGGTAATTCTTCATGCAAATCAAAAGGCTCTGGCAGGTGGGGCAACCGTGAAAAAGTGTCTCGATTTTGCCAAAAACGTTGCTCATACCTTTGATATTCCATTTCTTTTTATGAGCTATTACAATATACTTTTTAAGTATGGAGTTGACCGGTTTGTCGGCGCTACGGCCGAAAGAGGTTTGCAAGGTGCTATTGTTCCGGATCTGCCGCCGGAAGAAGGAGAAGACTATCTTAAGGCAATGCAAAAATATAATCTTGCTCCGATCTTTATATTTTCTCCCACTAGTCCGGATGAACGCATGAAATATCTTGCATCATTTGGGCAGGGCTTTATCTATTGTGTGGCCAGAAAAGGTGTAACCGGTGTGGATACAAATTTTTCTGAACAATTAGAAGAATATCTTGCACGATGCCGCAAAGCAACTAACTTGCCATTGGCGCTCGGTTTTGGAGTCAAAAACAAAACAGATATTGATTTTTTAAAGGGAAGAGTAGATATTGCAGTCATTGGATCGCAAACGATCCGGCTTGTAGACAAAGAGGGCGTCGGTGTTGTAGGTGAGTTTATCAAGAATTTGAGATGAGAGTTCGCATCGGCGCCCAAATTCTACCAGATTATTTCGTCCACGTTCCTCAAAAGGATAAGCAAATGGAAATAAATTTTATTTATATCACCACCAACGATAAATTAGAAGCCAGAACCATAGGCAAGGCTCTGGTGACATCCGGGTTGGCTGCCGGTGTTAACATTATCGACAATATGAATTCCATATATTTGTGGAATGGCAAGATTCAGGACGATCAGGAAACGATTCTGATTGCCAAAACAACTAAAGATCGTGTCTCCGAAGTGATTGAAAAAGTAAAAGCTATGCATAGCTATGAATGTCCGTGTATCGTAAGCTTGCCTGTATCGGGCGGGAACCGGATGTTTCTGGACTGGATTTCCGATAAAGTAAAATCGGATTGACTTTTTTTGACATAATTTGACATCCTGATTATCTTGTACATCTTGTCAAAAAAAGGAAATTTCTCATATAATTAAAATATTATGGAACAAAAGGATTATTATAAAATATTGAATTTAGGCAGGGATGCCGGTCAAAAGCAAATTAAAGAAGCTTACCGGAAGCTGGCCTTTAAATACCACCCGGATCGAAACAAAGAGCGTCCTGAAAGCGCTGAAAAAATGAAACGTATTAACGAAGCTTATGCTGTTCTCTCAAACCCGGAAAAAAGACGTGAATACGATATGTTAAGACAGCAATTCGGGTCTTCTGCTCATAACAGGTTTAGAAAAAATTATTCTGAGCAGGATATCTTCAGCGGTTCGGATATAAATCAAATTTTTGAAGAAATGGCCAAAACATTTGGATTCAGGCGTCACGATGAAATATTCAGAGAATTTTATGGTCAGGGGTACAGAACCTTTGAATTTAAAAAACCTGGGTTTGCAGCCAGTGGGTTTGTTTTTTCTAGTGGTTCAGGGAGCGAAAAACATAATCAAATGCAATTTCCATTACAAGGGCCCTTTGGAAAACTATACCAGTATGCTTTAAAAAAAATTGCTGGTGTTGAATTACCGGAAAAAGGAGCCGACATCAACGATATTATTCATCTGGACCCGCTAAAAGCTCAACAAGGTGGTCCGTATGCATATTTTTTAAGGAAAAAGTCCATAAAGCTGATTGTCAAAATTCCACCGAGAATCAGAGAAGGACAGCAAATCAGACTTGCCAAAATGGGTGAAGCTGGAAAAGACGGTGGAAAGCCGGGGGATCTTTATTTGAAAGTTTATATCAAAAAGCCGCTGCTCCGGAAAATTAAAGATTTTATTTCTCATCTTCACAAATAGATACACGGTTTTCGAACCTTTTTATCTTGACTTTTTTGTAACCGTTCACGAGGAGAACTGGTAGCAAACAAGGCTGTTTCCCAACATGTAAGCTTTTACAGGTGCTGTAGATGTGCGTTTTCAGGGTAATCAACTATAGTGTTGCTATGTTGGTTGCCCTGAAAACGTGCATATGCAG
>JAUWOS010000175.1 GCA_030611985.1 Desulfobacterales bacterium | reverse complement strand
TTGCCTATGCATATCAGGAGTTTGAGAACCAGGGGTCGGAACCTGCCGGTGAAACAGAGCTTGATCAGAGGGCCAAACATCGCGTGAATGCCGGTTTGCGCTTTGATCTTTTCGAGAACACTCTGTTGATGCTTGATTATTCATACCAATCCAAAGAGGTTACAGAGGAGTCCGAAGAGATAGCTCCGGATGAATGGTATTTTACCGAGGTCCAGATAGATCCCTATCAAGTAGTCAATTTCGGCGTAGAACAGACACTTTTTAAGGAATTCGGTATGATGAAAGACGCTTGTCTCAAGTTCTATGTCAAGAACCTTTTTGACGAGGAATATCAAGATACCAGAGGCTACCCTGCAACAGACCGAACTTACGGCATTGCCTTGAGTTTTGGATTTTAAAAAATATAAGGAGGTTTACATGTACAACTTTTCTGTTTTCGCAACAAAATGGATTTTCATTACCATGATCTCATTAATTATTTCGATAGGCGGATTTGTCCAAAATACTTGTGCGAAAAAGCAAGTCAGAACCCAATTATATCTGGTAAGCATGGGCAATGGTGACCCAGATAACATAACTCTGCGAGCGATAAATATAATCAAGGATTCGGATGTTATTTTTTGCAATAAAAAGACACGAGATAAATTTCCTATTTTTTTGCAGGGTAAAGAGATTCATGATCCTGGATTCGGTCTTTTTGCCATATACGGGAAAAAACCGGAAGAGGCGAAAAAAAACAAACGGTTCAACTACGAAGAAAAAATCAAGCAACTTCATGAGATTACAACAATTATCCGCAATGCCGTAAAAGAGGGCAAGGTAGTATCTGTCCTTTGCAGTGGCGATCCCACCATTTACGGTCCGAATATGTGGTATCTGGAGGCGTTTGAGGATCTTGATCCGGAAGTAATCCCAGGGGTTAGCTGCTTTAATGCCGCTAACGCGGCTCTGCGCAAAGGGGTTACTTCGGGCATAAAGGCGCATTCGGTCATACTTACCGCCTCGTTCGGACGTGAGGAATATGTCGGTCCGGACAGTATTGAAGAACTTGCCCGGAATCAGGCAACCATGGCTTTTTTTACCATGTTTCTTGATCTGGAGAAGGTGGTGGAAAAGTTGAGAACCCATTATTCGCCGGACACACCGATAGCGATTGTGTGCTTCGCTGGCTATAAAGAAAAAGAAAAGATCATACACGCTACGCTTGATACGATTCTGGAAAAGACAAAAGGGGAAAAACTTCCTTTTGAACACCTGATCTATGTAGGAGATTTTCTGACAAATAGATATGATAAAGATCAATAAAGGAAAACCAGTTGAAAAATTGGACATGATACAAGACTGATATAACACGATCAAAGATAGTAATCGTTCTCGCATAAACTGCAAGGCGATTTATTTGAGCGCAACAATATTTGTAAACAATTTATACAAAAAGGGAAAGAATTATGAGCCAAAAGGGCAGGAGAATAAATACAAGAGGTTTCCCGTTGAAGCTGGTTATTATTACGATATCTCTTTTCAGTCTTTTTTTCTTTCAGATATGCGAAGCTGAGGAAGAAATAAAAGCTGAAGAAAAGCGGGTTATTAAACTGGATGAGATCTCGGTTACGGCCACGAGAACAGTCAGGCCGATCATAGATGTTCCTTCAAGTGTGACAGTTATCAACACTGATCAGATTGAGGCATCGCCTTTTGAAAGGGTGGAGGACATTCTAAGGACAGAGGTCGGGATAGATAATGTCAGGCATTACGGCTCCGAAACCGGAGGCATAAGGGGGCCTATAGATATGCGCGGTGTGACCGGCGGCATTACCCAGAGGACTCTCATGCTTATTGATGGAGTTCCCCAAAATGACAACGCCAATAACAGTATCGGCTGGATCGCCTGGAGTCAAATCCCCAAAGATGCCATAGAAAGGATTGAGATTGTGCGCGGTCCGTCCTCAGCCTTATACGGTTCTGAAGGGTTGGGAGGAGTCATAAATATCATCACCAAAAAACCGAAAGAAACCAGAGAAGCATCTTTGACTTTTAAGTACGGCGAAAGTGATACCCACTCTGAAGAGGTTTTTTTCAGCCAGAAGTTCGAGCGGTTCGGTGTTCTCTTAAACGGTCAATATGAAGAGTCGGACGGATTCTACATGGTTGAACCAAAACAGGATTATGAAATCGAAAGATACCGGAGATCAAACAGATTGCTGGCAAAACTCAGTTATGACATTGACGACATGTCTGATATCTCTTTTGGTTTTATGCGTTACGAGCATAAGATGAACAAAGGAAGGGAATTCTTCTATGGTGAAAAGGAGGATTATCGCTATTGGCTTGAATATTCAAGAAGCGGGCAAAAACTGGACTGGAAGGCATTGGCGTATGTGAATGATGATGATAAGACTGCTTATATTGACGAAAGAAAAGGCGCTTTAGCGTATAAAGCAGTTAATCGCGAAGAACGTTTTCCTGTAATCACTTGGGGAGCAGAGCTTCAGTCAAGCATCAATTTTTCTGAAACAAGTGTATTGACCATAGGAGCAGCTTATAAGGATGTCCACTTTGAAACAGAATATATCTATCTTACGGAAAACAGAGAGTATGAGGCAGGAGGAGATCAAATTTTCATATCTCCATTTTTGAATTATGAAAAGAAAATTTTTGATGATCAATTGATCTTTAATATAGGAGGTCGATATGATTTTATTGAGTCTGACAACGGAAATGAACGGGATACTGGTACAATCAAAGTGAAAGAGTATGATAATGTCTATCCTGAAAAAACGTGGGAGGAATTTTCACCCAAGTGCGGAGTGGTCTTCCGTCCTGATAAAAATACGGCGATAAGAGCTTCCGTTGGAAAAGGATTCAGGGCGCCCACACTTTTTGAATTATACAAGACACATACGCGGAGCGGTAATGTGACCAGTGCCAATCCTGATTTGGAGCCTGAAAAGATTGTCTCTTATGAACTGGGAGCAGAGAGGGTATTTTTTGACACTGTTTGGGCCAGAATAACTTATTATCAGTCTTATGCCGAGGATTTGATTGCAAGCAGAACTGAAGAAAATTGGTATAAAAGGGATAATCTTGATGAAGTAAAAATACATGGAGCAGAGCTTGAACTAAAATGGACTGCCACGGATTGGTTGTCGCTGTTTGCCAATTATACCTATAACAGCACACGTATTGAGAAAGATCCTGCTGATCCGGAAAATGAAGGCAATCTTATAGACGACTATCCAAAACATAAAGCAAGAGCGGGTGTGATGTATTCGGATCCAAGGTTTTTGGATGTTAACGTTAATTGCAATTACCGCGGTAAGAGATATCAGGATATTGAAAATACAATTGAGCTTGAAGACTTCATTACCTTTGATTTATCTGTTTCCAGAAAATTGTTTAATCATGTGGAGCTTTCTTTAAATGTTGAGAACGTCTTTGATAAAAAGTATATATTCGCAGAATATGATGATTATGATTCAGTGCCACCAGGAAGAATTGTTATGGGCAAAGTCAAATTCCGATTTTAAGAGGAGGTAAAAATGGAAAGAAAAATGACGACAAGATTAAAGTATCAGATGGCATTACCGGTTTTTTTTCTGATTATTTGTTTTATTGTATCTGTCAGTTATGCAGGAGAGGAAGGGAGACTTTACGTAGTGGGAATGGGGCCGGCAGGGCCCGATCTCACAGCGCCAAGAGCCCTTGCTGTAATTGAAAAGGCGGATGTTATTCTATGTTCCCCGGGAATGCCTAAGAAGTTTGAGAGATTTGGCAAATCTATAGATCCGAAAAAGGTAGCTTTTAATCCCTGGGAAGGAATATATGGCGGAAAAGCAAAAAATTTAAAAAAAACAAATTATAAAAAATGGCTTCAACAAGTTGAACAACAAACAAAAAAGGTTCAGGATTTTGTATTGCAACAGATTAAGGACGGCAAAACAGTAGTAATGATGGACGGAGGAGATCCATGCGTTTATGGCCCATCTCTTCATCGGCTGTTAAATGGATTTGACGATAGATACTTTGAGGTCATTCCTGGCATGAGCGCATTCAATGCGGCAAGCGCTGCGTTGAAAAGGACTATGACCGGGGAAAATACAAAATTTGTTATGTTGACAGCGCCATCTTCATTGTTCGGAGATTCCTATGAAAAAGGGATGAAATACTAAAACTCGACTATCAAGTTTTTTCACATTGACTTTTCAATATCAAGTTTTTAAAGAAAATTTTGGTTACATTTTATATGCCAAGGCTGGAGTAGGCTCTAACCTTCCCAAGTCCCTTCCAATCATATGCTTGGTTGACGGCGTTAATTGGAAAACATCCTTAATAAGCCTTGCTATTTTTTTGAGTTTTTCACCAGGATTTTGATCCTGCAATATTGACTTGATAAATTCTATCAAAGTTTCTACTTGAGACATTCTTTGCAGGCTGCCTACGGTATAAGCGGGCAGTTTGTTTTCCAGGCGGACCGTCTGCTCAGGATGA
>JAUWOS010000069.1 GCA_030611985.1 Desulfobacterales bacterium | reverse complement strand
GCTATGTTGGTTGCCTAAGAAAACGTGCATATGCAGTGCTTGTGAACGCTTACCTTTTTTCAAGTCTTGTAACCGATTCTATGTGATACGTATGAGGGAACATATCAACCGGCTGTATCTCCAGGATTTTGTAATGCTCTTTTATAATGCCAAGATCTCTCGCCATGGTAGAAGGATTGCAGGATACATAAACAATCCTCTCTGGAGCCATTTCAATGATCTGCTTTACAACATTCTTGTGCATCCCAGCCCTTGGAGGATCAATTATCATAACATCAGGTCTTTTCGCAATCTGTGAAAGAGATTCCTTTATATCACCATGGATAAACCGGCAATTTGAAATATTATTTTTTCGGCAATTATTTTCGGCATCAACCACAGAGCTTTCAATAATCTCTATGCCGATTACCTCCTTTGCAGAATCTGCAAGACAGATACCTATTGTTCCTGTACCACTGTAAAGGTCCACAACGGTTTCATCGCCTGAAAGGTCGGCATATTCCTTTACTATCTCATAGAGCCGTTCCGCGCTTCGGGTATTTGTCTGAAAAAAAGAGTTCGAAGATATATCAAACTCAAACGAACCTATCTTATCTTTTATGCATGAACTGCCGGCAAGAAGTACCTCGTATTCTCCAATCGCAACACCGGCCTTGCGTGAAGTTATGTTGTTTACGACAGAGACTATTTGAGGATATTTATCCTTCAACCGATCTGCAAGTGGCTGCACCGTCTCACGGTTCTCTGCTGCTGTTACGATATTTACCATCCACTGATCATAGGCCGCAGAATGTCTCAGCATAACAAAACGCCAGAATCCGATGTGACTTCGAAGCCCGTAAACAGGAACATTGGAATTTTTGATATAAGTTCTGATATCATCAAGAATATAATTGCCGGTTTCCGGCTGAAGCAGACATGCTCTGATGTCCAAAACCTTATGAAACGTCCCGGGCACATGAAGCCCAAGGGCAAAACCCGTATCAATATCTTCTTTTCCCATCTCATCAGGAAGCAGCCATCTTTTATCTGAACAAGAAAACTCCATCTTGTTCCTGTATCCAAAAATCAGCTTTGAAGGTATTGTCTCATGCACCGGAACTCCATGTATAAGTCCTATGTGTTCAACGGAATCAAGAACATGCTGACGTTTGTACTCAAGCTGTTTATCATACTTTAAAAACTGCCACTTGCATCCGCCGCAAAAACCGCTGTGTTCACATGGCGGACTTATCCTGAATGGTGACGGCTCTTTTATGCTGACAACACGGGCTTCTGCGTAACTCTTCTTCTTTTTGATTATACGAACAGTTACGCAATCCAAAGGCACGGTTTGATCAACAAAAACAGCAAAACCATCCTTCCGCGCAAGACCTTTTCCGCCAAATGCCATTTCAGATATTTCAAGTTCGAGCAACTCTCCTTTTTTAACTGTCATATACGGTGTCCTTAATTTGGGTATTTGGGTATTTGGTATTTGGTATTTGGTAAAACTTTGTATAAAAACGGACTACTGAGGAACGTGGACGAATTAACTTCTCCAACCATACATCACATCTTCAGGTCACCGCAACCCGCAACTACTCAACTACTTGCAAAACCTTTAAATCGGCTGAATATTTGCTGCGCACCATTTCAAGATAAGCGAGCATCGTTTTATCGGCATAGTCGGGATATGTCCATGGCAATTTTTGAAATGCACCCTTTGTATAAATCAAGGTTAGATCCGCGTAGATTCCTCTGCCTATATAGATTCTGTGTGCATAATTCTTGCCTGTTGCAAGAACAAAGCGTTCCTGCAACATATATCCCGGATCTATATTAACCATCCGTTTGCCGTTTTTTGAATATTTTTTTTCAAGATTATTGGTTGTAATCTTTATCTCCGGCAAAGTGCTTTGTTTTATCAACGTCTTAAAAACTATCATCCGTCTGAAAAGCCCGGCACCCATTTCAGGTTCGTAATAGGTAGTATAGTCAAAGGGAAACCACGAACTTATCATGTCAACAGAACCGAGCTTTTTGGCAAGCTCTTCCGCCACAGGAGCAAAGAGGCTCTTTTCCTTCATGAAAAGACCTGTAATTAGTTTTGCAGGTTTTGGGGTTTGAGGTTGGCTCATTTGTTCACGTTTCTTATATCAAGTTTTTACAGGTTTTGCCTCTTCAATAAGCATAATCGGAATATCATCTCTTATTTCGTATAAAAGCCTACACTTATCGCACACAAGCCCATCTTTTGCATCATTTAAATATATATCACCCTTGCACTTCGGACAAGCCAGTATTTCAAGAAGTTCCTGACTTATTGTCATAATCGCCTCCTTTATGAACGGAGACAAAATAACTTCTCCAACTATGCATCACAACTTCAGGTCACCTTTGCTCGATCTCGAATCTATGCACCTGCCTGGAAAAGTTATTTCATCCACGTTCCTTACATGTTGGGAAGTAGCCTTGTTATGGGTTCTTCCGTGAACGGTTACAGAAAAAAGATAGCATAAAAAGATAGCATAAGCAGTGAAAATTTACAATATCTCATAGCCTGTCTGAAAATATGACTCTCTGATATTTCTCGTGGTCGATTTTTTATCAAAAGAATCAGATCGTTATCAGTATTGCGGATAGCCATTAGCTGTTAGCATTGAAAAGAGGTGGAAATGAGAGATTTTGGAAAACTTAAGGAACGTAGACGAAATAACTTCTATAAGATAGGTACACAGATTTGGCAAAGGCGGCCTGAAGCTGTGATGCATAGTTGGGGAAGTTATTTCGTCCACGTTTCTAATCCATACATAGCGGGTAAAGCAAAGTATTCGGCTTTGTCAATTTATAACGGATGATTCTGAATTTCTGACGATAAAATATCTATTTCTGTGGCAAAAAAAATACTCAGCAATTCTAATTATGCCATTTTGTAGGTTGGGTTGAGGTACGAAACCCAACGATTATGTAAGGAATTGGCCTAAATTTGTTGGGTTTCGCTTCGCTCAACCCAACCTACGCCTTGATCAATTCCCATAATTAGAATTGCTGAAAAATACTTGACATGATATAATTAAAATCATACATACGTCAATGTGAAAACAAAAATATTGATTCCAAAATAACATATTTATTGTGGCGGATCGCTAAGAAACACACTAACTTTATGCAAAATGCAGGTGTTGCAGGCAGATCGAATAAATTCTATGCGTCTGTCTGGAAAAAGTTATTTTGCCCCCGTTCCTGAAGATGGAAAGAATAATAATAAAAACCGATTTAAACAATTTCATACTCATTGATGGAATTACCGAAGTTAATGCTGCAAATATAAAAGGGGTTAAGCATTTTTCCAATGCTCCTATATATTCGGGCATTGAATCTCTCGCCCAGTTAGGCGCCTGCCATGTCCGTTTTCTTGCCTCTTTTGAAAGACACGCATTTCTGCTAAAAATAATCTGTTGCAAAGCGCATATGCAGCAGATATTAAATGGTAGCTGCCTTCTTTGCGGGACATTGATAAGCCGGAGTAAATCAGCGTCTGTTTATAAACTGTATGCTAAAAAGGGAGATAAAGTCTGGATTGAGGGAAAGTTTTTATACGCAACAGTCGATTATAATTCCAGCTTTAAAAGGGAAATATTACAAAAGCATTATCGAAAGGTATTTTCATGTTTGCTAAGAAACGTGGACGAATTAACTTCCACAATTGGGAATCTGCGCTCAGAGCCAACAACCCTGTCTAAAATAAAAGGCAAACTAAAAAAGGGGATAAAGTATCAATCATAAGAACGGAAAAGGATTGGCATTTTGTTGAACTGGAAGATAGCAGGACCGGCTGGTGCCATAAAAATCTCTTTTTGCCAATCATACCGTAAGATTTAAGATTTAAGATTGGTGGTACGCTTTCGGCGTGCTAATTGATAAACCAAAGTTTTTTCAAGATTATCCTCTTATATATTAATGTTTTAAGGAGTCATAAACATATAAAAATGGTAGCATTCCCTGAACTTAAATCTTAAATCTTATATACCATACGCCTTCTGTGATTAATTTAAATAATTACAAGATGTTAAGTCGTTCCATAGAATAAGCTGTGAAAGTATTTTCATGTTTGCCAGGCGATTCAAAAATAGATTGATATTCCAGCAAAAAGCCGGACTTAGACGAAATCCACCTGAAATAGATAAAAGAGATGGAAAATATCTTTTTATAAATAGCAAAAAAGTATTGAATTTTGCATCCAATGACTATCTTGGTCTTGGCGTTTCAGAAGAATTGAAAGAGAAAGTCGCTGACAATTTTTTGAAATACGGCGCATCTTCTTCTTCATCACGACTTGTTTCAGGCAATTATTCCATTATAAACCGGGCAGAAAAGAAATATGCCTCTTTTTTCGGGTATGACGATGCTCTCTTTTTCCCAAGCGGTTATCAAGCAAATCTGGGAATTATTTCAACGTTTTTTGAAAAAGAGGATATAATAATTTTTGACAAACATATTCATGCGAGCAGTATCAAAGGCATAAACTTAAGCGGAGCTAACTTCTGCGGATATAATCATAATTCCATGCCTCATCTCAAAAAGCGGCTGGAAGCAAACAAACAAAAGCAGGTTGCCGTCTTGACAGAATCGCTTTTTAGTATGGATGGCGATTTTTTGGATGTTCATAGTTTTGGAAAGCTCAAAAAAGAATACGGATTTTTGAGCATTGTTGATGAGGCTCATGCATTCGGAGCAATAGGTGAAAATGGCTGCGGTATTGCTCGTGGGGCAGCAGACATTGCACTCGGAACATTCGGCAAAGCATTCGGTCTTTTTGGTTCATTTGTGCTGATGCCCAAAGGATTTAAAGAATACCTTTTTAATTTTTCTTCTCCACTTATATACAGCACAACTCTTCCTGAAGCACATGCCGCTTCAGCCATAGACCTGCTGGAGATTATTTCTCGCTCTAAAGAGAAGAGAAAACACCTGCGCAAAGTAAGCCGGATTATGAAGGAAAGTCTGAAACGTAAAGGATTTCGTGTAACCGGAGACGCCCATGTTCTTGCCCTTGAGATCGGTAAAGAGGCAAGGGCGGCAGAGGTGTCACAAAGCTTACTTAAAAAGAATATATTTGTTCCACCGGTCAGATATCCTACAGTGCCGATCGGCAGAGCCATATTGAGAATTAGTATGACCGCCCTGCATACCGAAAAAGATGTAATGTCTTTCATTGATCTACTGCCTGCCCCATAGATTTATAAAAATTGCACGGGGAAGGAAAGGCGAATACATAATCAAGCAAACAGAAAACATATTTGTAATTGGAACTGATACCGGTGTGGGAAAGACAGTACTTTCCCTGCTGCTTATGCAATTCTTTTATGCAAAAGGATGTACACCCTTTTACCTTAAACCGCTGCAGACCGGATGCACGAATCCCTATGATACTGACAGCGATGCCGGGTTTATTTACAAGTATGTAAAACATCTAAAAAAAAAGGATCCTGCCGATTCAGTTATATATTGCTTCAAAAACCCCAAGGCCCCTTACTTTGCCGCCCATAATGAAAAGAAAAAAATAGATCTGAATGTAATAGAAAAGGTTATAAATGAAAAATCTCTTCTTTATTCTCCTCTTGTTATTGAGGCGGCCGGAGGGCTTCTTGTGCCGATTAATGAAGATCTGATGATTATAGACATGATCAAGCCGGCAGATGCCAGACCGATTATCGCCACCCGCGCAGGACTGGGAACAATAAATCATACCCTTCTTACTATCGAGGCTTTAAGCGCTCGAAAAATAGAGCCTGCCGGAGTTGTTTTTATTGATTCGGGAGAAAAATATACATCAAAAGATATGATCAACGAAAATATTGAGGCTGTCGAAAGATTCTCCGGTATAAAAGTCAGCGGAGTAATCAGCAAAATTCAAAACTTTGCAAAACCCTGTCAGGACTGTTATCAAGTTATTGAAAATCTGTAAGCGTTCACAGGCACTGCATATGCACGTTTTCAGGGCAACCAACATAGCAAATCTATAGTTGATTGCCCTGAAAACGCACATCTACAGCACCTGTAAAAGCTTACATGTTGGAAAGTAGCCTTGTTGTGCTACCGATTCTCCCGTGAACGGTTATAAAAATCTTTGGCGCTAAATTTTAATTCGTCCACATTCCTAAGCATTTCAGTATTTTTAAAAATATTTCTTTTCTCTGCTGTAAAAATCATGGATGCATCTTAATTCAAAATCTTATGTCTTCTTTTAAATTAGTTTCAAATTTCAGGCCAAAGGGTGATCAGCCCAATGCAATAAAAGCCTTGAGCGACGGTATCTTGTCCGGAAAGAAGCATCAGACGCTTTTAGGTGTTACAGGATCCGGCAAAACATTTACGATGGCTAATGTTATTGCAAATGTCGAAAAACCTGCGTTGATAATGGCCCCAAACAAAACACTTGCAGCCCAGCTTTACGGTGAGTTCAAAGGGCTCTTTCCTGAAAATGCCGTTGAATATTTTGTAAGCTACTACGATTACTACCAGCCCGAAGCATATATTCCTTCCAGCGATACCTATATACAAAAAGATTCTTCAATAAACGAAATGATTGATAAATTGCGCCATTCAGCGACAATGTCCGTTCTTTCGCGCAGAGATGTTATTGTTGTGGCAAGTGTGTCATGCATATTCGGTCTTGGCGCTCCAGCAGACTATCTGGCAATGCGTATTGAACTTGAAGAAGGAGTTGAATTCAATCGGGACAGGCTTCTTCGCGATCTTGTTTCCATACATTATGAACGTAATGATATAGATTTTTGCAGAGGAGTGTTCAGAGTAAGGGGCGACAGAGTTGAGATCTTTCCGGCTTATGAAGAAAACAGAGCAATACGTATTGATTTTTTTGGTGATGAAATTGAAGGTATTTCGGAAATTGATTCGCTCAGGGGTTCTACTGTAAAACGCCTGAAACATGTCGCCATATATCCAGCCAGTCATTATGTAACCCAAAAGCATACACTCAAGAGGGCTGTCGAATCAATAATCGTAGAGTTAAAGGAAAGGATTAACTATTTTAGAGATGAAAATAAGTTGATAGAAGCTCAGCGAATCGAAGAAAGAACGAATTTTGATCTGGAGATGATGCAGGAGCTCGGTTACTGCAATGGAATTGAGAATTATTCGCGCCACTTAACTGGAAGAGCGTCAGGCCAGCCGCCACCGACTCTTTTTGATTATTTTCCGGATGACTTTCTGGTATGCATAGATGAAAGTCATATTTCAGTTCCACAGGTTCGCGCCATGTATAAAGGAGACAAATCTCGCAAGAATACGCTGGTAGAATATGGATTCAGACTTCCATCCGCTCTTGATAATCGCCCGCTTAAGTTCGAAGAATTCAAGAAGCGAATATCACAGGTGGTCTATATATCAGCAACTCCAGCCGACTATGAGCTGGAAAAAGGTGAGGGCGCTATTGTAGAACAAATAGTAAGACCGACAGGTCTTATCGATCCTGCAATAGATGTCAGAAAAGCGGAAAATCAGGTTGATAATCTACTTGAAGAGATCCATTTGCGAGTGAAAAATAATGAGAAGGTTCTGGTAATCACTTTGACAAAACGCATGGCTGAAGATCTTACTGAATACTATTCTGATCTGAGAGTAAGGGTGCGCTACCTGCATTCGGATATAAGCACGCTGGAAAGGATGGACATCATACAAGACCTCAGGATGGGCAAGTTTGATGTTCTTGTCGGTATCAATCTTTTGCGTGAAGGACTCGACATACCGGAAGTCTCTCTCGTAGCTATACTTGATGCCGACAAGGAAGGTTTCCTGCGTTCAGCAAGATCACTTATCCAAACATGCGGCCGTGCTTCAAGAAATGTTCACGGCAAAGTAATAATGTATGCCGATGTTATAACAAAATCAATGAAACAGGCTATAGATGAAACAAATCGTCGCAAAAAAATACAACAAGCCTATAACTTAAAGCACAACATTACCCCGGAAACTATCAGAAAAGATATAACATCTGCTTTTGAGTCCGTATACGAAGATGATGTTGCGCCTGCAGGCAAGGTGATGGAAACTCTGGCCCAATACGAATCACTGGATAATTTAGATGATATTATAAAAAATCTGGAAAAAGAAATGAACAAAGCCGCAAAAGAGCTTGCATTTGAAAAAGCCGCAGAACTGCGCGACCAGATTAAAGAACTGAAAAAGATTATGCTTTACTGATAACCGGCAATTCTCATTATGGAATTTGCCAATCTCTTGTCATGCTCATGGGACATGGTTTGCGCAAGGGTCTTTAATGAAGAATGTGCGTAATTTTATAATTTCAATACAACAAGAAAGGCGTTTTAATATGAACGAATCGTTACCGATGAACATTGCTGTCTGGATTGGCATCGGTTTTTGCATTACTCATTCCGCTATGTTTTCCGGTCTTAATTTAGCTGTTTTCGGTATCAGCAGACTTCGCCTTGAAGTCAAGTCTTTGACCGGTGATCAGGATGCATCAAAAGTTCTCGAATTAAGGAAGGATTCAAACTTCTTGTTGTCAACAATCCTTTGGGGAAACGTTGGCATTAACGTCCTGTTGACACTTCTCTCAAATTCCATACTTGCCGGTGTCGGCGCATTTTTGTTTTCGACTGTTGTTATAACTTTTATTGGTGAGATTCTTCCCCAGGCATACTTTTCCAGAAATGCTATACGCATGGCTGCGATGCTGTCGCCGGTACTGAAGTTCTATCAGATTATATTATATGTCGTGGCCAAACCGGTGGCAAAGTTTCTTGATTGGTGGATCGGTTCGGAAGGAATCGAATATTTCCGTGAACGTGATCTCCGGGAAGTAATTAAAAGGCACATGAAGGCCGACGAGGGAGATATCGGACAAATGGAAGGCACGGGAGCGATTAATTTTCTGGATATGGATGATTTAGCCATTGTAGCAGAAGGAGAGACTGTTGATCCAAAAAGCATAATTACTCTGGATATGAAAGAGGGCACGCCTGTCTTTCCTGAATTCAAAAGGCTGCCTTCAGACTCTTTTATTCAGACAATTCAGTCTTCAGGAAAAAAATGGGTGATCATCAACGACAAATCGGAGAAACCCCATTTTGTTTTAGACTCGGACGGTTTTATTCGAGGAGCATTATTTAAAGGATCGCTATTCAATCCTTATGCTTATTGTCACCGGCCGATTATTATAAATGATATAAACCTTCCGCTTAAAAAAGTAATATGGCAGTTGAAAGTGTATCCACAGGATTCAAATGATGATGTCATTGATAATGATATAATACTTCTCTGGAGTACTGAAAAACGCGTTATTACAGGCGCAGACATATTGGGCAGATTGCTGCGCGGAATAGCCACTCGCAAAAGCAGGAAGCATAATTATCAGAATATGAGGACGAAATAACTTCCCCAACTATGCATCACAGCTTCAGGCCACCTTCAACCAATCTCAAATCTCAAAAGTATTAAAATAGCTCGCTATTACCTTCAACTTTTGTGATCTGAGGCCGGATTTGAGATTGGGCAAATCTGACCCAAATCTATGCGCCTACTTGCGGAAGTTAATTCGTCCACGTTCCTAAATTCGGACTAATCCAAGTGCGTTTGCCCTGCCGCACAGGTCGAAAAATTTGCTTGGAATTAAAAACAGGTCGTGCTACTAAGATCGGATGAATAAAAAAGATACTACCTGCAAAGAACCACGGCTTGTCGCCAATTGGCAGACTCTCACAAGAACGTTTATAAAGCCGGAAGATGATGCCTCCAGGGCCGTTTTGCTCAAATATATGGAACAGATACTTTTTGGCCTCCATGATTTTCTTAAAAAACATGTTGGCATAACCGAAGAAGTCAGTCTTAAAGATCTATCAAACAGGTTCACAGATACCATTATAAGTAAAAATCCGGAGAAAAAACTCTCAGATGTCATTACAGAGCTGATCGAAGATATAGCGCCACATGCTGTTAATGTTGCCTCTCCTTATTTTGTCGGCCATATGACTTCTGCCATACCATTTTTTATGGTCCATCTCAAAACTCTGGTTACCGCCCTTAATCAAAATGTAGTAAAAATTGAAACCTCAAAGGTAGCTTCGATTCTGGAAAAACAGGTACTTGCCAAGATCCACAGACAAATCTACAAAAAAGATGAAACCTTTTACAACAAGCATGTTCAGAATGCTCGCACAACGCTAGGATGTTTTATAAAAGACGGCACCATGGCGAATCTCACGGCTCTGTGGGTTGTCAGAAATTCTGTACTCGCTCCGAAAGAAAACTTCGAGGGTGTAGAAAAAGAAGGCATTCGGGCTGCGTACAAAGCATATGGAATAGAAAGATGTGTCATTATTGTTTCAAGATTAGCCCATTATTCTCTTTGCAAAGCAGGGGGTGTTCTTGGAATCGGCAATCAGAATATTATTGCTGTGGATGTAGATTCAAATAACCGAATAGATATAAAAAGCCTGAACAAAATCATCAAAGAAATAAAAGAGAATAAAGTCAAAACAGAAATTCTGGCCATTGTCGGTATTGCAGGCGCTACAGAAACCGGAACCGTCGATCCTCTGGCAAAACTGGGAGCAATATGCGCTGAAAACAGGATATATTTTCATGTGGATGCCGCATGGGGCGGTCCGACACTGATGTCTGAAAAATATAAGCATCTTCTCAAAGGCATAGAACTCGCGGATTCCGTAACAATTGATGGGCACAAGCAGTTTTATATGCCAATGAGTTGCGGTATGGTCTACTTTAAAGATCCTTCAATTATGGATTCTGTCATATATCATGCAAATTATGTAAATCGTCCCGGCTCTGTTGACCTTGGAATAAAATCGCTTGCAGGATCAAGGGAAGCAAACTCCCTTATACTTGACGGAGCGCTCAAGATAATGGGAAGCCGTGGCTATTCCCTTCTCATTGAACATGGAATAGAAACAGCCGGAAAGTTTGCCGAAGAAATTGAAAAGAGGCCAAATTTTCAGTTGATAACCAATCCTGAACTTAATATTCTTACATATAGAATATGCCCTTTTCACATCAAACAGAAATTAGACAGAGGAACCCTTGAACAAAAGAAAATGATCAACAAGAAATTAAACAAAATAAACAGCGCTGTTCAAAGATTGCAGAGAGAGGCAGGCAAAAGTTTTGTTTCAAGAACAACATTAAAAATAAAAAATGAGACCGAAGATAATATTATTGTTCTTCGCTGTGTGATAATGAATCCAATGACAAATATAAATATCCTGAAAGAGATTCTTGATGAACAAGAAGAGATATATTCTAAACTATAAACGGAAATAAGATCGAGTGTAACCACAAATCTCAAATCTCAAATCTCAAAAGCATCAAAATAGCTCGCTATTCCTTCAAAGCGCACAGATCATATTTTTTGAGGTATCTTACCCTATAAAAGTGTAAACTATTTTGGGCTAATTATGAAGAATGCCATATAATTTGTTCTTCTTGATAATCATTGCCTGCTGCTATTAATGCATCATTCCGATTAAAATCCAAAGCTTCTTCTAATGTTATTTTTAAACTTTCCAATAATTCTTCATGAGTTCGTTCCTGGCAGTTAACCCCAGAAACCTCTGATATCCAACCCACCCACCAG
>JAUWOS010000036.1 GCA_030611985.1 Desulfobacterales bacterium | reverse complement strand
AAGAACCCTTTGCGATATATAGAAAATGGACAAAATCCTTGTTTGTGTTTCTCTCATAGCCTTCTGCTATATTGGATGGAATAGAAACAGCAGCCCTCTGCATCTGGTCACGCGACCCATAATCACGGCAAGCATTCAACGCCCGATATATTTTAACAGTCAGCCGCATACCCTCTTTCCAAACCTCAAGGTCTTCAAACTTGGCAACCGTTTCTCCCATCATCTTTCTCCGATGTCAGTTTTCCCGGTTCTCCGGTCTCCGTACTCCCGTCTCCGGTCTCCGTTCTCTTCTCCGCAAGATCCCTTTGCAATATACAGAAAATGGATAAAATCTTTGTTTGTGTTTCGTTCGTAACCTTCTGCTATGTTTGATGGAATGGAAACTGCAGCCCTCTGCATTTGGTCACGCAACCCATAATCACGGCAAGCATTCAACGCCCGATATATTTTAGTAGCCAGCCGCATTCCCTCTTTCCAAACCTCAAGGTCTTCAAACCTACTAACCTTCTCACCCATTTCTTATCTCCTGCCTCTCGTCTCCTGTTTTCCGTCCTCCTGTTTCCCTTCTCCCTTCTCCCGCCTCCTGTCTCCTGTTTATGACAGCGATGGGTAATATACCAAACTTGCCCTGGAATATGATGTCGATTGGCTCTGGCCATATCAGTTTATTCCTTAAACCTGCCATTCTTGCCACCAAAATGACCTTCTAAGGTCAACCACAGCCTCAAAAATACCACAAAATGACGCTATATTAAATATTTAGCTTGGTCCGACCCGATGTTTTGTTTCATCGCTATATCCTCCAGTTGACTTTATAAATAATGACTATTATAATGTCCTTAAATCTTATAACAACAATTAAGGATGAATTCATGCAGATTGACAGTTACATAGCCGTCACTAAAGCCAAGGTCAAGTTGCTTGACATGATACGAAACATTGACGACAGGGATGACACAATAGCTATTACTAAAAATGGCATACCAAAAGCCGTTATAATGTCCATAGAACAATCCGAGGCAATGTGCGAGACTATGGCAATCATGGCGGACGACGATATGATGAAACAGATGCGGGCTTCAATAAAGGACATGCAAGAAAAAAAACCATTGGTTGACTTAGAGGACATTCTTTAATGTACCGAGTCAAATTAACACCTACCGCTGGCCGGATGTTCAACAGCCTGCATCCAACAGTAAAAAAACAACTTAAATCAATACTCAAAGGACTTTACGAAAACCCGTATCTTGGAAAGGAGTTGCGGGACGAACTGGTCGACTTCAGGTCATTAAAAATGAAACGCTACCGAGCAATATATCAAATTGACAACAGGAATAAAGAGGCCATTATATATGCGGTTGGACACCGTAGGGATATTTATGAAATAGTTACTAAACTTTTAACGGAACACTGAGTTTAAACCCTTTTGCGTCTTTTGCGCCTTTTTGCGGCTATTTTATCCACATACCACACATCCAACTTAAACTTCTCTTCCCAACTAATCGCATTCCGCCCATTCATCTGCGCCTAGCCTGCTTGCCCCGTGAAATTCACGTCAATGACAGAGCAGCGTATTTAACAGGGGATCCCTCAGGGAAATTCAACCGGGCACTGCTATTTACCTGCTCCCAGCCAGTTAAACTTGGAGTAATGTTATGAATTCCTTTTTTTGCCCTTAACTCAATAAGATCATCCTGATTAAAAAGTGCCGGACGAGGCCCAACAAAACTTATGTCTCCCTTTAAAACACTGTAAAGCTGCGGCAGTTCATCCGTGTAACCTGCCCGCTCGTGCCCCAGGCCGCCTCGCCTTGCTTGGCTGGCGGGGCAAGCTTGCAATGGCAGGCGGGTCTGCGGAATCTGCGGACTAAGGGTCAATAGTAGACTTGACCCCCATTTTTCAAAAAATAAAACAAAAAAAGTAGCATGGCAACCCATACTGCTCAATTTTCTATTGATTAAGATTTGCTTTTTTTCCTTAATTCAAAATCCAAAACTAAAAATTGCTTTTTTTAATCTGTGAATCCAAAACTAAAAAGTGTGAAGAATGAAGACCTGACCACCTATGTTTTCAGAACTGGGCAGGATTTTAAATTGGATTAAAATCGCTTTGCTTATGCTTCTTTGTTGCAAAGAGTGTTTTTTAATAATTTTGATTCATCTGCGTTAATCTGCGGTCAATTCATTACAAAAGGTCACGATCCACTTTTCGAACAATTATAGTGCATTCTTTTTCATCATTGAAAAGATAATCAATGCCGCTGGTCAAAATGATCTCAATCTGCCCATCAATAACCAAATACCTGTCATGCAGCCACCGGAACTGGCTCTTAAATTTTTCCTGCGAAGGCATTTTCCATTGTTGGCAGATTGCTTTTATTTCCCTGATTTTCGGTCCGGGGATTTTTGTCGTGCAATGAATACTCAACGGTTTCCTGGGAAAAAGCTCTTGAAAAAAACGTTTGGTCGTTGCCCAGTTATTAACAATATAGGGATCATGGATAACCACCCATGAGGATTCTGCAAGCAATGCCTGCAAATAGCTATGGGCTTTTGTTCGTTGTTCTCCAGGTTTATGGTTCACAGTGTAATTGCTGCGAATACTGTCCACATTGATATCAACAAACGGGTAGTCTGAGCGTTCATTATTCAGAATGAGCTTGTAGAATGTTTTGTTGCACAAATCCGGTAAGGACTGATCTACAAAACCGGCAGAGGCAAGCGCAGCAGTGAGTGAGACATCATCAACTCTTACCCGGCGCAGTTGTTCGACATTCGTTAAAAGGGGTGGTTTGTACAGGTGCAGCAGCTTTTCAACCACAAGGGCATCGTGGCTTTGACCATGCTTGAATGCATGAAACTCTTGATACAGGGCATCCGAAAGAACCAGAGAATAGATCATCAGCTTATTTCCAAAAGTTGCATCAGGGTAGAGTCAAAAAAACCTTGGGGAAAATTTATTTCCTCGCCTGATTCGTCGGTATAATGCCCGCGGCTGTTAATGTTTATGCGAATAAACGGATTCTGTGCATCGGGTTTGTAATAAACAACACTGTCATCTGGCCTGAGTTTTTTCTTGTACACCTCGTAGCGAATTCTGTTTATCAGATGTTCACAATGGGTTTCCACCACAAGCTGTACCCCCCTGGATGCAAGGAAGGCAAACAGGCAACCCAGCCTGGACTGGGCGCCGGGATGCAGATGAATTTCCGGATTTTCCACCAACAACACATCATCTGACTTAGCACACAGGCACATCACCAATAGTTTGAGCAGATAGCTCGTTCCAGCCCCGGTGTTAAATGGAGAAATATTTTCAAGATCAGGGGTGCTGAAGCTGACCTTGACCTGAAGCGGAGTGACTTCTTCAACAACAGGACCAATCTCATAGCCGGTAAGAAACGACAACCACCAGGCAATTTGGGCCTTCAAGGTTCTCGCTGGGGCTTCGTCCCGAACAAGATCATTATGAATCGGTTTGTCTTTTCGTTGCTCAAAATATCCCAAGGCATATTGTCCGCTTTGACCGATTTTCAATTCCCGGTTCAGTTCCGCCAATTCTTCAGGGCCAATCCTGTTGGCGCAGAGGTAGAAAAGCGAAGATTCATATTCCAATCCCACTGTCTGCGCAGGAAGTAAGTCGGCGGGTACATCTGCGCGCAAAGTTTGGCGCAACGGAGCGACCCACCCCCTGCCAGTGACAACGATTTCTACTGTCTGAGCATTATAATAGCGGTTATAAACCTCATTGAACTGGGAAAAAGGCTTTACAACTTCTTTCAGTTGTACAAGATTTTTCTGTGCATGAGCACAAGCCCCCAGCAGGATTGCCTGGAGTACAGTGGATTTACCGGAAGAATTTGGCCCAGCCAATACTGTCAGTGGTGCAAGCTTAAGTAATTCGTAATGAATGCATTTAAAGTCTTTTATCTCTATGAACTCAATCATTGCCTCTCCCCCTGGCCAGTTTTTCAACCTCGCCGAAACGGTACTCGACACTAATTGTGCTGTCCACGCGACTCTTAAAGTACCCGCTATCGTCAAATTTTCTCTTTAATTCCACAAGGTTTTTTTTCAAAGCGCTCCTGTCCGTTACTTTAATATCCACTAAAGTAAAGAAATGAGCTAATACTTCAAAAAGCGCCATGTTAATGGACCGCCTGTTAACATTGTATGCCTCAAAACGGAAGCCATCTGCGCCGAGAATGGCAAAGCTTTGGACCATGGATTGTTTAAACCACTGCTCTAATTGATGGATCTGGTCCGGAGTGAAATCGTTGATTGTTTTCATCACCTCGGCCAGAAAATCGTCAGGGTTGCTTTTGTAACTAAAATTAATTATTTTCTTCCGCCAAAGATGAAAGGCCAGAAAGCGGAGAATAATATATCGATCACGCATTCGCCGTTCCTTTACCCCGCCGCCAGTTGCCTCTTGAAACTCTTTTACTTTACTCAGTTTTTTGAGAAGACTGGTGGATTGGCCTGAATATAAGGCATTTCGCATTTCCTGGTTATTGAGCCGTGTGCCGCCGCGGTTCACTCGATCAAAAATATCATACTTGACCCGCTCGGGGGTGGGGGGTTCTATAACATACAAAGGAATCTGGTATCGTTCCAGTTTGCTTTGATACAGCGGATCAAGTTCTTTGAAGCGTTTTCTATTAAAGCGAGGAAGCATTTTCAGATTGTCCAAAGCGAATTCGTTATCTAAATAGCGCACTATGGCATGAATCCGCTGTCTCCCATCCACAACCTGCTTCTTACCATCTTTCTCTTCAAAGACATAGATAATGGGAATAGGAATACCCATCAACACGCTTTCTATAAGCTCCCGCTCCTGCTCAATCTTCCAGACAGCGTTGCGCTGAAACTCCGGATCAATAATCAGCTCTTTGGTATCTTTAAGCATTCGTCTTATTTCAAAAATACTGTATTGATCCCGGCTGATCTTCACAGTGGCGTCTGGATAAACATCTTCAGTACAGGGAGAAAGACCTTCTTCACCCTCCAGCGCATTTTCGTTCATACCCGATTTTTCTTTGTCATACATTGCTTCTTAATCCTGATTTTGCTTTTATTTTACAGGGGGGTAGCTAATTAGTGCCTGAACGAAAACCCCGTTCAGGCACAGTTTTGAGTTTTGGGTTTTGAGTTAATGAAAACGACTTTAACTGATTATAAACCGATGAACGATGTTGGGCGTTTCAAGTTTCAAGGTTTTCGTTCAGGCACTAATTAATTTTTTAGCTTTTTATTTTTGCGCCTTAGCGCCTTAGCGTGAGGCATCTTTTTCCATTTTTCTTTATAAATATATCTGCGTCCATCTGTGGCTAATTCTCAGTTCATCTGCGGCCAATTGTCTGTTTGGCATATTTCATCCAATGAAATACTGCCGACTTAACTCCAGCGTTTTCTGTTCCCGCAAACGTTCTTCTTCAATATGTTCCTGTAAATTTTCTTTCAATTTCATATCAATGGAGTCAAGCTTGGCCTTGATCCTTTTATCTTTTTTCATTTCAAGCTTCCTCCCATTATCCAGAACTTGCTTCATCCATTCCATATCCTGTCTCCCTTAAGTTGTTTTTATACATAGGCTCATGGAAATTGGTTAATGTTACTGATTTACCATTATGAATGAACAAATCTCCAACTCTTGCTGAAATCATCATGGCAATTCCGGCATATTTCAATGCCGTTGCATCAAATGAATTACCCCGCCGCAAGCGGACGGGGTATCAATAAGGTAATTTTTTTTGCAGCGCCCCAAGGGGCGGAGTATTAAACCCAAGCTACGCAATAAAAATCTTGAATGGACCTGATTTGGGTAATCATCTTTGGCAATATATTCAACAATCTATATGAACTTCGGCATCTGTTCCAACAGCAGATACGAGCGATAATGCTCGTCCGAAATATTCTCGAAAATAAACCGCTTAAATGATGTCGACGAGGTCATGAAGACTCTTCGGTACATTTTTTTGTATTGAATAGGGAAGAAAATTGTCATCTACAGAAAAATATCCTTTTATTAAATCAGAAACCGGCGTAATGCAATCTGTATCATCCATTTCATGCTCGATTTTGAGGTGACCGGTTATGGCAATCGCATGCCTTTTGGCTCTCAGACCGGCAACAAAAGGAATTCCGGATTCAATAAAAACATATATGAGTTCGTTGAAGATCTTTCTATCATTGACAATTTCCCTGAAATATATTTCAGGGAAAACCTCATAAAACTGAAGATGCTGGATATATTCTCTATTGTCAGACCCTTAGAAGGAATCTTACGGGTGTGTGAAGATGCTAAGTCAAAGATCTGCTGTATGGTATGCTCTGCGTAAATGGAATATCTTTCACTGTAATACTTGGCAATCGCCCATATTGAGACTTGAGCGCATCTGGAAATATTTGCGTCTTGTTGCATCCATGGGAATGCATCCACTGTGAATGTTTTGCCCAAAATATGCACATCAAATTTTGTGAGCAAAAAATGACCAGGGTCAACAGTAAGTGCCTTTGGGTTTAGATATCCTCTACCCAGATTAAAGGGCGGTGTATTCCTTAAAGTAAAAAAGCCATAGTAGTCCTCATTTTCTCCGAATATATGAATTCGAAATGAATTTCTGTTGATGTTCTGGTGTCTCTTTGAGAAATCGCTGTAATAGGTACTCCTGAAATCCTTGTTCACATAAGGATACTCCAGTATGAAATATGTAACACGCTTAGAAAAGCGATTCATGAGCAAAGACAAAGCGTGATCGGATAAGAAGTCTTTCCCAACCCTTTTCTGTAGACTCAGCAACTCTTCGCACCTCAATATCTCTATTTGGGTATTATTTGAATCACTCATGTGACGATCCCTTAAAACAAATCCTTCATATATTCAAGTTTTTTCGTTTATTAGCCGCAGATGAACACGGATACACGCAGATAAAACAAAAAAGGGCTTTTAAAAAAAACCATCCGCGTTTATCTGCGGCTAATTAATCTTTTCCATTTTATTTGCCTGCAACTGATAAAGATGCCTTCAATGCAGCTTCATCGAGATATAATCAAAAGTTGTGTTTAAGGAATTAGGTGGTGTATCCTTCGGGTAATTGTTTACCGGCAATAACCCGATCATTTTGAAACATCAAAAAGGAAGGATACGCACACCATGAGTCAAGATAACGTAATTGAACTAAAAAATCCAGAACCATTTATTGATGATCCTATGAGACTCTTGCAGAAACAAAAAAACTTTTGAATTATTTTAATCAGTAGAGGAATAATTATGGTAAAGAAGCTAATCCTGTGTCCTTTAACGCCTTGGCGTGAAACATCATCTCTGTCAATTCAAAATTCAACACTCAAAATTCAACACTTTCTCTCAGTGACTTACCCCTTCCCTCCTAACAACCTTAACAAATGTCATCCACAATATTTTCATATCAAAAACAAACGATTTATTCTTCAGATAATACTCATCAAACTCAACCTTTACCGGAATCGGCAATTCATCCCTGCCGTTTACCTGCGCCCAGCCGGTAATCCCCGGAATAAGTTTATGTATCCCCTTCCCTGTTCTAAGCTCAACCAGATCATCCTGATTATACAAAGCCGGACGTGGCCCCACAAAACTTATGTCTCCATTTAACACACTGTATAACTGCGGCAATTCATCCAAGCTGAACTTGCGCAAAAAAGATCCGATCGGTGTAAGGTAATCACCAGGATTTTTCATAAGATGGGTCGCAACAGCAGGGGTGTTTATGCGCATGGTCCTAAACTTGGGCATCCTGAAAATAGAATTGTTAATCCCCACCCTGTCTGACCAGTAAAGAACCGGTCCCGGGGAAGTTAACTTCACCAGCAATGCGATCACAAGCATTGGCGCACTCAAAACGAACATGGCAACAAAAGATATCAGTAAATCAAAAATTTGTTTCATCGTTCAAACACCAATCAGCAACTTTCGCCAATCCTTCATCAACATTCAAAGGTGGTTTCCAGCCAAGCACACTTTTCGCTTTGCTAATATCCACATGTAAAGAACCGCACAACCGATCAACCTCAGATTTTTTACCAAGCAGACTTCCACCCAAACGAAGCAAACATACAGGCACAGGAATTAACCGTGCCGGAATATTCATAGATAATGCTATCCGCCGAATGAGTGCCGGAGTAGATAAATCTTCTCCATCAGATACCAGAAAAGTCTCTCCTGCCGCTGCTGGATGTTCAATGCAAGTAATCAAAAAATCAACCAGATTATCAAGCGAAACCAGACTTCGGCGATTATCCACCATGCCTAACGGAAAAGGAATCCCTTTGTTAACCCAGCGCAATAACCGCAGAAAATTTGCTCTAACATTTGGACCATATACCAAAGGGGGCCTGATAATTACTATTTCCATGCCGGTCGCACTGGATATCTCAGCCAAAATCTGCTCTGCTTCCCATTTGGAAACAGCATACAGATCTTGCGGCTCAGATTTGTCCATTTCGGTGTAAGGATCAGACCTGCTTTCCCCATTAACCTTCACCGAGCTTATATAAACAAAACGTTTAACGCCGGAATTCGCAGCCGCAATCGCAAGGCATTCAGTCCCCTCAACATTAACTTCCCTGAACGCAACAAGCGGATCATCAGCACTCTCGCGCATAACATGCACCCGGGCCGCAAGATGCACAATACCCTCAATACCGTCCAGTGCCTTAGACCAATCAGTCTCCGGGCCGATATTCCCGATCATCGCCCCTTCAACACCTGAAGGCAGTGCCGTCATTTGAGCCGCCCTTCTGACCGCTACCCGCACCTGGTATCCATCAGCAATCAATTTATTGCAGAGCGCTTTTCCGATAAAGCCGTTGGCGCCTGTTACAAGAACATTCATCCCACATTCCCCATCCGCAGATTACGCAGATTTTCGCAGATTAATATCCACGAATTTCACGAATTATCACTAATTAGGGATTCCCCTAAAAATATTCTACCCAATTTTAAATGGATCAGGGAACTTCCACAAATAAAAATACTTGTAAAAATACTTGTTTTTACAGGAAAATCATAGGAACGGTCGATTGATCTTCTTTGTGCTGGGTAGGCTATTTTCAGAGAAGTCCCTTATTGGATTGATTACGGAAAAGCCTTCAAGGGCTATAATTTTACAGAATTTCTCATCAGCACAAACAACAGCTTTAACTTCAGGCTGGTTTACTGATTTCACTACTGAGAGTTGCATCGCATCGAGTGTTTTCAGACTATGCTTTTTAGCATACTTTAACAAAAGCTTCGTTGATTCCATTTTCTCGGCATTTGTAAATTCAGCAACTTCGTAAAGGCCTCTCTTAATGTCCTTAGAGAATAACTTTCTCAAAGACATAAAATTCTCTTCGTCAATTTCACCGACCCTTACTTTCAAAGATAGTACAGAATAAAATTCTATGATGCTGATATCTGAAATTACGAATTCAGTATCTGATTCTGTAAACAATCTATCTATAAAATCGCTGCCAAATTCCTGATGATATCGTTTGACAATAGCGCTTGTGTCGAGAAAATATTTACTCAAACTCTTTCCTCTCTGCTTTTGATAATAGTGTCTGCCAAATTCCCTTTTATTCCGCCAAGTTGTTGACGAACAGCATCCAGAGTCATCTCAGGGTCTGCTTCCGCTGCAATAAAGTCAATTAATGAATTTTTTCTTAGATCTTTTTTCTCCTTCAATTTTAGAAATGTAATAAAATCCAGCACCTGTGAGACCTGCTCTTTATTAAGCGTTTTAGACTTTTTGTATATCACCTCCGGCAGATTCTCTCTTAGCAGTGTTGTTCCCATTTGAACCCCCTTTCCATCCGCAGATTACGCAGATTTTCGCAGATTATTAAAAGGTTAAATCCCTGATTTTTTTAAATCCTTCAATCCTTCAATTCCTGAATTCTTCAATTCTTCAATTCTTCAATTCTTCAATCCCTTTTTTTTCTAATCCGTGTAATCTGCGTAATCTGTGGATTAGAACCCATAGACTAATCGTTTATGCTCAAGTGATTTAGCTCCGAAATTGATTAAGAGGCCTACTTTCAAGCCGGTTGCCTTCAAATAGTTTATGAGTTGTGCTTCCTCAATTCCAGACAAAGACGAAATAGCTTTGATTTCCACAATAACCTCATCATAACAAACAAAATCAGGCTGATAAGTTTTATCCAGCAGCTTTCCCTTGTATACTATTTGGATGATCGGCTGAGGTTTAAAAGGAATTTGCTGACTTGCAAATTCTCTCTCAAGCGCTTCTTGATAAACAGCTTCCAAAAATCCACATCCCAATTCCTTATGCACCTCAATCGCTGCCCCAATTATTTTATAAGTTCTCTCATCTCTCATCTTTTTTTAATCTTTTTAATCTGCGAAAATCTGCGTAATCTGTGGATCAATGATTTTATAAGTCCTTTGGTCTTTCATTTTTTAATCTGCGAAAATCTGCGTAATCTGCGGATCATTAATGCCCATAAATTCTCGCGCCATCTGCCGCATTATAACGCTACTAGTGTATTGCTTAACAAACTCGTCTCTTCTTTTACCCTCACTTTTCAACAACTTGAGTTTGCGTAAAAAATCTTCATGATCACAATGGTCAAATACTACAGCATTCTCAACATTCTCACGTATAAATTTACCTGCAAACCCACTAACACCCGCGATTATCGGCTTGCCGGTAGCGGCATATTCAAAAATCTTCGAAGGCAGTACTTTCTCAAAGGCAGCACAATCGTTAAGATGCAAAAAAAGATAATCACTCTGCCGATAAAATCGTATCAATTCTTCACGCCCCACCGGATCGTACAAAACAACATTGGTTACACCCTGCTTCTTAAGGTTATCCTCCAGTACAGAGCGCATACCACCATCACCTATAAGCCGGAACTCATTTTCATGTTCCGTCATTTTAGCTATAGGCGGAATTATTTTTTCAAGCCCCTGTCCCTGACCGATATTTCCCGCATATGTAATAATCTTTCTATCAGCAGTGCTCTCCTTCTCAAAAGAGACACCTGTAAACTCTTCATCAATGCCATTTGTGAAGAATGAAAATTCCTTTTCAGGAGCAATATTTTCAAAATATCCACGGAACCCCTCAGAAACAAGATTTATCTTATCGGCTTTCGAGACAGTAAATCGTTCCACCAAAAGAAAAATCGGTAGAACCGCCCACGAGACTGGAGCAGAAAGAAGCGATTTCATCGTATCGGTAAAAATATCTCTTATATCAAGATACAGACGCGCATGCTTCATTTTTGCAATTACCGCCCCCAAAAATGCCGTAAAAAGACGGGATGATGTTGCAAAAACCACATCATACCCCCTTCCCTTAGTGTACTTTACTGTTTTAATAAAATACGTAAAAAATGCCCGGGCCTGATCGAAAAACCCACTTTTATGAAGAGGCAGCTGAATTCTAATAATATTTATATTCCCATTCACCTCCACAGGGTCTGCTTCCCTGCGGAATGTATTATATCTGTTAGGCATCGTCGTAATGACATCAACCGAATCATTATCTTTCAACAATGGCCGCAACGCATTTATAAACGCCGATGACCTGAACGAACCTGCGCATAAATCCGGTTTGTAATAAAATGTCAGGATTAGGATCTTCAAAATGAACTCTCCTCAAGATATCTGAGTATATGACCAACGATACGCTCGCTCGTCTTTCCATCCCATAAGTCAGGTATCCGCCCGTTTTTCTTCTTGCCATTTAGAACCTTTTTTACCTCTAATCTCAGTTTTCCCATATCGTTGCCTATCAGTATATTAGTTCCTACCTCCACTGTAACAGGCCGTTCTGTATTTTGCCGCAATGTCAGACATGGCACACCCAATGCTGTCGTCTCCTCCTGCAATCCGCCACTATCTGTCAACATGACCGTGCAATCCTTCCAGAGGTAAAGAAAGTCATTATAGTTAAGAGGATCCATCATAACGATTCCGTTCGATACCGGGGCCGAAGCAGCCCATTTTTCAACAAACAGATCCCCCAGTCCAAATTCCTCAATCCGACTACGGGTCCTTGGGTGGCATGGGAATATGATCGGCACTTCCTTTGCTATTCCATTTACTGTTTCCATGAGTTTTGTCAGCACTCTCCTGTCATCAACGTTTGATGGCCGGTGCAGAGTCATGCACAAATATCTATTCGACAAACATTCTTTTAATGAACGGACAGAGGGAGATACCGCATCCGCATTACCGATTTTACCTAATTGATAGAATAGATTATCAATCATTACATGACCGACAAAACAGACAGAATCTTTGGCATGACCTTCCGCTAAAAGGTTCTGTGTGCCATCATCCTCTGTAGTAAAAAAGAGATCAGTTATGGCATCAGTAGCCAACCGGTTAATCTCTTCCGGCATTTGCCGATCCCTTGAACGCAACCCAGCTTCAACATGCGCCAACTTTATATGAAGTTTCTTTGCAACGAGTCCTGCTGCAATGGTTGAATTCACATCACCCACTACAACTACAATGTCAGGCATTTCCTTCAGGCAGACCTCTTCAAACTTAACCATAATACTGGCTGTCTGAACGGCATGAGTGCCCGATCCTATATCCAGATGATAATCCGGTTTTCTAATCCCCAGTCCTGAAAAAAAGGCCTCGGACATATTATCATCGTAATGCTGGCCGGTATGGACCAGAACGGCATTAAGATCCTGATGATTCTCTATTGATCTCAATATCGGTGCAATCTTCATAAAATTCGGTCTGGCACCAGCTACAAGAATAACCTTTTTCACATCAACATATCCTTCCAGATTATACAAAAATCAATTTTGTGGAGATATTTAAGGGCAACTCTCCCACCACCTTGCCAAGCACGACTTGATTGGAAATGCTTATGCCGAATTCCGGGTGGTATGTGCTGTCCTGAAGAAAACCATCAACTGTTCTATCCAGCGCCATTTTTGCGATTAACTTTTCACTGACATCATAGATATGCCATCCATCCACACCTGTTCTAACATGAAGAGATGGATGAAAATGAAAGAATACACGTACACAATGGGTACCTGATCCCTCAACATTATCGGATATAACCAGTCCCTCGTCAGTGAATTCCCAGGTTCGCTGATGAAGACCGACTGATTTTAATCGTTCAAATCCATTATGAGCCGCACTGATCACATCTTTTTCATGGGAGATTTTAATCTCTTGATTTACAATCCTGGTCCTTCTGGCGACCCTGAACCCGCTCCAGACCTCCGAAGAGTCCCGCTCGTCAACCGACAGGGTGTTATGAGCCGGTGTCTGACGTTGCCGCAATCGCTCCTGACCAACTTCGTAGCAGGATGTTCCACTGTTTACAAGAACACGTTGTTTTCCCACAGACAATTCAAAAGAAAGCGTATCCGCATGGGCATGACCCGGAAGATAATCGGGACCTATAGGGGCGGCATCAATTATTAGAAACCAATCATCCCTTTTGACAGAATAATAGCCGGTATTCGGTAAACAGCCAGCTCTCTTGTCAGTCTCCTCATCCGTGGAAACACCCAATCTGCCTGCATACCCCTGAATTTCATCAGGCTTGGCAGCTATACATGTTGCAGCATCATTAAAAAATGCAATCTCTCCATCCGGGTGGCTTTGCTTACTCAATGCAAACAGCATCTTGCTTGTTTTATAGCGCCATTTCGCCTGAATCTCAGCCAAAACAACACCGTCATATACCTGGCTTATATTAATAAGATCCAGCAGGTCCTCCAGAACAATAGCGTGATACATGGGCGATCGCTCAAAGTGCCCACCATCTGCAAGAACCTGCTCAGGAACCTCCTTTGCTAATATCTGCAATCCCTTATTCAGCCATTTTTCTGCTTCCACGCCACAAAAAAAAAGCCCTGCAAAAATCAAGGCTTTGGCATTGGCAAACAGATGATTCCCAAGTAAATGAAACTCAAGTCTTCTTAAAAGATATCGTGCCTGAACGGCCAGGCTGTGCATGGCCTCATCAGACAGACAATTTCCATCCAAACCCCATTTAATCCAGTTGACAATACGCAAAGACGTTGGATAAGGCTCCCAGCCATTGCCCTTGCCAGGCGAATTTTCATGAATCCATTTTCCAATCAGATCAAAATGCAGCGCCTTTTTATTTTCAGCATCACGCGCCTGCAAATCATCAAAATAGTGAAGATTATAAAGCCAAAGCTTTTCCCACTGGGGATTATTCCAGCCCTTTACAGAATTAAGTTCATGCTCTTGATTCAAAAATCGAAAACAGTAAGGGGAAAGTAGAGAAGGACTTTTTTTACAAGGATTTATCCAAGTGCCTTTAACCGACCTTCTTTCAGGCGCCGAAGATATATTCGGCCTGGGTTTATACAGCTTAAACCACAACCTGCCATAAATCTGAACCGGCTTGAGATATCTAACAGTATGAAAGAGACGAATTAAATTCATTTAAAATTAACCGCATATTTTAGCCGCAGAACCACGCAGAAAAACGCTGACCCTAAGCCGATTCTCTCAGCTTCGACATAAATCTGAAAAAAAAACGTCTGTGTGCCTCTGCGTCTTTCTGCGGTTAATTCATCTTTTTCTTTTTTTCTATATACGCCCATCTGCGGCTAATTCCTCTAAAATAAGCTAACTATGGCAAAATCTTATGTTCACCGATATTTCTCAAATAAATATGATTATCAAATTTCTGGAGTGTAATACTGATATCCTTATCAATGGATATTTCCCATACTGGAGGATTTTCATTCTTCAAAGCCTGTATTTTTTTGTATCTTAGAGATGGATGCCTTTTGTTCTCCATAAACAACTCAAGTTTTTTCTTCGTCTTTAACCTTAAATCCTTGCCATATTTTTTCAAAGATTTCTCAAAACCCGGAGAATATTTAATCTTCATAAAAGCTGCTCTCAATATCGTTGAATAGCTGATTAACGCTTCCAGCGCTTTTTATGTTTCCAGATTTATAATCTTCAGTTGCCTGTTTTTCAGCTACTTGCCATGTACAATCATAATAGCGGGCTTCATTTGGAAAAAACTCCTTACTAAAAACTATGACAACTTCTATTTCTTCATCAAAAGGAATTTCTTCCAAAGGCAATATCTTTCCCTTTTTATAGATACCTTTTATTGCTGTTTGTGCCATATTAATACCTCAGCATGATAATTTTTTTCTTTTCTTTCTATATAAATATATCTGCGTCCATCCGCGTCTTTCTGCGGTTAATTATTCTTTTTTTTGTTTTCTTCTATATACGTCCATCTGCGGCTAATTCCACCCAGCGCCCTTCCCGAAGCGATTCAACAGCCCCAAAACTAGCCATAGTAGTATTCACAATCTCCCCAAAAGGAATCAACGCCGGTCCGCCATTTTTCACCCGCTCAACAAGCAACCGAAACTGCTCAGAATGCCCCTTATCCTGCTTTTTCTTCAAACGGGAAAAACCCTTAAACCCAAACCCCCTCAATGTCCTCCAATTATCCAAAACAAGGGATCTCCCCTGGGAGTGAACCTCAATGCGTTCCTTGGAATAAGCTTTATTGCCATTGGCAAAATAATTGATCACAGCGTTGGAGCCATTCTCATAACGCAGCAAAATACTTGCATTGTCGGTATTCTCCTCAGGCGATTGCCCCATTGCATTCATGCAAACCGCAACAACTCTGCTTCCAGTCAGGTAAGAACATAGATCAATAAAATGACACGCCTCACCAACAATGCGGCCACCGCCAACCGCAAGATCATGAACCCAGGAATTGGCAGGGATTTCCCCTGCATTCATTGTAGCCACAATATTTATCGTCCCCATACCAATCAAGGACTTCATCTTCCGGGCAAATGGAGCAAAACGACGATTAAAACCCACCATTAGCTGAGGAGAAGTTGAGAAGTTAAGAGGGTGAGAAGATGAGTCAAAAGAATCTTGCTGTCCTTCCGATCTTCTCTCACCTTCCAACCTTCTCACCTTCTCACCTGCTAATCCTCCCACCTTCTCATCTTCTGACCTTCTGCTCTTCTCACCTTCTGCTTTAATCTGCGTTGATCCGCGTTCATCTGCGGTTAATATTATTTTGTTAAGTTCATCTGCGGTTAAACAAAGAGGTTTTTCCACAAAAACATTTTTACCCGCCTTCAAAGATTCAACAACCATAGAGGCATGCAAATCATGCCTTGTGGTAATAATAATCAGATCAACTTCATCATCCTCAAGAACCTGCCGGTAATCAGTTGCGGCACAGGCAAATCCGGCACGTTTAGCCAAAGTACCGGCGGACAGCCCCCCTGCAGAAACAATATATTTAAGCTGTACGTCAAGTGGTTTCAGGGCTGGAAGAAGGGTAGCGCTTGTAAAATTGCCAGCGCCGATAACAGCTATAACCCCTTTACCTCTACTGAAAGATCGCTCGGTTACTGTTATCACCGAACTTGTATCGACATTGTCTTCATAAACCAGCAAAGATGCAATAGAGGAAGAACCACTCAT
>JAUWOS010000126.1 GCA_030611985.1 Desulfobacterales bacterium | reverse complement strand
GCCGGTATCACTATTGAAAAATCTGCGTCCATCTGCGTCCATCTGCGGCTAATTTGTTCTTTATCTTTCTTTCATATTCTTGCGTCTTTTGCGCCTTTTTGCGGCCATTAACCTGCATAATCTGCAAACTCACCTCTTCCCCAACACCCTTCCCAAAGTGGCAAATATGATCTTCAAATCGGTCTTAAAGCCAATCATCTCTTTGTACTTTAAGCACAATCTCAACTTGTCTGGGAATATTACCTCGCAATACATTTTTTCTGCATCCTGACTTTGGTCCAACAATTCTTCTTCATTCCTATAAAAGATTTAGCCGCGGGAAAATTGACTCCCTTCTGGGGTACTTTTTAACTGATTTTAAGAATATTTTATAAATTATGGAAGATGTAACCAAAAGGATTGGTAGCACATGCTACCCGAGATAAAGCACCTGAGTCATGCAGAGGTTTAGCCCATTATATAGCAAAGTATGTTGCATCACCACCGATAACAGCAAGAAGAATCCTCAGCTATGATGGGAGAATTCAAATACAGGATATGGCGGATTGCATGATTTTTTCTGCGATGGTTTCAGCGCCTTTAATTAATCTTGACACAAGATATAGCTAAAAGTTACAAGTGAGCCAGGAAACGTGAACGAAATAACCCGTAACCCGCACACCTGCTTGTTGAAATTAATTCATCTACGTTTTTTTAACTCACTTATTTAATTGGAGGATGCCTATGCCGGAGAAAAAATCCATCAGCATTGCAGAGCTTTTGAAAAACCCGCAAGTTAAAAAGGCGACAGGCAATATTAACCCTGAGTTGATTGAAAGAAGAGAGTATATTCCACCTATGTGCGATGTCTTTTCAAAGCCTTATACTGCTTTACAAGACAATACTGATTTTAAATTTAATGTTGACAGAGAAGCGGCAAAACAGTTGCCTGACATTATAGACAATAAAGTTCAGACCGTTATTGGCGTGGATTTTCCTGAAAAATCTTTTAAAAAGATATATCACAAAAAACGCAATATAGGCATTCTGTTTTCAGGAGGACCGGCTCCCGGAGGACACAATGTTATTGCAGGGCTTTATGATGCAGCCAAAAAAGCCAACCCTGAAAGCAGAATATACGGATTTTTGCTCGGCCCTGATGGATTAATTGAAAATGAAGCTACTGAGCTGACCGACGGTCTTATGGATGCTTATAGAAACATGGGAGGTTTTTCCATGATCAAGACCGGCCGGACCAAGATAGATACAAAAGAGAAGATGTCTCTGTCAAAAGAGACATGTAAAAAACTTGAGTTGGATGCTATCGTAATAGTCGGGGGTGATGATTCGAACACAAATGCGGCTTTTCTTGCGCAGGAAATGTTTGAAGCCGGCATTCAGGTTATAGGGGTTCCTAAGACGATTGATGGTGATATACAGGTAAGCGATGCGAATGATAATGTTTTATGCGCCATGTCTTTTGGCTTCCATACGGCCGCCAGAGCTTTTGCCAATTCAATAAGCAATTTGTGCATAGACTCCAGCTCTGATGTGAAATACTGGCACATATGCAAGGTTATGGGAAGAGTTGCAAGCCATCCGGCGCTTGAAGTTGCCTTGCAGACTCATGCGAATATTACCCTGATCGGAGAGGATCTTGCCGATTATACAGACAGAAATAGAATCGAAAAGGCAAAAATAAAAAAAGCAATAGATTACAATGCTTATGGTATAACTCTGCGACACCTTTCTCGTGTTATTTGCAACGGCATTCTGAGAAGGGCGGCTGCAGGTAAAAATTACGGCGTGATTGTTATACCGGAAGGTGTGCTGGAATTTATCAATGAAATACAGGTCTTTATAATAAAACTCAACACGATTATCGCTGAATATAATGAAATGCATGATATGGATTTTCATTCGGATTTTCCTCTTCTTGACAATAAGCTGGAGTATCTGCGGAGACTAGCGAGATTTTCACGTGAAGATGGTTCTTTTAGTATATGGAATACACGGGATGATGATCTGTTTAATGATATTCCTGGGTTCTTTCAGGAAGGACTCCTCATGGAAAGGGATAGTCATGGAAATTTTCCATTTTCGCAAGTTGAGACGGATAAAGTTATCATGGGGCTGGTCACAGACTATCTGAACATTCTGAAGGAAAAAGGAACTTATAAAATCGGAATAGAGCGTTCCTATTACAGAAAAGTTCTTGAAAAGGAGGGAATGAACCCTGATTATTTCGGACATGTCTTGTTTAAAAACTATGGTGATGTAAAGTTTCTGCTAATTAAAGAATCCATAATATCCATGAAAACACTTAAACAAACTCTTGTAAAGAAAGGCGCTATAGGGCAAGATGAAAAAATTCCGGATTCCGTTAAAAAGATTTACAGGAAATCTGTTCCGAATTTCAAGACACAGACCCATTTTTACGGTTACGACGGAAGGGGAAACGATCCAACCAGATTTGACTGTATTTATACTTACAATCTGGGATTAACTGTTTTCAGCCTGATAGCCAATGGTTCAACTGGCCGGATGGCGGCCATAAAGAATCTGGAAATGGATTTTTCCAAATGGGAGCCGATCGGAATTCCGATTGCTCCGCTTATGCACCTTGAAGAAAGAAAAGGGAAACTGTCTCTTGTGCTGGAAAAAAGCGTGGTAGATATAAATTCCACAGCTTTTAAAGCGGTAAAAGGATTGCGAGAAAAATGGCTTGCGGCAACACCTGGTGAAGATAACTTTCGAAGGCCGGGACCAATACGTTTTACAGGAAAAAGTGAGGAAGACAGACCAATAACACTTGTATTGAATGCGATTGGAGATATTTGAAAGCTTTCAGAAACGGGGACGAAAACTCAGGACTGTGGACTTATGAAAATAGCCTGGCAATTTATCGTCAGGTCATATAGATACAAAATCCATTCAATCCCGAAGGGACGACAGATGTTACGTCCTCAATCTTTCTGCCGTCCCTTCGGGACTTGTGAACGCTTACAAAATGACCAATGGCTTTTTACTCATTAATGAGAACCGGCATAAATTGTCGGTTTGTAACGAAAAGTGCCTACCCTGTCTTCGGTATGACATTTCCGGCAAATGTTTATAGTTACTTTCCTTATAATTCGAGCAGGGTCCTGTGTATCAATATGGAATTTGCCGGGACCATGACAGACTTCGCATCCTGCATTTTTGAGTTCAGGAGTTTGCTCCGGATCAATAAAACCACCCGGCTTGCCATAAGCGGTAGTATGGCAGCCATAACATTCCCTTATTTCATCGTCAGTAAGGCCCTTTTTCATCTTCTGTATACTCTTAAAAGAACGACTTTTCCTGGCATGACTCAGGAAGGCTTCATATTCTGCTTCGTGACAGGATTGACACGAAGCAGATCCCACATAAATATTTGTTTCCTGCCCCTGTGTTTCAGCAGACAAGAAAAGAAGAAAAATCAGAAAAATACCATGCCATTTCTTTGTTTTCATACTTTATCCCCTGCGATGAAACACATAGCGCATTGTCATAGCGTTTACCGCTTCAGCGCTGCCATTGCCTTTTGAACTATATTTTCGGATGTAAACCCGAATTTTTCCATTACAGTTCCACCAGGCGCTGAAATGCCAAAACCTGTCATGCCGATTATTACGCCTCCTTCTCCCACATACCGTTCCCATCCCATTGGAATTCCGGCTTCAATAGCAATGCGGGCAGTTACATTGGGCAAAAGTATTTTATCTTTATATTCTTGTGAAGTTTTTTCAAACAGTTCCCAGCTTGGCATACTCACCAATCTGGCTGAAACACCCTTTTCTGCAAGACTCTTTGCGGCTGTAAGAGCAATATGAACTTCTGATCCTGTAGCAATAAAAATAATATCCGGCACGCCTTTTGAATCTGATATAATATAAGCGCCGTTTGCAAGCCCCTCCGCAGATCCGCATATGCTCCCGTTCAGCACAGGAAGTTTCTGACGGCTCAGAATCAGAGCTATTGGAGATTCTGTAGTCTTTATGGCCAAGCGCCATGCTTCTGCTGTTTCTACAGCATCTGCCGGTCGGATAACAATCAGATTCGGAATAGCTCTCAGACCGGCCAGGTGTTCAACAGGCTGGTGAGTTGGCCCATCTTCGCCTACCGCAATGCTGTCATGAGTAAAGACGTATATTACCGGCAATTTCATCAAACCGGCAAGACGTATTGACGGCCGCATATAGTCTGCAAACACAAGAAATGTTCCCCCGTAAGGTCTGATACCCTTATGAAGAATCATGCCTGACATAATCCCTCCCATTGCATGTTCTCTGACTCCAAAACGGATATTCCGACCATCATACTTATCTTTTTGAAATTCATGGGAAGATTCTATATATGTTTTATTTGAAGGGGCTAGATCGGCAGAACCTCCGACAAGCGTGTGAAGCTTTCCTGCAATAGCATTTAAAACCTTGCCTGATGCGGCTCGCGTTGCCACAGGACCGTTTGAAGCTGAAAACTCTGGAATATCATCATCCCACCCTTCTTTTAGAGAACCGCTTGCGGCATCAATGAATTTTTTTACCAAATCAGGATATTTATCGGCATAGGCCCTAAACTTTTCATGCCACATGGATTCAGCTTTTCTTCCCATATCAACACATTTTCTGAATATTTCCAGAGCTTGTTCGGGCACACAAAAAGAGGTATCTTCAGGCCATCCAAGGTTTCTTTTTGTAAGGCGTACTTCTTCTTCACCAAGAGGCGCTCCGTGAGCATCGGATGTATCCTGCTTGTTTGGGCTGCCAAATGCAATATGGGTGCGCAGAACAATCAGACTTGGTCTTGCAAACTCATTTTTAGCAGCTTCAAGCGCATTGAAAATTGCATTAACATCATTTCCGTCATCTACTTTAATTACATGCCAGTTATAAGCTTTAAATCGAAGAGCAACGTCTTCTGTAAAAGCTATATCCGTTTTTCCTTCAATGGAAATTTTATTGTCATCATAAATGCAGATCAAGTTGGCAAGACCAAGGTGTCCGGCAAGGGACGCTGCTTCGGATGCAATACCCTCCATCATGTCACCGTCACCGCAAAACATATATGTGCAATGATTTACTATTTCATGACCGGGTCGGTTAAAGTTTGCAGCAAGGTGTCGTTCGGCCATTGCCATGCCAACAGCATTTGCAAAGCCCTGTCCCAGTGGTCCGGTTGTAGTTTCCACGCCAGGAGTATGTCCGAATTCCGGATGTCCGGGAGTTTTGCTTTCTAATTGCCTGAAATTTTTTATGTCGTCCAGACTAAGATCATAACCTGAAAGATAAAGCAGGCTGTAAAGAAGCATGGAAGCATGGCCGCCTGAAAGCACAAAACGATCTCTATCTAGCCAATCAGGATTTTTTGGATTATGTTTTAAAATACGTGTCCACAGAACATAAGCTACGGAAGCAAGACCCATTGGCGCTCCAGGGTGGCCGGATCCGGCCTTTTGAATAGCATCCATGGAAAGCGTACGGATCGTATTTACACAAAGTTCATCAGTTGTTGACCGGTTTTGGGACAAGCCTTCATTCATATTAATGATTCTCCTTATAATATTAGGAACGTGGACAAATTAGCTTCCGCAAGTAGGCGCATAGATTTGGGTCAGATTTGCCCAATCTCAAATCCGGCCTCAGATCGCAAAAGTTGACGGAAGAACTTTTAGACATTATGGCCGGCTTTGAGGCATTGAAATGAAAAATTGGCAAGTTTTATAAATTCTTTTGCAGTAAGAGTCTCAGCACGCCTTACAGAATCTATGCCCGCTCCTTCCAACATATATTTAGCTGTTTTTGCATCAATATCAAGTTCACTTCCCGCAAGAGCATTTTTAAGGGTTTTTCTTCTCCGTCCAAATGCCGCTTTTATTACCTGAAAAAAGAATTCTTCATTGCTTACTTTATGATTAAGAGTTTTTTTAAATCTTATTTCAAGAACCTCGGAATCTACTTTTGGTTTTGGAAAAAAAAGAGACGCTTTTACACTGCCAAGTTTTTTAATTTCCGCACAATATCCAAGCATAACCGTAAGCCGTCCATAGTCCTTGCAACCGGGTTGCGCCGTAATGCGTTGGGATAGTTCTTTCTGAAACATGAGTATGGCCCGACTCACAGTATTTCTGGATTTTATAAGTTTAACAAGTACCTGGGAAGAGATATTATAGGGAAGGTTCCCCATAACTATTATTTTGCAACCTGCGTTTTCTTCAAACTCCTCAATATCAACTTTCAGTATGTCTTTTTCTATTAAAACAACATTTGAAAGCTTATTTACGAGAAGTTCTGTTTCCAAAAGATCAATTAACCGGCAATCTTTATCAATCGCGTAGACCTTCTTTGCAATACGGGCCAAAGGAATTGTGAGAGCGCCAAGGCCGGCTCCGATTTCCAGAACAATATCTTCCGGCAAAATTCCGGAACGGGCCACTATCATCTCTCCGGTAGATGGGTCGGATAAAAAATTTTGACCGAGCTGTTTCCTGGGACGTAAATTCCAGGCCCTAAGAAGTGTTCCTGGTGATGTCACTATTGTCCCCGTTCCTTAGCGAATTCTGCAACTATCTTGCGTGTTATAAAATATGCTGCAATGCTTGGAAGAATACCTAAAAGAACCCCTCCTGTCATCATAATGCATGTTGCATCCATTCCCAGTTTCATAAGTTCTGTAATCGACTCGCATTTTACATCAAATGGTAATGAATTGTCAAAAAAAAACAGGCCTGTTTTGTAACTTCCCAGGTAGAAAAATGGTATGGTAATCGGATTGCTGAACCAAACTCCAACAACAGCCGCCGGTTTGCTCCCACGTAAAATAAATGCCAGCGCTACAGCTATAACTGTATGAAAAGGAATGGTAGGAGTTATGCTCACAAAAACCCCAATCCCAATCCCCATGGCAACATAATGTGGATCACCTTGAAGCTTTTTGAAGCGGTCAATAAATCTCCTGACTTGCTGCTTCAGGAGTACATGCCATTGATCTGTTTTTTTTATGTTGATTTCTTTTTTACATCTTTCATTATCTATCAAATTGGCTACCAACTTAAAGCGGGACAGTTTCCGCCATTTTGGCTCTATGATAATTTCACAATCAAACGAAATCTGTAAGCGTTCACAGGCACTGCATATGCACGTTTTCAGGGCAACCAACATAGCAAATCTATAGTTGATTGCCCTGAAAACGCACATCTACAGCACCTGTAAAAGCTTACATGTTGGGAAGTAGCCTTGTTGTGCTACCGATT
>JAUWOS010000151.1 GCA_030611985.1 Desulfobacterales bacterium | reverse complement strand
GCCGCTGAGTGGCCTTCGGCCTTGAGGAGCAGCCCTTCGGGCTTTGAGGAGCGTCCCTTCGGGACTTGCCGAGCGGCCTTCCAGGCTTCGCCTCTGGCTTCATGCTACGCTTTCAACAAGCTACGCCCTGACAAGACGCCGTGGCAAGCGGCCTTGAGTTTTTTCTTCAAGCGAAGCGCTCCTCGAACATAGTGCTCTTTAAGCGTAGCGCTCAATTACAATGTTGGATGTTCATTTTTCAAAACAACTTAGCGCTTATGCGGAAATACCCTTGGAGCCAAGTGTGTACAAAGACCAACTTCCAGGCTTCCCAACCTCCCAGCTTTTTTGCCTCCTATCTTCCCAGCTTTTCTATAACATCACAGAGCAGCCTTACCCCAAAGCCGGTTCCTCCTGCCGGGCAGTATGCATTCCCTTTTTTGAGATATGCCGGTCCTGCAATGTCGATATGAGCCCACATGGTGTCTTTGACAAACTCCGACAGGAACAAGGCGGCGGTAATTGCTCCACCCCAGCGTGAGCTGCTGATGTTCTTGATATCGGCAAAATCGCTCTTGAGCAGTTCTTTATAATCTTCGGGCAGCGGCAAATTCCAGCAGCGCTCATGAGTCTTTTTGCCGGACAAGATAATGGATTCGTTCAATTTGTCATCAAAAGAAAATGTTCCTGCTATCTTCTCGCCCAATGCCACAACACAGGCCCCTGTCAGCGTTGCCATGTCAATCAGTATCCGGGGTTTATATTTTTCAATGCAATAAGAGATTGCATCTATTAGTATTAATCTGCCTTCTGCATCCGTATTGCCTATTTCGACAGTCTTTCCGTCATAGCTTTTGACGATGTCTCCCGGACGGGCAGCATTGCCTGACGGCATATTTTCAACAACAGGTATGATACCGATAACTTTTACTTTGGATTTAAGCTTTGCTATTGTGATAAGCGTAGCGGCAACCGCGGCTGCGCCCGACATATCCATCTTCATTTCATCAAGAGATGCAGCGGGTTTCAGATTTATACCCCCTGAATCAAAAGTTACACCTTTGCCGATAAGAGCTATTGTTTTTTTGGCGCCTTCCGGATTATGTTCCAAAACAATTAGACTTGGTTTGCTCTGACTGCCGGCTGCCACAGCCAGCATTGCCCCGAATTTTTTCTGTTTCAGCTCCTTTTCATCCAGCACGCTGACCTTGAGATTCTCTTTTTCGGCAAGAGTTACAATGGACTTTGTAAACTGCTCGGGTCTTTTATCGTTAGAAGGAGTGCTAACCCATTCTCTCGCAAGAATTGTTCCTTCGCAAACAGTTGCAATACCGGACGGCAATTTGCTGAATTTTTTTGCCGTAGCAGGTGTTACAAGAAAATCAATCTCCTTAAGAGCTTTTTGTTTTTTCTCCTTTTTATATTTATCGAAGATATGATTTCCTAGACAGGCGCCTTCAAGTAAAGCCTCAAGAGCTGATGACGCTTCGATTTTGATTTTTTTGGCTGAAGGAACGGCTATCAATACCTCTGATAGATTCTTCTTGATACACTTCTTTATTGTTTTGCCGGCAAATGAACGCAGTGTTTCAAGATCGAGTTTTTCAAGTTTCCCAAGTCCCAGAAACATAACCCTTTCAGCTTTAATTTCAGGCAGATTATAAAATATTATTTCATCATCTTTTTCACCTTTGAACTCTTTCAGCTTCTCTACTTCCTTAATAAGCGAAGATATTATTCTGTCGCCATGTATATCCTTATCTTCACAAACAGGAATGACCAGCGTTTCTATTTTTACTTTTTTCAAATCAAGTGATTTCAGATTCAGCATGCTTTGACTCTCCTTTACATGTTGGGAAATAGCCTTGTTGTGCTACTGATTCTCCCGTGAATGGTTACAAAACTACTTTGAATTTTTGGTTTTGAATTTTGAGTTAAAAAGGTATTCTACTGAATTTTAATTCCTAAATCCTTCAATTCCTAAATCATAGATATAACTTGATTCACCAGTTTCTCAATACCGGTTGCTATATCTTTAATGCCTGGACCAAGCATATATGCCGGCGTAGTCACGAGTTTGTTTTTTTGATCAACGCAAATCATATCTACGGCACAAGTTGTATGCTTACCGCCCATGACTTCTATGGCCGAAACAGTTTTACGATCATTGCCGATAGTCACTTCGGGCTTTTTGCCTGAAAGGGCTTTTGCCAGTATTGCCGGTGAAATACAGATTGCTCCTATTGGCTTGCCTGCCGAGTTCATTTCTCGCAATATACGTTCAACCTCAGAATGAATTGAAGCATCCGACCCCTTTCCGGCAAAATTGCTCAGATTTACGATTGCTCCAAAACCGCCGGGAAGAATCAGAGCATCCAGATCGGAAGTGTGAACTTCTGCTAAATCCCTGATCTTGCCTCTTGCAATTCTGGCGGATTCTACCAGAACGCTTCGTTTTTCACCGGTCTCTTTACGCGTGAAATGATTTATGACATTAAATTGATCCATATTCGGCGCCATGCAGACAGCCTCAGCGCCGGCACGATCTATTGATAGAAGCGTCAACACGGTTTCATGAATCTCGGAACCGTCAAACACACCGCAACCCGACAATAATACTCCAACCTTCTTTGTCATGACTTATCTCCTTTGGTATTGGTATAGAAATTTGAAAACCATTCACGGAAGAACCGGTAGCATAATAAGGCTACCTCTCAACACGTTAGCGTTCACGGGCACTGCAAGCGGGGCAAAGCAGGTGCAGGTGATCGCCAAAATGGATGATTGTGGCGCTTCTTCCACACATCTGACAAACAAGCGGATCTACGGATTTGGTAACCGGATTATAGATCAGAGAAAGATTCTTTCTTTTTCTGCCTATTGATGCGTTGTAGAGAATCTTGATTGCCGGCGTACCGATCAACATAGCATTACAGAGTTCCACTTTTACTTTGATGCTGTATTTTTTGAACAGATCATCCTTTTTTATTGCCAGCTCATCAGGAAGGAGAGCAATTTTTTCTTGTCTATCCTTGATCAATTGTTCTGATAGACTGGGTCGTTCAAGGCTTTTTTCCATTTCCTCTCTTAGACCGGCATAATATTCTTCGAGATTTGTCACATCCCGTCTGAATCTCCTGCTCATACTTTTTTGAAAAGGACCCATCTGTTCCGCAATACTCTCTTTCATGTACTTTTCTACCCATTTTATGATCTGCTCGATCTGTTCATCTCTCCACTCCGGCGCTTTTTTTCCTGTTTTAAAATTTCTGGCTACTAAAGAAAGCATGTCGGCCATATGCGGAACATGCGCACCTGTCTCAAGATTAAATATCAGACTTACAAGACCCTCCTTTTGTTCGTCACTCTGAGCGACATAACGACACGTCAGAAAAAGGTATTCCGTCTTGATTTTTGCTGTACTTTCCACCTTTCCCACAGCCCCCAAAAAGGAAAACTGTTCGTCGATCAGTCTTCCGAAACCTGCGCTCTTGAGGTAGTCAAATTCGAGCTGACAGGCCAGCAGCGGAACCTGAGTACATGCTGTATTGACCATTTTTTCGAGGAAGTGCGAGCCGTAATTGATGGAATATGCATGTCTGCGCTCCGGTTCACTATCCGGTTCGGTATCCGGAGAGTTTCTGTTGATTTGGATGTATTCGGGTGTCTCAAGTAATTCGGACAAACTTTCAGGCAGCAGCGCTTCGAATCCCATACGGTTCTTTTCCAGTATTGCTCCGTGCGTTTCAAGGAATCGAAGCACAAAGTGTTCCAGCTCTTGATCGGGCTCAAAGCTCATAGTTTTTCCCAAATAGTTTTTCATCCAGTTCTTTGGTCTTGCTATAAAGAGTTTTGGATCTCTTTAGTCTGGTTGCCAGTTGATCAAAGGACTTTTCCCTTTCTTTTTCAGAGGATGAATTGATCCAGATATCGTAGACCATATCAGAAAACTCTTGTTCGCCCTTGACTCTTCCCATAATCATATCAATTTCACCAATTACCATTTCAAACATATTGATCTTCTTATCCAGCACCTCCAGAATGTAGTCCTCCACACTACCGGTGGCGCACAGGTTGTAAATCATCACTTCTTTTTCCTGCCCGATGCGGTGGATACGTCCGATCCGCTGTTCGATTTTCATGGGATTCCACGGAAGATCATAGTTGATCATCTGATGGCAAAATTGGAGATTGCGGCCCTCGCCTCCGATCTCCGTAGTTACGAGAATCTCCTTATCTTCTCTGAAACTTTTAATTTGTTCATCTTTTTTCCGATTATTCATGCTGCCGTGGAAAAGTGCATGGGAAATTCCTTTCCACGAAAGAAAATCAGATATGTGATCCAGAGTGCCGAGATATTTGACAAAAATGATCTTTTTTCCTGAAGACGATTGTATCAGTTTGAAAAGAAACTTGTTTTTGCGGGTATTATCCAATGAGCGACACAGATTGTTAATAGCTTGAATCTCTTTTTCCTGTTCAAGCAAGAGATCTTTTTTGGCGAGAACTCGGGAAAGGGTGAGGCTCACGGCACGAGGAGAAGAGCCCGCCTCTTCCAATAGATTTCTGATCAGCAGTTTATGACCTGTGCCGTTTGTCTTGTTGATATTCTGTGCCAGCGCCGAAATTCTTTCGTAAAGTTCCTTTTCATGGCTGTCTAAATCAAGCTTGATGGTCTGGGCAAACCGGGGAGGTATGTCAAGCCTGGCCAGAGCCCTGGTATTTCGGATCATGACCTGACCAAGAAGTTCTTTGAGCTTGCTGCGGTTCTGAGGATCTGTTGGATCTCCGCGCGTCATAAACTCTTTGCGAAATGCCGAAGCTGTCTTCAACTGGCCCGGCTTGAGAAGGGTAACGAGGTTGTAAAGCTCCATCAAGTTGTTTTCCACAGGTGTAGCCGTAAGAAGAAGCAAAAACCTTTTTTTCAGGGCGTTGACAAGTTTCCAGTTAAGTGTATTGCGATTCTTGAGGTGATGCGCTTCGTCCACAATGACCATGTCGTATTCTCTTTCAGTCACCATCGGAAAGTTATTCTTTGACTTTGCAAGGTTGATAGACGCCAGGACAAATGGTTCTTTCCAGAAAGAAGGACCTTTTATGCGATAATCCGGATCATCCGTGGAAGAGATATCAAGCCCGAATTTTGTTTTCAATTCTCCCTGCCACTGGCTTACAAGAGGAGTCGGCGTAAGAATCAAAGCGCTTTTTACCATACCCCGCTGAATATATTCCTTGAGTACGATTGATGCTTCAATGGTTTTTCCCAGACCCACCTCATCCGAAAGCAGCGCCCTGCCACGAAAGCTCTTCAACACCTTTCTGGCTGTTTCCTCCTGATACCATAATGAGCGAATATCTTGAAGGTTATTAAGACAGATGAGATTTTCAAAAGACTCTTTAAAGCGTATCCTATAGCCTTCAAGGGTGAGTTCATATTGTTCCGAAGATGTAAATTGCCCGTGGGTCAGAGCCTGTTTGAATGCTGGTGAATCAAGCTTGATTGATACCGGTATTTCCGGAAGAGAGGCCATGTCTGTATGAAATTTGGGATGTTTTTTCTTTTCCGGATGAGCTGAGACTTCAACTGTTTCCGAAGAGAGCGTCGGCGCTTTTTCGCTGCCTTTCAGTAAAGATTTATTAAACAGAAAGTCGACCTTTTCCTTCTGAAAAGCCAGAGACTGTTTGCCTCGCCGTTGCTTTTGCTTTATCTTCTTTTTTGTTTTTTGCTTTTCTACTTTTGTTTTAGCCATTTCAGCATCCATATTTGGAGATTTGCCAAGGAACGTGGACGAATTAACTTCCGCAAGTAGGCGCACAGATTTGGGTCGAATTTGTCCGATCTCAAAGCACAAAAATTGAAGGAATAGCGAGCTATTTCAAGGTTTTTGTGATTTAAGATCGGACAAAGGCGGCCTGAAGCTGTGATGCATAGTTGGGGAAGTTATTTCGTCCCCGTTCCTAAGGAACGTGGACGAATTAACTTCCCCAAGTAGGCGCATAGATTTGGGTTGCCTTCATTTGACCTGCCCGCAACGCCTTCTTGGGGAAGTTATTTTGTTCACGTTCCTCAGTCTAATCTTTATGGAATTTGCATG
>JAUWOS010000006.1 GCA_030611985.1 Desulfobacterales bacterium | reverse complement strand
ACAGCAATTCAAGCAGAATTTTACAGAAAATGCAAAAACATAATGAGCAAGAAGCCAAAACAGGAGCGCTGATTCAGGACTTTGAAACCAAAATTTTGGACTTCTTTCGCTATGCGTGTAATATAAACAAGGATGGGCGATCGATCGTAAAGATTACGATCTCATATATCTGAAACTGAAAACCGAATACCTGCCAAAACGTTTGAGATATCAATAATTTATGCTATGCCATTGGGCATAAGTCAACAGGAGATATGATAATGAAACTTATTGCACCCTCTATACTCTCAGCGGATTTTTCAAAACTGGGAGATGAGATAAGAGCAGTTGAAGATGCGGGAGCTGACTGGATACATATAGATGTTATGGACGGACATTTTGTGCCGAATATTACAATGGGTCCTGTAATCGTTAAAGCTGTCAGGAGTGTCACGTCTCTCCCGATTGACGTACACTTGATGATTGAAAATCCCGATCGTTACATTCCGGATTTTGCAAAAGCAGGAGCCGACCTGATTTCAGTACAGACAGAAGCCTGTGTTCACTTAAACAGAACTGTTCAGATGATAAAGGAATCAGGCTCGCGCGCAGGTGTTGTGCTGAATCCATCAACGCCGCTTTCCTCAACAGACTGGATTCTGGAATATGTTGACTTTGTGGTAATAATGAGTGTTAATCCGGGATTTGGCGGTCAAACTTTCATACCGAACAGTCTTTACAAGATCAAAGCGCTTCGCAAAATAATTCAGGATAGAAAGTTGTCAACTCTTATTGAAATAGACGGGGGGGTAACTGAAAAAAACATAAAAGAGATTTCTCTTGCCGGCATTGATGCCTTTGTTGCAGGATCGGCTATTTTTGGAACTAACGATTATAAAAAGACTATCAGCAATTTTAGAAAAAAGATATAAGTGCAACCAAAATAGAACATTTATCCATTCATTTTGCAATTTCTCAATAAATGAAGGCTTTAAGGTGATGAGATTTGAAAATGGCTGACCGTCTGAGCGCCCTTAGTTAAGTCATTGCTATTTTAAACTTTGGATCTGTTTTTTGACATCCTTCATTTTGAGGTAAAAGTAATTGACACTTTTATTGGAGCTAAAAACGGTAAATTGTTTCAAGAGGCTTCCAGCCTCTTGAAACAGCGGCAGGATGCCGCTGCCGCTTTTAAGTCAAGTGTAAACTGACAAATGAAGGATGCCTGTTTTTTCATTAAAAAAATAAAATCAAACAATGCAAACAATTGAGTCGCTGAAACGCAAAATCAAGAGCGCTCGGGATCTGCTCTCTGTTGTGAAGACAATGAAGGTTCTTGCCGCTGTAAGCATTCGGCAGTACGAGAAAGCTATGAAAACTATTGCCGAATACAACCGAACAGTCGAAATGGGATTGCAGGTTGTTCTGAAACAGAGACCCGAGGGAATTAGAATAGCTGAACCAGCTCTAAAAGGACGTCTTGGAGCTATTATCTTTGGTTCGGATCAGGGCATGGTTGGGCAGTTTAATGAAGTGATTGCGCGCCATGCGGTCAGTGAAATAAACAAACTTCGGGTTAAGCAAGAAAATCGCAAAGCGCTGGCAGTGGGCATGCGAGTCATTTCAGCTCTTGAAGAGGCGGGGCAGCCGATTGAAGAATACTTTTCTCCGCCTGGCTCAACGACCGCCATCACACCGGCGGTAGAGAATCTGGCGCTGAAAATGGAGGAGTGGCGTTCGCAGCAGAAAATTGATCAGATCGTTATATTTTATAACAGAGAAAGTAGCGCATCTTACTCTCCTCATACCACTCATCTTTGGCCGATCAATCCCGGATGGTTTCAAAATCTGGAGCAGAAACCCTGGCCTTCACACGCCATCCCTTTTTTTACTATGGATTGGAACCGGCTGTTTTCTTCATTTATTCAACAATATCTCTTTGCATCCCTCTATCGTGCCTTTACCGAGTCTCTGGCTGGTGAAAACGCGGCGCGTCTTGCATCCATGCAGGCGGCTGAAAGGAATATTGAAAATCTTCTGGAAGAACTCAGCTCTCAATTTCAGCAACAGCGTCAAAGTTCTATTACGGAAGAACTTTTAGACATTGTGGCCGGCTTTGAGGCATTGAAATGAAAACTCGTGAGTTCTTTGCTCCGCCTGGGAATGTATTATACGAGGCTCTGTCTCTTGTAACTACAAAATGAAGGATGCCAAAATATGCTGCTCACCTTACCGGCGGTTCTTAAAATTTCTGTGATTTTTTTTCTTATTCTTGTTCTCAGCAGATATAAGATATCTCTTTATGTTTGCCTTTTTTCTGCTGCTGCCGGCGTAGGGCTTTGGATGGGTCAAGGTCCGGTTGAAACGGTTCGTCTTATTCTTGCTGAATCATTATCAAGTGAGAGTTTGTGGCTGGCATTAATTATAATAGAAATCATTATTTTAAGCCATCTTCTTGATAAAAGTCGTCAAATGGAGCGAATCGTTACCACATTCAAGGCTATATCTCCTGGTAATCGCTTTACTTTGGCATCCCTACCAGCGATTATTGGGCTTCTCCCTATGCCTGGGGGCGCTATTTTTTCAGCGCCAATGGTTGAATCAAGCGCCGAAAAAGACGGACTATCTGCAGAACTTAAAGCAGCTATAAACTATTGGTTCAGACATATCTGGGAATATTGGTGGCCATTATATCCTGGAATGCTTTTGGCAATTAGTATTTTAGATGTAGAACCGTGGCGCCTTATTGTGGTTCAATTCCCATTGTGTTTTGGAGTGCTGATCAGCGGTAATATTTTTTTATTGTCTTATTGCTCAAAGAAAAAATCAGATGATAAACCATCCTGGATAAAATTTAAAAACTTTTTTTATGAAATTATTCCTTTTGGGATAGTTGTGATTACTGTATTTAGCCTCGACCTTATAATACAATCTATCCAACTTCCGTTTGCCTGGCCCAAGCGTCTTAATTTTTTGATAAGTCTTATTTTTGCTCTGTATTGGGTAATAAAAACAAACAAGTTGTCGATTCGACTTATAAAAAATATTCTTTTTTACCGATCTACTATTAATATGGCTATGATTATACTGGGAATTATGGCTTTTAAGGGAGTATTGATAGAAAGTCATATTGTTGATGATATACAAAAAGAGCTGATATATTATCATATACCCACAACCCTTGTTGTAGCTGCTTTACCTTTTATCTCTGGGCTGATTACAGGAATTGCCACAGGTTTTGTTGGTAGTTCGTATCCTCTTATTGTAGCTGTTTTACACGGACAGCTACAAAACAACGAGATATTGGCCTACTCGGCGCTTGCCTATGGATTTGGGTATATGGGGATGATGATGAGTCCTGTTCATCTCTGTCTGCTTGTGAGCAAAGATTACTTTCATGCAAATTTTGTCGGACTTTACAAGCTACTCTTAAAGCCTATGATATTTGTTCTGGTCTGGACAACCCTTCTGTTTATTATATTAAAGATGATATTGTCTTGAGCTCCCAGATGTTTATTGAAAAAGTTGTATTTTATGGAGTAAAAATATGAAAATATCTATTCCGAAAGAGGCTATTGAGAAGATCATGCACGATTATGGTTGCAGTGAAAAAAAGGCAACCAAAGCATATCTTGACGCTCAGGATAGAGCCGGAGAGGCTTTTAATGCTATGCTGTCCGAGAAACTGGGGCCTCAAAAGGGTAAAACAGAGATTTTTAAGGTCAAAATCTACACCCCTGTGGAGATCAAGCAGCACCTTGATAAATATATTATCGGCCAGGAAGAATATAAGAAAAGACTCGCAATTGCCGCGGCTTATCATTTTGCCATAATAAAATACCTTCGCGAGCATCCTGAAGAAACCAGCGTTAAAAGATTCAGGAAGAAAAACACAATCATTGCCGGTCCTTCCGGAAGCGGTAAGACTTATTCGGTGGAAGTTCTGGGTGATCTGCTTCAGGTTCCGACTCTTACAGTTGATGCAACAGATTATACAGAGGCCGGTTATGTAGGAAAAAGCGCTGATGATATGATAAGAGAGTTGATTGATATGGCTCCCGGCAGCACTCGTGAAGAACGAGCAAAATTTATAGCCGGAAATGGCGGCCTGATCTTTATTGATGAAATTGATAAAAAGGCTAAAGATGGAGTACTGCTCGGACACGATATCTCTCGTGAGGGGTTTCAGAGATCGGTTTTAAAGCTTATCGAAAGAAAACAGGTTGCCATTAATAATCCACATTCTGCTGCTTCGCAGTTGCAAGAGGTAATTGACAAACAAAAAAGAGTTGGAATTGACAAAAAAGATGATATGATAAGCACCGAAAATATCCTCTTTATTCTTGGCGGTTCTTTTGAAAGGATCGGTGGCAGCTTAGATCATATTGCAAAAAAACGGATAGATCATAAAGGTCGTTTAAAAGAAGATGGAAGTCTTCTAATTACAGGGTTTGCCGCAAATGAGGATAGAGAAAAAACGCTGCTTAGAAATTATTATAAAGAAGCAACAGCAGATGACTTTATCAAGTTTGGTTTGATTCCGGAATTGGTTGGAAGAGCCCCTATCAGGACTTTTGTAAATCTTCTTTCGAAAAATGACCTTATCAGGATCATGGATGAAACAAAAGATTCAATCCTTACTCAATATCAACTGGAATTCAAGCTCTTTAATATAGATTTAGAGCTTACCTCTGAGGCGATTGATTGCGTTGCCGAAATTTCCGAAAATCAGAAGACCGGCGCGCGAGCGCTTGTAAGTGTGTGGGAGAATATATTGACTGATTTTCAATTTGAACTGCCCGGTTCGAACTTTACAAAACTGGTAGTAACAAAGGAGCTTTGCAAAAAACCGAAAGATGTTCTCTTGAAGATGCTCGAGCGTTCACCGTTTGTAGATTTTGTTGAAAATTTTAAAAAAGAATACGGCATCGAATTGATAATGGAAGCAGATGTACAAAGCTATATTAAAAACTATGCAAAAAAGAGAAATATGCAAATATCCGAGGCCTTGCACGAGTTCCTTTCAAAAGCTTCGGCCTTAAATTATATGAGAATAAAAGGCCAATATAAAATCACTATAGAGATGCTGGAAGATGAAAAGTATTTTGATAAGCTATTTACAAGATGGTACGAAAAACAAAAGACCACTGCTTCTAAATAACGCCTGAACGACAATCTCGTTCAGGCGTTATTTAGAGTTTTGTAAAAAAGAAATCGATATTTCGGGGTTTTTGTTCAGGTTTCTTGTTTAAAATTCCGTAACCGTTTGCGGGGAGAACTGGTAGCAAACAAGACTACTTCCCAACATATAAGCTTTTACAGGTACTGTAGATGTGCGTTTTCATGGCAATCAACTATAGTGTTGCTATGTTGGTTGCCATGAAAACGTGCATATGCAGTACCTGTGAACGCTTACAAAATTCGATTTAAGTCCCCATAGTCCATGAGGAGAGATATTTTTTCTGCTGGGCGGTAAGCTTGTCGATAGCAACATCCATTGCTGCCAGCTTTTCTATGGCTATCTGCATGTCTATTGCTTCGGGCACAGGGTAAACATCATTTTTAAATGACTCTTTGCTTTTCACCATATATTCAATACTTAGCGCCTGATTGGCAAAACTCATATCCATAACGCTTGAAGGATGACCTTCTGCGGCCGCAAGATTTATCAACCGCCCCTCTCCAAGTATGTTAATTCGTCTGTCGTTTTCAAGAATATATTCTTCAGCGAATGGCCTTATTGTTCTTTTGGATTTTGTAATAGTTTCCAATCCTTCAAGATCCAGCTCAACATTAAAATGGCCGGAGTTGGATACTATAGCGCCATCTTTCATGACCTTGAAATGTTCTTTCCGTATCACATTAATATTTCCTGTAACAGTGCAGAAAAAATCACCAACTTTTGCTGCCTTGTTGATAGGCATAACCGTAAAACCATCCATGACGGCTTCAAGCGCTGCAACCGCATCAACTTCTGTTACAATTACGTTGGCTCCCATTCCGCGAGCCCTCATGGAAAGACCCTTTCCGCACCATCCATAGCCGCATACCACAAAAGCGCTTCCTGCAATCAAACGGTTTGTTGCCCGGATAATTCCATCAATGGTACTCTGGCCAGTGCCATACCGGTTATCAAAAAAATGTTTTGTTTTGGCATCATTTACCGCTATGATAGGGTATCGTAAAACTTTGTCTGCCGCCATGCTTTTCAGCCGAATAATTCCGGTTGTCGTTTCTTCCGTGCCTCCTCGTACTCCATCAATAAGTTCTATACGATCCGAATGGAGCGTTGAAACCAGATCGGCGCCATCATCCATTGTATATTGAGGTTTTGCATCCAGAACTGAATTCAGATGTTTGTAATATGTTTTGTTGTCTTCACCCTTTATTGCAAAAACAGGAATCTTGTCATGCTTTACAAGAGAGGCCGCCACATCGTCCTGCGTGCTAAGCGGATTGGAAGCACAAAGAAAGACACTGGCGCCACCGGTCTTTAGTGTGCGCATAAGAGAAGCGGTTTCGGTGGTAACGTGAAGACAGGCCGCCAGACATAAGCCCTTTAAAGGCTTTTCCTCTGCAAATCTTTTTCCAATACGATTCAGAACAGGCATGCTCTGATTGGCCCACTCAATACGAAGAGAACCTTTATCTGCTAATTTTATATCCTTGATATCAAAATCCATTTTTGTTTTATCTCCTTTTTACAGTCCTGCCTTTTGTCTTATCACATCCGCCATATTTGTTCTTTCCCATGTGAACTTCGGTTCATTGCGACCAAAATGTCCATACGCTGAAGTCTTGCGAAAGATGGGTCGCAAGAGATCAAGATATTTGATTATTGCGGCAGGTTTTAAATCAAAAACCTCAAGGATTATTTCTTTAACCCGCTTTTTTGGTATAACTCCGGTTCCCATAAGAGATACCATAACAGATACAGGCTCCGCCACACCAATTGCATAAGCTAACTGTACCTCGCATTTTTTTGCAATGCCGGCCGCAACAACATTTTTTGCAATATGTCTTGCCATATATGAAGCGCTGCGATCAACCTTTGAAGGGTCTTTGCCGGAATAGCATCCTCCTCCATGACTTCCCTGTCCTCCGTAAGTATCAACAATAATCTTGCGCCCCGTAAGACCGCAGTCTCCCATTGGGCCGCCGATTACAAACTTGCCTGTAGTATTTATAAAATAACGGGTGTCACCATCAGTCATCTCTTTTGGTATAACCTTTTTTATAACCTCATTTATAATAGCCTCTCTCAGATCTTCATATGTAACATCCGGTTTATGTTGCGCAGCTATTACCACATTGTCAACACGTTTCGGCTCGTCGTTTTCATATTCTATTGTCACCTGGGATTTGCCGTCAGGCCTCAGGAAATCAAGAGATCCATTCTTTCGCACTTCTGTAAGACGTTTGCATAATTTGTGAGCATATATTATAGGCATAGGCATTAATTCAGGAGTTTCATCAGAAGCAAAACCAAACATGAGACCCTGATCTCCTGCGCCTTGATCCTTGAAAAGACCATCACCGACGTTTACCCCCTGAGCAATGTCCGGTGATTGATGGTCAATGCTGGTAATTACCGAACAGGTTTGCCAGTCAAAACCCATCTGCGATGAATGATATCCTATTTCACGTATTGTATTTCTGACAACCTGAGGAATATCAACATAACATTCCGTTGTGATTTCTCCTGCAATAAAAGCCAGACCGGTTGTTACAAGGGTTTCACAGGCAACTCTGCAATTTTTGTCCTTCTCGATAATAGCATCAAGAATAGAATCTGATATGGCATCGGCAACTTTGTCGGGGTGTCCTTCGGTTACAGATTCAGATGTAAAAAAGAATTGTTCTTTGCTCATAAACCTCTCCTTATGTATTCGGGTTCAACATTATATTGTCTATCAGGCGTGTATTTCCCACCTTGACTGCAATGGCCATCAGCGCCTGCCTGTCGATTCTTTTTATATCAACAAGAGTTTCCGGATCACAGATTGCTATGTAGTCTATCACTGTTTCGGGATATGATTTTATCAATTTTGACGCTGATTCTATAATTTTTGCCGCATCGTTTATTCCGCTTTCAAGAAGCTCTTGCGCTTTTTTTAACGATTTGCAAATACTAAGAGCGTAAACTCGCTGCTTATCTGTAAGGTAGCTGTTCCGCGAACTCATGGCAAGTCCATCAGGCTCTCTTGCCGTGGAAACACCGACTATTTTTACATCAAAATTCAGATCAAAAGCCATTTGCCGTATAATTACAAGCTGCTGATAATCCTTTTTGCCGAATATTGCAACATGTGGTTTGACAATATTAAACAACTTCGTAATAATTGTTGCAACGCCTGAAAAAAGAGCAGGTCTGGAAAGTCCGCAAAGATGATTTGGAAGTTCTTTCAGGTTCACATGCGTTTGAAATCTTTGTGGATATAACTCTTTTTTATCTGGAATAAAAATTATATTCGCACCTTCTTTTTGCGCAAGTCCGATATCTCTATCAATATCTCTTGGGTATGATTCAAAATCTTCTCCAGGACCAAATTGTACAGGATTGACAAAGATGCTCACTACCAGTTCATCTCCGAGCTTTCGTCCTTCATTTATCAGAGACAGATGTCCTTTGTGGAAAAAACCCATGGTTGGAACAAAAACAATGGTTTTACCGAGATGTCTGACACGATTGGAATGTTCCTGCATCTCTTTTGTCGTAGTAATAACTTCGATGGTTAGAACCTCAAATTAAAATTGACATTGTCAAATTCCACACAAATTCACAGTAAGTCAATGTTTCTTTTAGAATAAAGACAGATAAATGTCAACTCGGGGTTTGCTCAAAAATAAATTTACATGTTGAGAAGTAGCCTTGTTGTGCTACCGATTACTCCCGTAAACGGTTACACATTTAGGAGCAGAGATGAATTTCCGCATTGATTTGAACAAATGATTTTGCTAAAAAGAGATTATTTAGAAATTTTTAAAACTTATTCTTTGCGCATAGAGCAAAGCAGGCGGTTAGGAAATTATTCCAAATTGAAGATTCGCCAAATCGACATATCGAAAATTATTTTAGCCATAGTAAGCGGTCTGCTGCTTACGGGATCATTTCCAAAGATCGGTGTTGACCTGCTTGCCTGGTTTGCCATTGTTCCATTGCTGGTGGCTTTAAGAAATCTCTCTTTCAAAAACGGTTTTCGTCTTGGCTTTCTATCAGGGCTTGTTCATTATCTTACACTTATGTACTGGCTTGTATACACAATGAAAACATATGGCCACCTTCCTTTGTATCTATGTATACCGGTACTTTTTCTTTTTTCCGCCTATCTTGCTCTTTATATAGCAATATTTTCAGCAATTTTAACCGGAATATGCCGAAAACCGATAGTCTGTTTTTTTATGATCCCTGTTTTGTGGGTTTCATTGGAATATCTTCGCTCATTTCTTTTTTCCGGATTTCCCTGGGAACTCATCGGATACTCCCAGTTTAACAATCTATACTTAATACAAATTTCAGATATATTTGGTATATATGGAGTATCTTTTTTAATTGCTCTATCAAATGCTGCAATTTTTATAACCTTCCTTTATTTAACTAAAAAAAATCGGCAGGAGTGGGTGGTTTCAAAAAGTATCGTTGCGAGATTAATAATTTTTTTTATCTTAATTTTTGGTCTTGTCTGGTTTTATGGAAAATGGCGCATAGAATCAATTGACAATCTGATATCCGCTTCTCCATCCGTATCTGTTACAATTGTTCAGGGAAATATTGACCAGGAAAAAAAATGGGATACTGCATTTCAAAACGAAACCACAGAAAAATATATCAAGCTTTCACTTTTAGCCAAAGAGCATAAGCCCGACCTTATTGTGTGGCCTGAAACAGCCACACCATTTTATTTTTTGTACGATATCAAGCTATCCAATATGGTTCAAAAGGGAATTTATGATATCGATGCTGACTTTCTGATAGGCAGCCCTTCATTTGTTCGCAGCAAAAACAGTGTAGAATACTATAACAGCGCTTATCTGATCAGTTCGAGTGGAAAAGTATCCGGCAAATACGACAAGGTGCATCTTGTTCCATTTGGAGAATATATTCCTTTTAAAAAATGGTTTCCTTTTCTCGGTAAAATGGTGGAGCAGGTCGGAGATTTCAGGGCGGGCAACAAAGGAAATACTATTTCGTTCCGTAATTATGAATTAGGTTTGCAGATATGTTATGAAATAATTTTCCCGGACCTTTCCCGGGCTATGACAAAAAATAATGCTCTATTGCTTGTTAATATCACAAACGATGCATGGTTTGGTAAAACCGGCGCTCCTTATCAGCATTTTTCCATGGCGGTGTTCAGGGCTGTAGAAAATAGACGCTCTCTTGTAAGATCAGCAAATACAGGTATAAGCGGGTTTATAGATCCTGCAGGCAGGGTTATTGCTCAAACAGACCTTTTTCAGGAAGCAGTGATGACAAAATCCATGCCTTTATTAAACAAGACAAGCCTATATACGCGGTTCGGAGATATCTTTGCCATAGTCTGCCTGATTGCAACAGCAATTCTTATTATGATTTTGTATGGGCGACCCTTGTGGTCGCCCGAAACAACAATGATATCGAAAAAGAAAATTTGATTAATAACGAAAATGGGCAACCACAAGGGATTGCTGCCCCTACGGGTAAAACTGAAAAATTTCGACCTGTGCTGTCAGCCATTAACGACACAGGTCGAAATCACACCCATCAATACTTAAAACTTAATACTTAATACTTAATACTTAATACTTAAAACTTAAAACTTAATCACTTTTTCTCATCTTTTACTTCTTCAAAATCAGCATCCACCACGTCTTCTTCAGGAGTTTCCGGTTGAGCAGCACCTTCTGCTCCCGGCTGCTGAGCGCCTGCCTGTGCTGCCTGCTGATAAGCAGCTTCCGCCAGTTTATGAGAAGTTTGGGTTAGCTCCTCGCTCAGACGCTTGATCTCTTCCTTGTCATCACCTTCCATTGCTTTTTTAAGGCGACCCGTGATGTCTTCAATCTTGGTCTTTGTTGCGCTGTCTACCTTGTCTCCAAGATCCTTTATGGATTTTTCAGTTGAATAGATCAAAGCATCGGCAGTGTTACGGATATCTACCAACTCTTTTTTCTTTTTATCCTCTTCAGAGTGAAGTTCGGCATCTTTGATTAGATTGTCAATTTCTTCTTTTGACAAACCGGAAGATGCGGTAATTTGGATTGACTGCTCCTTGCCCGTAGCCTGATCTTTTGCAGTTACGTTTACAATGCCGTTGGCATCAATGTCGAAGGTTACCTCTATTTGAGGCACACCTCTTGGCGCAGGCGGTATGCCAACAAGTTCGAAGCGCCCAAGAGTTTTATTGCCTGTAGCCATTTCACGCTCTCCTTGAAGTACATGAATGGAAACCGCGGGCTGGCTGTCTGCAGCAGTTGAAAAGATCTGACTCTTTTTTGTCGGAATGGTTGTATTCTTTTCGATCAATCTTGTCATTACGCTGCCAAGGGTTTCAATGCCCAGAGAAAGAGGCGTAACGTCAAGAAGAAGAACATCTTTGACATCTCCTTTTAAAACACCACCCTGAATTGCGGCGCCTATTGCAACAACTTCATCGGGATTGACGCCTCTGTGAGGTTCTTTGCCGAAAATTTTCTTGACCCGTTCCTGAACAGCCGGCATGCGTGTCATGCCTCCTACAAGGATAACTTCATCGATGTCACTGGGCGCCAGACCTGAATCCTTAATAGCTACCCTGCAAGGTTTTTCAAGCATGTTTAACAGATCGCTTGAAAGAGCTTCCAGTTTTGCTCTGGTTATCTTTGTGTTAAGATGTTTTGGGCCACTGGCATCGGCTGTAATGAATGGAAGATTTACATCAGTTTCCATGGAAGTAGACAGTTCCATCTTTGCTTTTTCGGCAGCCTCTTTAAGCCGCTGCAACGCCATCTTGTCGTTTCTTATATCAATTCCCTGGTCTTTTTTGAATTCATCAGCCAGGTAATCAATTAGCAGAATATCAAAATCTTCGCCGCCAAGGTGGGTATCACCATTTGTAGATTTGACTTCAAAGACCCCTTCACCAATTTCAAGTACGGATATGTCAAATGTGCCTCCGCCAAGATCGAAAACGGCAATCTTTTCTTCATTTTTTTTGTCCAGACCATACGCAAGCGAAGCAGCGGTTGGTTCGTTTATAATCCTTAAAACATTAAGACCGGCGACCTTTCCAGCATCCTTGGTTGCTTGCCTTTGACTATCGTTAAAATATGCGGGTACGGTTATCACCGCGTCCGTAATTTTTTCTCCAAGGTGTTCCTCGGCTGTTTTTTTGATATTTGCCAGTATAAAAGATGATATTTCTGCAGGACTGTTGAGTTTTCCGCCAAGATTTATGCGAATGTCGCCATTGCCGGCCTCTTCAAGCTTGTAAGGGAGTATTTTGATATCTTTTTGCACTACAGGCGATGTATATTTCCGACCGATAAGTCTTTTTACGGCAAAAACAGTATTGCTGGGGTTTGTAATTGCCTGTCTCTTTGCTATCTGGCCCACCAATCTCTCCCCGTTATCTGAAACGGCAACTATCGAAGGAGTTGTTCGTCCTCCTTCGGGATTCGTGATTACCTTTGCTTCACCACCCTCCATGATAGCAACACATGAATTTGTGGTACCAAGATCTATTCCTATTATTTTACTCATCTGTTCTCCTCTCTTATGTATAATCTGTAATCTTGTTTATGCTTTCGTTCAGGATTGATCATTTTGTTGATCCGCTTATTCTTGGCTGTTAAACTATTAGCTATCAGCTAAGAGCTAATAGTTCGCCCGACAGAGCGCTAATAGAGTAGAGTACTAATAGAGCGCTAATTTATTTTACAGTTACTTTTTCCTTAGAAACAATGACCATAGTAGGTCTCAGCAACCTGTCATGTATCATATATCCTGTTTGCAACTCTTTTAAGACAGTGTTTTTAGGATGATTTTCGGTTTCTTCCTGTATGACGGCATGGTGAAACCTGGGATCAAAGGTTTTACCCAAAGATTCAATCTGTTTTACTCCAAATTTTTCAAAAACTTTCAATATATCCTTGAGAGTAATATCAACTCCTTCAACCAGACCGTTGTTTGCGTTTTCATCATTTTTTGAAGAATTTATAGCCAGTTTCAGATTGTCTACCACAGGAAATATCTCTTTTAGCAGAGATTCATTTGAAAATTTTTTGAATTCAGCCATTTCACGTGCTGATCGCTTTTTGTAGTTTTCGAACTCAGCGGAAACTCTCAAAAGACGATCATATGTCTGTTCGGCCTCCTCTTGCGCTGATTTAAACTTTGTTTCTACCTCCTCAACGGTCTTTACTTTATCTTTTTTGAATATCTTGCTTTCTGTATCGGTCTTTTCATCTTCGAGATACTTTTTTGTTTTCTTTTTATCAGTCATTATTCGGCACATTCTCCTGTAATTTTCCCAATTTCTATTTTTCGGATGCTAAGGAACGGGGACGAATTAACTTCCGCAACTATGCATCACAGCTTCAGGCCGCCTTTGTCCGATCTCAAATCACAAAAACCTTGAAATAGCTCGCTATTCCTTCGATTTTTGTGCTTTGAGATCGAACAAATTCGACCCAAATCTGTGCGCTTACTTGCAGAAGTTAATTCGTCCACGCTCCTAAATATAAGTTTTAAGATAAAGTTATTGGATTAAATTGATACGCGATCTTTGAAAGAAGTGTTTTGTTGCTTAAAGAAGCTTAAAACTCAATAACTCATAGAAATCGCAATGCATATTCAAATTTCAAGTATAGTTCATTCCCGTTTCTAAAAAATAATACTATATGGAACAATGTCAAGATGATAATTGAGATGTTTAGAGATTTTAATTTACACGGGTCGTCAATAGTTTTCGATATGTGCAACCATAATTTTTTAGATTTGACTTTGAACTGGAAAATTTTTTCAAGTTCTTAAAGGAACGTGGATGAAATAACTTTCACAAGTAGACACACATGCTTGGGTCGGATTTGTTCGACCTGCAACGCCTACATTTTGCATCAGTTAGATATGCCTATTTTAATGCATGGCTGGCGGGTCTCAGATTACAAAAGTTGAAGGAGTGGCGAGCTGTTTTGATACTTTTGGGATTTGAGATTGGGGGCAAAGGCGGTCAGAAGTTGTGATGCACAGATAAAGAAGTTATTTCGTCCACGTTCCTAAGTTAAGTGACGGGAATACTGTAAATTTTGAGAATGGTTGTGCACCCTCTATCGAATCTTTTTCTGAAATACTTAAGCCATAAACATGATCGGGATCAATCCGCGACACAGACTGCATCACTTATCGCTGCTTCCTTCCGGACCTGACGAGGTTCGTGATTGTCTGTTGCGCGGCGGCCGATCAGAAGACTCGCGAATTTCCAGAAATAAAAACCCTTTAGAAGGAATTCAGCCCCGCATAAAGCGGATTTCGGGAAAAGGGCACCGCTAGCTCCCCACCTAGCACAACCAAATACTATAATAAGCCATATATATTTTTTTTCAAGAGAAAAAGAGAGTTGACTTATAAAAATCTGTAACATAACCTAATCGGTCAAACAGATAGCCTTTATTCACCTTAATCCGAAAGTCATAAAATATAATAACCGTTCACGGGAGAATTGGTAGCACAACAAGGCTACTTCCCAACATGTAAACGCTTACAAAATATAGTAACAGAATGCAGGTTGATACAAAAAGTCAGCACGATTTTGCAAAAGATCGAAATGTCTCAGTCGGCTTTTTGTATAGCTGGTTCAGCCCGATAGAAAGGCGTCAGGTTTACACATATTATGATTAGAAAGCTTTTAATTTCTTTATTGCTAACCAGTTTTTTATTGACGGAAGGTTGCGCTTTTTTTGTATCAGGCGCAGGCGTCGGTGTCGGCGTTTATACTTATATGAACGGAGAACTGAAAAATTTATATCAGGCAACTTTTGATAAAACCATTCAGGCAAGTACCGTTATTTTAAAGAGATTGAAAATATCAATAATAGAAAAAACGTCAGATGGTATAGAAACAGTAATAAAAGCAAGACGTGCCGATAATACACCTGTTACCATAAAAATAGTAATGATAGCGCCGGAAATTACGGAAGTTTCCATCCGTACCGGCAGAGTAGGGATATGGGACAAAAAAATTTCCGAGCTGATTCATGCCAGTATCGCACAAAATTTGCAGTAAGTTATTGCACGCAGTAGAACAGACCGCTGAAACTTATGGAATGTTTCAGCCTGGAGATTCGGTCCTTATCGGTGTGTCAGGCGGGCCTGATTCTGTAGCTCTTCTTCATATACTTTTCGCATTGGCTTCCGGGTTATCTCTCAGGCTTGGTGTTGCACATCTGAATCATTCTCTCCGCCAAAAAGATTCGGACAATGATGCCGAATTTGTTGAATCTCTTGCTGAAAAACTTGATCTGCCTTGTTATATCAGCAAAAAGGATGTTCGCAAATATCAGCTTGAAAACAAGCTTTCTCCAGAAGAAGCAGCCAGATGCGTTCGCTATGCTTTTTATAATAGTGTAGCGATAAAAAACAGATTTAACAAAATTGCTCTTGGTCATAATGAAAATGATAATGCAGAACTTGTATTGATGTATTTATTTCGAGGAAGCGGTCTTTCCGGGATTTCGGGAATGCCGCCTGTAAGAGACAGTCAAAATACATATATAAAGATTGTCCGTCCTCTTATTAGATCAACAAGATACGAAATCATTGATTTTTTGACTTCAAAAGGTTTAAAATACGTTTTAGACAGTTCTAATAAAGATGTAAGGTATCTTCGAAATAGAATACGTCATCATTTAATCCCTTTTTTAGAAACGTCCTACAATCCAAGAATAATTGAAACACTCAATCGGTTTGCTTCAATTGCAAGATGTGAAGAGAAATGGATTGAGGATATAATAAATCCTCTCTTTGAAAAATCCGTTTCAGCCATACAGAACGACAAGATTGTTCTTTCTGTTCCAATGCTTGATGAAATACATATTGCAGCAAAAAGGAGGGTCATTAGAAAGGCTCTTGCAAAAGCAAAAGGGAATTTAAGACGCATCACCTTTTCTCACATAGATTCCGTGATCAGGCTTTCGGAAAGCAGGAAAGCGCACGGCTGTCTTGATCTTCCTGACCGTATCAGAGTTAAACGAAATGATGATATTCTTATATTTTCAAGAGAAAATAAGGCATTACGTGAGCTTAACGAGAAATCCGATAAAACAAAAACGCTTGATTTTGAATATAAGATATTAAGACCCGGTAAAAACATCGAATCAATATTTGTAAAAGAAATAAACGCTCATTTGAAATTTTGTGCAATTGACATCAAAGATATGCCTGATATATATCGCGCCGGACATCAAATTGCTTTTTTTGATATAGTTGATCTGAATTTTCCGCTGATTCTCAGAAATTTTCGGCAGGATGACCGCTTTAAACCTCTTGGCATGTCAGGCACTCAAAAGGTAAAAAAGTATTTTATAAACAACAAGATTTCTGGATCCGAACGGTCAAGATTTCCTGTTCTTCTTAGCAGAGATAGGATAATCTGGGTTGTCGGTCTTAGAATAGATGACTTTGCCAGGGTAAAACCTTCAACAAGAAATGTACTTAAAGCGGAATTTTTGAATTAGCGCAACAGTAAACTCATTTATCCTATTATATTGAATTCATTAAGCATAAAATGGAAATTCCTATACTATTGAATTAGCGCACCTTCGGTGCGGGTTTTTAGCTAATGGCTTTTTCACTTGTTTTGTGGCTCTGCCTCATATAAATACAGCTACTTTATGAGGCAGAGCCTCAAGAGATGCGTTCCCAGGCAGAGCCTGGGAACGAGTGAAAACATGAAGGATGCCAAATTCCTATAATATTGAATTATAATTTCCCATACAAATAAGAAATCAGGAGGTAATATCTTTTGAACCAATTTTCCAAGAATCTGGCTTTGTGGCTTGTCGTCACACTGATGATGATCATGCTTTATAATCTTTTTAATCAACAGCGTGTAACTGAAACAAGTATCGATTATACTGAATTTCTTGCCATGCTTGATGATGAGCGAGTTGAAGGGGTTGTTATACAAGGACAGGAACTCATTGTTACCGATATAAACCGCAATCGCTTAAAGGTATTTGCGCCACAAGATAGCGATCTTATCAGGATACTCAGGGAAAAGGGTGTATCTATTAAAGCAAAACCTCTATCTGATTCACCTTGGTATATCTCTATTTTTGTTTCATGGTTTCCGATGATTTTACTCATAGGGGTATGGATATTTTTCATGCGTCAAATGCAGGCAGGAGGAGGCAAAGCACTTTCATTCGGAAAAAGTCGCGCTCGCTTGCAATCCGACCAGTCAACTAAAGTGACTTTTGAGGATGTTGCCGGCATTGATGATGCGAAAGAAGAATTGGGAGAAATTGTAGATTTCCTTAAAGAACCCAAAAAATTTACACGTCTTGGAGGACGGATACCTAAAGGCGTTTTGCTGATGGGGCCTCCCGGCACTGGCAAAACTCTTTTGGCACGCGCTATTGCGGGTGAAGCCGGAGTTCCGTTTTTCAGTATCAGCGGTTCGGAGTTTGTAGAAATGTTTGTTGGTGTTGGTGCGTCACGAGTAAGAGATCTTTTTGTTCAGGGTAAAAAAAATGCTCCCTGCATAATCTTCATTGATGAAATGGATGCGGTTGGAAGGCATAGAGGAGCAGGTCTTGGAGGCGGACATGATGAAAGAGAACAAACTTTAAATCAACTTCTAGTCGAAATGGACGGATTTGAATCCAATGAAGGTGTTATTTTGATATCCGCCACAAACCGTCCGGATGTACTTGATCCAGCCCTTCTGCGTCCAGGTCGTTTTGACCGTCAGGTGGTTGTTTCTCTGCCTGATATCAAAGGCCGTGAAGAAATTCTTAAGGTTCACATGAAAAAAACGCCGATCAGCTCTGAAGTTGATCCTCTTATCATAGCAAAGGGAACACCTGGTTTTTCCGGCGCAGATCTGGAAAATCTTGTGAACGAAGCAGCTCTTTATGGTGCCAAAAGAAATAAAGAAAGAATTGACATGACTGATCTTGAAGATGCCAAAGACAAAGTTTATATGGGACTGGAACGAAAGTCAAAGGTAGTTAAAGAAGAAGATAGAAAGATTACAGCATACCACGAAGGCGGGCACGCTCTTGTTGCCAGTTTTCTGCCTGATACGGATGTGGTCAACAAGATAACTATTATTCCCAGAGGTCGGGCGGCAGGTATTACATGGTTCTTGCCGGAAGAAAGGGATTTCAAATTTAAAGATCAGCTTGAAAACGAATTGTCTATCGCATTTGGAGGACGAGTAGCCGAAGAGATTGTTTTCAACCGTATCAGCACAGGCGCAGCAAATGATATTAAAGAAGCGACGGGAATTGCTCAGAAGATGGTACGTTCCTGGGGTATGAGTGAAACGCTTGGTCCGCTTTCTTACGCTAAAGATGAAGAACAGATTTTTCTTGGACGGGAAATATCACAGCACAGGGATTATTCTGAAGAAACAGCAAGAAGAATTGATGAAGAAGTGAGTAATTTGGTTGATAAAACTTATGCCAAGGCAAAGAAAGTTTTAGCTGAAAATATAGATATTCTTCACAAACTGACAGAGCTTTTGCTCGAAAAAGAGACCGTCATGGGAGCTGAGCTTAATGAACTCATACAATCCATGAAGCCTGAATTTGAGCTTTCATCAAAACAAGGGATCGGTAAAAATAAATCTGTAAAAATCAAGAAATGAAATCTTATAAACGCAAAACAGTTGAAACAGCCAAGTACTTAAAAGCCCGCATTGAAAAACTTCCTGAAATAGGCTTTCTTGCAGGAACAGGTCTTGGCGAAAGTATGCAATCACTCGATATAGCAGCATCATTTGATTATAAAGACATTCCCAACTTTCCGATTTCAACTGTACGGTCTCACCACGGAAAGCTTCTTGTCGGAAGCATGCATAGCAGGCAGATCATTGCCATGCAGGGACGTTTTCATCTTTATGAGGGATATTCACCCCTTGATGTTACCTTTCCGATAAGGGTAATGCAGGAACTTGGCGTTAAGATTCTGATTCTTTCCAATGCGTCGGGAGGTCTTAACCCAAGTTTTAAGTCTGGAGATATAATGATTATTGCCGATCATATTAATCTTACCGGTTCAAATCCTCTTGTTGGACCGAATGAAGATAGCTGGGGTATCAGATTTCCCGATATGACCGGAGCATACAATGAAAGACTGACAATTCTTGCGGAAAATGCCGGAAAAGATTCCGGCATCCAATTACAGAAGGGTGTTTATGCAGGACTTAAAGGTCCTTGTCTTGAAACACCTGCCGAGGTGCGCTTTCTCAAAACAATAGGCGCTGAAGCTGTCGGTTTCTCAACCGTTCAGGAGGTAATCGTAGCTGTACATGCAGAAATGAAAGTTCTTGGGCTGGCAACAATAACCAACATTAATAATCCGGATAAACCTGTTTCTGCAACAATTGAAGAGATTGTCGCCACAGCAAAGGAAGCTGCTCCAAGACTTGAAACAATTATAAGAAAAGTTGTGGAGAATATTGAGTGGCTGAATAAAAACTCCGTTTAGTCGCGATTTTGAGTTTTTGATTTTAAGAACAAAATTGAAAAACCATATTTCGGAATTTTCGTCAGGGTACTATAATAAATGACTATGTCGATTTTAAACAACGAAATAGATATACTTGTTTCAAACGGCGTTGTGCTGACTATGGATTCAGGGAACACGCAATTTAAAAACGGCGCTGTCGCTATAAATGGAGAAAATATTGTTGCCGTGGGATCGGCCGATGAATTTTTGTCATGCAAAACACGCCGCGTTATAGATGCTCATGGCGGTATAATTATGCCTGGACTTGTAAATACACATACACATGCATCCATGACATGCTTCAGGGGACTTGCTGATGACCTTCCATTAATGACATGGCTGAATGAATATATCTTTCCTGCGGAATCGAAACTGGATTACAGGAAGGTTTATTGCGGAGCCCTTCTTGCATGTGCAGAAATGATTCTCTCTGGAACCACTTGTTTTTGCGATATGTATCTTTTTGAAGACGCAGTGGCCTGCGCAGCAAAAGATTCAGAAATGCGCGCAGTAGTTGGCGAGGTTCTCTACGATTTTCCATCACCGAACTATGGTCCTCTTGAAAAGGGTTTCGAGTATACAAAAATGCTCATCGATAAATGGAAGAATGATTCTTTGATAACCATTGCTGTTGAACCTCATTCACCCTATCTTTGTGCGCCGGAGCTTCTTAAAAAGGCTTCTTTACTTGCAGAAAAACATAATTTGCCGATTGTGATTCATGTTTCTGAAACAAAGAGCGAGGTTTTGAGGAGCCAGGATCAGCACGGTCTTACGCCTGTGGGCCATCTTGCAAATTCAGGAATTTTATCATCAAACCTTCTTGCGTGTCACTGTGTTATTCTGACGGATGAAGATATTTCTCTTTTGCGGCATTTCGATGTTAAGGTTTCCCACAACCCGGAAAGTAATATGAAACTTGCATCCGGTATTGCTCCGATACCAGAGTTGTTAAGAGAAGGGATATGCGTCGGGCTTGGAACCGATGGTTGCGCAAGTAATAATAATCTTGATATCTTTTTAGAAATGGATATGGCTGCCAAGCTCCATAAGGTAAATACTTCTAACCCAACTGTTATGGGTGCGAACACAGTGCTGAAAATGTGTACGATTGAAGGAGCAAGGGCTCTTGGGCTTGGAAATATAACAGGTTCTATTGAGCCGGGAAAAAAGGCTGATGTAATAGTGTTAAACACACACAAACCTCACCTTACACCAATGTATAACCCTGATTCTCACCTGGTTTATTCCGCAAAAGGAAGTGATGTTACAACTTCTATAATAAACGGCAAGCCGGTCATGGAAAACGGCAGACTTCTTACGATAGACGTTAAAAAGGCAATGGAAGATGTAAACAGGATTGCAAAAGAGCTTCAATCGACTTTTTAACACAAATTTTTCTTGCCAACAGACTCATTTTTAGGTATAAACTAAAGTGTATTATTTAAAGTTGTTAAAATAACCATCGGAAATATATAATGTATTTCTTTCAGAGACCGTCTGAAAATTATCTCCATAGCAGAAAAAATGTGAAAATGAGACAATATATTTGTAAATTTAAGGAGAATAGCAAGTTTATTTGACTAAAATCTGCGGAAATTTGGGTCGCTTTTCACGCTTTTGCAGCAAGATGAGAATTTTTTCAGACAATCTCTCATAGATGGAAAGCGAGGGGGCGAGCAATTTGAAGGAAATTCAAGTCAAAGTTTTTGATAATGATCTTGAAAAGGCCATGCGCATTTTGAAGAAAAAAATTCAAAACGACGGTCTTTTTAAACGATTAAAATTGAAAAAAAGTTATGAAAAACCAAGTGAACATAAACGTCGCAAGCAGCGCGAAGCCTTAAGAAGAAAAAGAATTACAGCTTCAAGATATAAATATAGATACAGATAAATTAAATTTCAACAAAAGTTATTTACCCGGTAATAATTGCTATTTTTGCCGGGTTTTTTATTGAGTACAATGTCTTCTAACTCTTATAATAAATGCATCAAAACAATGTATGGTCTTAAAAGGTTTGGCATTAAACCGGGTCTTTCAACCATCAAAAGCATGATGAAATGCCTGGGAAATCCGCAGGATAATTTTGCATGCATACATGTGGCCGGAACAAACGGAAAAGGATCGATCGCTTCCACTCTTGCTTCAATTCTGAACATATCGGGATATAAGGTTGGACTTTATACATCTCCGCACCTCATACGTTTCAACGAAAGGATTCGTATTAATAACCATTGCATTTCCGATAAAAATGTTGTTGCGTCTTATGAAGCCATAAAAAACGTTGATTATGGCGCACGCAAAGCAACCTTTTTCGAATATGCAACCGCAATGGCTTTTTATGAATTTCACAGACAAAAAGTCGATTGGGCTGTCATTGAAACAGGCATGGGAGGGCGATTCGATGCAACCAATATCATAAAACCCGCTCTTTCCATAATATCCAATATATCTATCGAACATAAAACGTATCTGGGAAATACCATAGCCAAAATAACAAGAGAAAAAGGTGGCATTATAAAAAAATGCTCACCCGTTATAACAGGTGTTAAGCAAAAGAACGCTATTTTGCTGCTAAAAGATATTGCTGCGGCAAAATCAGCGCCACTTTATCGTTTTGGAAATGAATTCAGGGTAAGAAGGAGCAAAAATGGAATATTTACCTATTTTGGAATCAAAAATATCTGGCGCAGCCTACATACAAAATTACTCGGTGATCACCAGATTGATAATGTAGCGCTGGTCCTTGCCGCATGTGAGATACTAAACAAAAACAAAGCAGACATTTCATTGCAGAACATTAAAGATGGTCTTGCACAAAACAATTGGCCGGGAAGACTGGAGATAATTTCTACCGTTCCATTTATACTTCTTGATGGAGCACACAATTTAATTGCAGCGCAAAACCTGGCAAAATTTTTATCAAAAAATCTGGCTGATCGAAAGATAACTCTTGTTATAGGCATATTGAGCGATAAGCCGTATTCTGCCATGCTGCGGTGCCTTCTTCCTGTCTGCAGCAGAACAATATTGACTCGTCCCAAGACGGATCGCGCTTTAGCGCCGGAAAAACTTTACTTAACAGCAAAAGACATAATCAGCGATATACATATTATTCCGGATGTTGGAAAAGCTGTAAAGTATGCCATCAAAACTACGTCACCAAATGATGCAATCTGTATTGCCGGATCATTATATGTAGTAGGTGAAGCAAAAGAAGAATTTGAATCAACTATCTCGACTTGACTTATCAGCGCCGATAAAGTAGATTCCAGGTAAATATGCGCCCGTAGCCTAGGGGATAAGGCGTCAGCCTCCGGAGCTGAAGATCGCCGGTTCGATTCCAGCCGGGCGCACCAGCCAATATCAAGGGGTTGGGCAATATATATCACCCCTATTTTTTCAGGTGATAGTCTGCCCGTAAAAATTTCATTCAGATCCGGGTCTTCTTCAAAATTAAAGTAAGCAACATTGCCATACTCTCCTTTCCCAAATTTTTTAAGGATATATGTTTTGCCAACCTGACGTGCACCTTTAAGCACGAGAGGTTTTCGGGAAGAAGAGAGTTTCCATGAAACCAATTGTTTGCAGTTATCTCTTTTCATGGAAAACTCATATTATATTTTGTGATAAAATGCAAAAACACATATAGAAAAACGTGAGGATCTTTAGAAAACTCATTGTAATTTCGTGAAAATTCCCAGCTCTTCGTACAGTTCCGAAGGAGTTTTGTATTCATCACGTTCCTAATCAACTTCCCTTGTCTTAAAAAACTCTATATCAGGCCATTCTTTCATGCAATAATCAAGCTGCCATTCGCTGGTTGTCAAAAAAGACAGATGTCCCTGAGCATCTCTTGCTACGTTGGCTATATTTTCTTTCTCAAATTCAGCCATTTTTTTCCGATCATCACATTCAATCCAGCGCGCTACATGAAAATCTACAGGTTCATATATAGCATCAACATCATATTCTGCCTTGAGTCTGGCCATAGTTACGTCAAACTGCAAAACACCAACAACTCCCAGGATGTAATCACTCCCCATAACAGGTCTGAAAACCTGAACAGCCCCTTCCTCCGCAAGCTGGGTCAATCCTTTATGAAGCTGCTTGACCTTTAATGGATTCTTTAGACGAACACGCCTGAAATGCTCCGGCGCAAAATTAGGGATACCCTTGAATTTCAAAAGTTCTTTATCGGTAAATGTATCTCCGATTTTTATAGTTCCATGGTTATGAATGCCAATAATATCTCCTGGAAACGCTTCCTCAACATTTTCCCTGTCTTGTGCCATAAAGATTGTAGCATTGGCAAAGGTTATCTCTTTCCCGATTCTGTGATGAACGACCTTCATTCCTCTTTTGAATTTTCCTGAACAAATCCTGACAAACGCGATTCTGTCCCTGTGAGCAGGATTCATATTGGCCTGTATTTTAAAAGCAAAGCCTGAAAATTGTTTTTCGTATGGCGAAACCTCACGGGATATCGCAGTGCGCGAACCTGGATGAGGAGCCATTTCCACAAATACATCCAGTAATTCTTTTACACCGAAATTATTAATGGCGCTTCCGAAAAAAACAGGAGTCTGGCTTCCTTTTAAAAAATCTTCAAGCTCAAACGGATCAGTCGCTCCTTTGATCAGTTCGATATCTTCCCGCAATTCATCAGCCTGACTTCCCAGAAGTTTGTCCAAAGCGGAATCATACAGATTATCAATAACAACATTATCATGCCCGATAGTTTTCTGGCCCGGCTTAAAAATGTGCAGTTGACCGCGAAAGAGGTTGTACACACCCTTAAAGCGCTTGCCCATACCTATGGGCCAGGAAAGCGGCGTGCATTCGATCTGCAGTTTATTTTCTATGTCATCAAGAACATCAAGAGGCGCCATGCCTTCACGGTCAAGCTTATTTATGAATGTAATTATAGGGGTATTACGCATCCTGCAAACTTCCATGAGCTTTTCAGTCTGAGGTTCCACTCCTTTTGCACTGTCAATTACCATCAGAGCGCTGTCAACTGCGGTCAATACTCTATATGTATCTTCTGAAAAATCCTGGTGGCCAGGTGTATCAAGAAGGTTGATTTCAAAATTTCTGTAATTGAACTTCATTACTGAAGTTGTGACTGAAATACCTCTTTCCTTTTCAATCGACATCCAGTCACTGACAGCATGTCTTGCGGCTTTTCTTGCTTTAACAGCGCCGGCCTGCTGAATTGCTCCGCCAAAAAGCAGAAGCTTTTCCGTCAGCGTAGTCTTGCCTGCATCAGGATGGCTGATAATTCCGAATGTTCGTCTTCTGTTAATCTCTTTTTGATTATAATTATGCATAAATTTTTTTCGATCACTCCTAAGGAACGTGGACGAAATAACTTTCGCAACTATGCATCACAGCTTCAGGCCACCTTTGACCCAAATCTATGCGCCTACTTGCGGAAGTTAATTCGTCCACGTTCCTAATGTATATTTTCAGTAAATCTCATAATGGCATTTTTTCTTTTAGGAACGGTGAACCTACAATTTCCAATTATGTAAGTCAAGATAAGTCCCAAGCCCAGTCCAGGCAATTGCATTAAAATTTGGCATGATTTTTGATTTTTAACAAATCAGGTTGCAAACACTACAAAATAAGTGCTGATAAATAGCCCGCTTCTACTTGAAAATCCATGTGACAAGGCTACTTCCCAACATGTAAGCTTTTACAGGTACTGTAGATGTGCGTTTTCTTAGACAATCAACTATAGATTTGCTATGTTGATTGCCCTGAAAACGTGCATATGCAGTGCCTGTGAACGCTTACGTTATTTCGTCCACGTTCCTTATCCTCTGAAAGAACAGCCTGATGTAAAGTGATATCCTCCAGCTCGTTATTGATTAAAAATATGGGATTTGGTATTGTGATTTTCATTTGGGCAAGTTTTATTAGTAACCGTTCACAGATTCACGAGTTCACAGATTACAGATTTATCCCATAAGGCGCTTTTCGCAATGCCTTGCGTGATATAGGAAATTTTCTTATGAGACTTAAAAAGCTGGAACTGATTGGATTTAAATCATTTTCCGAGAAAGCCTGTATTAAATTTTCTCCCGGCATTTCTGCGGTTGTAGGTCCAAATGGTTGCGGCAAGAGCAATATAGCTGATGCGTTAAGATGGGTTATGGGAGAACAAAGCGCCAAGCAGCTTCGCGGAAAGTCCATGGAGGATGTGATTTTTGCAGGCACAAGTGGAAAACTGCCATTAAACATGGCGGAGGTCTCCCTAACCCTTTTAAACGACAGCGGTTCAGCTCCGGAAGAATTAAAAGATTTTACTGAAATCATGTTGACAAGGCGTCTTTACCGGTCCGGCGAAAGCGCATATTTTATGAACAAACAGCCCTGTCGGCTAAAAGATATACATAATATCTTTTTGGGGAGCGGGATGGGAGCAAAATCCTATGCCGTAATAGAGCAAGGAAACATAGGAGCTATCACTGAAGCCGGACCCGAAGAAAAGAGGTTTTTCATAGAAGAAGCCGCGGGAGTTACAAGATATAAGAGCCGTAAAAACGAAGCCTTGCGCAAAATACAACTTACAAACCAGAACCTTTTGCGCATTGCAGATATAATTGCTGAGGTAAAGCGGCAGATGGACGGTCTTAAGCGCCAGGCAAAAAAAGCGGAACTTTACAATCATTATCGGGACCGCATAAGAAAGCTTGATGTTTTTATTGCCATTCATTCTTATGATGATTACACACGCCGTATCAATGAAACGGATGCTTTATTAAAAGATCTTAAGGATGCAGACTTTGGACATATATCCAGACTAAAAAAACTTGATGCTGCCGTTGAAGAAATAAAATTACAGCGCTTGCAAAAAGACAGGGAAATTTCAGAGCAAAAATCACGTAGATTTGAAACCCGACGAAGCATAGACAAAATGGAAAATGATCTGGCACACTTCCGAAAAGACGTGAAAAGGCTTGCCGGTGAGACTGAGGAGCTTGAATCCGTTCACGAAGATATTGAAGAAAAAAACCGGAATATAGTGTCTGAAGTTACTCAAATTGAAAAGGAGCATATCAGCCTGAAAGAGGAAAGAAAAAATGCGGCGTCTTCTCTCAATCGGGAACAAACGGTTTCGCAGAACACAAGGGATCAATTAGCAGAATTAAATCAACAGATAGAAACCTGTAAAACAGATCTTATGGATCTGGTAGCCAGTGAGGCCAGATATAAAAATATCTATCAAAACGCCTCAAACAACAAAGAAAGTCTTAAAAGACGTTTGAAAAGATCGGATGAAGAGGAAGGAGCGGCAAACAAGAAAGTAGCATTGTTCGGAAATGATGCAAAAAAAGCCGAAGAACAACTTAAATCATATAAAGAAGAAATAAACGATCTTGATGAACGTATCAACATTATGCAAAAGCAGCTCGAAGAAAAAAGCAAAGCGCTTAGCGAGCAGGTAAAGCACACGCAAACTTTGGAGCTTGAACGAAACAAATCAAAATCAAAATATATTGCCCTGAAGAAAATGGAAGACAGCTTCGAGTGGTATAAAGATGGTGTGAGGGCTATAATGAAAGCTCATAGCTCAAAGATCAAAACCGATGAAAGCCGGAAGCCGGCTGATATCATAGGTCTTGTGGCGGACATTATTGAGCCGGAGCCTTCCTTTGAAACTGCTGTTGAAGCTGTTCTTGGAGAATCTTTGCAATACATACTTGTAAAGGATCGGGAAGCAGGCATTGGTTATATAGACTATCTTCAAACAACAGGGGCCGGACGCAGCGGGTTTATTCCGGTTTCATCCGTCAAATGCATGGAATATAGCCGGCATCAGACATCTAATCCGCAAAAGAAGCTTTTGAATCATATTTCCGCAAAAGAAGGGTTTGAAGAGATAGTAGAAGCATTGTTAGGGCATGTAGTTGTTGCCTCTTCCGTTAAGGAGGCCATAGAAATATACGGCGGCAATAGCGCATTACAGACTATTGTTACCAAAAATGGAGATATTATTTCATGTCAAGGCATCATGATCGGCGGCAGCAAAGACAAGTTATCCGGCATACTTGCAAAGAAGCAGGAACTGAAGGAGCTGGATCATCAGATTGCAAAATTGGATCAAAACCTGAAATCAGCCGGCCTTTATCAAAAAGAGCTGGAATCCGGGCTTCGTATCATTGAAAGCAGCATGCAAAAACTGATAGAGCGCAAAAACAAAGCGGCACAAAAGGAAATCGAAGCTGAAAAGACCCTTTACAAAGCAACCGAAGATCTAAAACATGCCAGGCACAGACTTGAAATTGCAGAGCTGGATCAGGAAAGGCTTCTTGGCGAAGAAAGCGATATCGATGAAGAAATTGCGAGATATAGCAAAAAATTATCTGAAATCGAAAGCAGGGTTGAAGCGGCACAAGCCATGGTCATGGAAACAAAAGAAAAAATCGGCTCTGTATCATCGAAACTGGAAAGTTTTAATCAAAAGATTGTTGATCTCAAGCTCAAACTTACAGCTCTCAATGCCGGACTGGAAAACAACAATAATACCTTAAGACGACTTGAAGAATTTCGAAATGACGGAATAAAACGGATTAAACACCTTTCTATAGAGATTGATCAAAAGAACAGAAAAAGGTTGACTTTCAAGCAGAAAATCACAGAATATGAACACACACTTTCAGGCATGTATGATGATATAAAACTCCTTGAGCAGACGCTTGAAAATAACGAAGCTGACTATCAGATCATTAATGCCGGACTGAAAGAAAACGACGCTATTATTTCAAAGATACAAAACAGTCGTGAAAAGGCTGTGCAGAAAATCCGTCTGCTTGAACTTGAGCAATCGCAAAAACACTTAAAGCTGGAGAATATTGCAAGCCGTCTGGAAGAACGCTATCACAAATCGCTTTCCGAATTCAGGCAGGAATTTGATTCGATGTCGGAAGACTCGGAAATGTTTTCAAGGATGCCGACTAATGAAATGAAAGATGTGCTCTCCGTTTTGAAAAAAAAGATTGCCGGTATCGGAGATGTCAATTCCGGCGCCATAAAAGAATATGAGCAATTAAAGGAACGCTTTGACTTTTTATCTAAACAATGCGACGATCTTGTTAAAGCGATAGATGATCTTCACGAAGTTGTGAAAAAGATAAACAGCATTACGCAAGAACGATTTATCAAGACATTCAATCTGATTAATGAAAAATTTGATGAGGTATTTCCAGCTCTTTTTGAAGGAGGTTCGGCAAAGCTCGTTCTGATACAACCTGATAAGCCTCTTGAAACAGGCGTAGAACTCATGATCCATCCTCCAGGAAAAAAACTGACCAGATTAAGTCTTCTTTCCGGAGGAGAAAAAGCGCTTTCAGCCATTGCCTTTATTTTTTCTATATTTTTAATCAGGCCGGCATCTTTTTGCCTCATTGACGAAATTGATGCGCCACTTGACGAGGCCAATGTTTTTCGTTTTAATAATCTATTGCAAATCATAGGAAAAAAATCTCAAATTGTAATGATAACTCACAACAAAAAAAGCATGGAATTTGCCGACATGCTTTTTGGTATTACCATGGAAAAAAAGGGAATTTCCAAGATCGTTTCGGTAAATTTGGCGCGGCCGGAAGGGATTTGATGATTTGGAACTTTATTATGGAATTTAACTGGTTTAAAAAGAAAAAAGACAAGAACGAAGATAAGCCCCTTGAAAGAGAAATATCTGAGTTACCTGATTCAGATCAACCAGCCGGTTTCTTTAATCGCCTTAAAAAAGGCCTTTCCAGAACCCGTGAGATTCTTTCAACAGACGTCAATGAACTCTTTGAAGGTAAGAGAAAAATGGATGACGATATGCTGGAAGAACTTGAAGAGATTCTAATAACTTCGGATATTGGTGTGCAAACCACTATGGATCTTATGCAAAAAATCTCAGAAAAGTCTTCAAGTATTTCAAACGCCGATCAATTGAAAGGCGCTTTGAAAGAAGAAATCAGGTCATTTCTTAATGTGCAAGCGCTGACCGCTGAAGAAATCACGACCAAACCATATGTTATAGTGGCAATAGGCGTTAACGGGGTGGGAAAAACTACTACCATCGGAAAGCTTGCGGCAAGATATACAGCCAAAGGTAAAAAGGTTCTGATCGTTGCTGCCGACACTTTTCGGGCTGCAGCAGTAGAACAGCTCGCAATATGGGCAGACAGAGCAGGCGCGGAAATTGTAAGACATAAGGATGGAGCAGATCCTGCCTCAGTTGCATATGACGGCATTGAAGCCGCATTGGCCAGAGATGTCGACATTGTTCTTGTGGATACAGCCGGGAGGCTTCACACAAAGGTAAACCTTATGGAAGAACTAAAAAAGATCAAACGAACTATTTCGAAAAAGCTTTACGCTGCACCGCACGAAATTCTTCTGACTCTTGATGCCACAACAGGTCAGAATGCTTTATCTCAGGTCAAATTGTTCCATGAAGCGCTTGGAGTTACAGGGATTGCCATTACAAAGCTTGATGGAACAGCAAAAGGAGGTATTGTAATCAGCATATGCAACAATTTTAAAATTCCATTAAAGTACATCGGAATCGGAGAAAACATTGATGACTTGCAGGACTTTGATCCGGTACAATTTACAGATGCTCTTTTTTAGGAACGGGGATAAAATAACTTCTTTTGTGATCTGAGGCCGGATTTGAGATTGGGCAAATCTAATCCAAATCTATGCGCCTACTTGTGGAAGTTATTTCGTCCACGTTCCTAAGCCGAAGTTATTTTTGTGCGAGTCCTAAGAGCGCTTCCTGAATAATCTCTTTATTTGAATAAAAATTATTTATATATTTTGCGATCTTTTTTGTTAATGATTTTTTCATTTCCAGACTTTGCGCTTTTTTATAATGCCGGCAGGCTTTGTTCCAGGCCGACTCTCTCTCTGGGTTGTCTGGATCTACCGTCTTTGATCGCATTACCCAGTAATTTCCGAGTTCTACATGGAGATTGGGATTTTTTTCGCCTGCAAAATATGCTGCCCTCTCCATTGAAATATCTGCTGCCGGAAGCCATTTCTTATGGTAATCCTGGGCTTGCCACAGATAAGTATATTCCCATCCTAATCGCACGTGATATTGTGCACTAAAAGGATTTAACGCCACGGCTTTTTCAAGAGCGCTGATGATCTCCATGTGATTGCCGGCTGTTGATTCAACAACATCATGCATTTTGTATCCTGCGTCTCGAATTAGCATCAATTCCATGGCCAGTTTATACCAGTACTCGGCATTCCATCTGTCCCATGAAATTGCATTTTTAATCTCTTTAAGGGGTGGAGTCTTATCTCTGTTCAGAGTAGAATTCGGTACAGTATTGCAGTATGCTTCGGCCACAAAGTGTCGTACTGTCCAAAATCCACTCCAGCCTATTAATCCCAAAACCAGAAATAATACAAAAAATCCTTTATATTTTAACGGGATGATATGATATTTACAAAGAGTCTTTTTTTTACTATGAGGTGCGGTTAGATGAAGCGCTGCATAGCCGATGGACATGGTTGCCACGAAAATCAGAAAATTTGAAGGAATATGCAGATTAAAATCAGAATATGAGTGAATCGCCACAGCAGTCATTATCGGCAAAGGCACTATTCCAAGACAAACGGCAAATGAGTATCTTCTTTTTTTCCACATTTTCAGTGTTTGATACAGATACCGGAATATTCCGAATAGCATCAAACAGATACCTATTATTCCGGCTTCAGCAACAAATTGCGCCCAGTCATTGTGCGCAAATCGCATATATCTTTTTTTGTCTTTATCAGACTGATATTTGGGATATAAGTACTGGAAATTACCTGCTCCAATACCTGTTAATTTGTAATCCTGAAACATATCTATGGTTTTTTGAGTATATCTAAGTCTACTATCAAAGCTCTTATCAAAGTATTTAAACCGTCCAAGCGGATAGTCAACTCCAATATTGAGGGAATAAGCAGCGGTGATGCAAAAGAGCAGGAAAACTATGAGACCTTTTCGCCTGTAGTTTTTTCTGAAAATAAAGAGCAAGCTCATGCACAACATTCCTCCGGCGCCCGCGATCATGCCCCCTCTGGAGGCGGAAAAGATGAGTCCGATACCTATCATTGCGCCAATAAATAGAATAAAAGTCCTTTTATTGAACCGTTGTTCAATTGACAGGTATTGTGAAAGCCGTGCGCTCATGCTTTTTTTGTGTGTAGAGGTTATCTTTTTCTTTTTATTTAAAAGTGCGGCAGAATAGGATGCAGCCAGCAACAAACTTATCTCCATAAGACCTGCAAGGTGGTTGCGGTTGATATATGTCCCGCAAACGTCCTTTTTATGCACACCCTTTTGCAACCAGAGAATATGTCCGGATTCTGAATATGCTTGTGCAAGGCCGTAAATAGCCTCACAACAACTTATTATCAATATCACAAGGATTGCAAGCTCAATTCTTTTTCTGGAATTTAATACCTGAATCAGGCATATGAAAAATAGTCCATATACAATAAACCTGACCAGGGACATACGAACCGGATAATAATATGGCGAAAGAGAAAACCAGGTTTTGTCCTGATTACTGTGAACGATGACGTCCGAGGCCGGTAGTGATTTATGGGCAACTACGCTTGCCTCCGGCGATAAAAACTTTAATAGAAAATCAGGCAAGGAAATAACCTGAAAGATAAGGAAGGTCAAAAGAATCAAGAGGACAAAATTAAGGCTTGTGCTGGGAAATTGGAACCGATATACACCGCTTCCTGGATCTTTTCTAATGTTTTTTATTAACAACAAGAGAGCGCCGGTCAAAACTCCGACAGCCATGATTGTATAGGCATAGGTGTGGACTGAACCAAAAAGGAGAGGACTCAAAATTAGAACAATAAGATATATAGTGAAAACTGCTCTATCCATTCGATTCATTCGTCGTGTACAAAAATGCCTTTGTTTCGTATTGTCCAAATTTGCCGGATACTGGATCTCTGGTCAGATCTATAACTCTGTTGATTTCGTCCACGTTCCTAAGCTGCTGCCATAGCCATCGGAAAATTCAAAAATCTATACCATCTCTCGGCCGCTTTCTTTTCTATGCTTTTTAGTTGCACTCCTATATTGTAGCTTCTGTCTTTTTTTTCTACCCAAACGACTTTTCCTTTTGCCTTTATAGGATCATTGGTATCAATCGACATTTCTATTGAGTCACCTATCTTGCTGCTCTCCCTGCTTGTTATCATAAGTCCGTGAAGGCTTATATTATACGCAAATTCTTTCAAAAACCGCTTGCCATCGGAGTAAACAACAAAAGTCAAGGTTTTCACTCGCTTATATTTTCTTCTTTCCATGTTTGACCCTCCTTTTTTTGCAATTAGAATTTTCAGAATCACTCCGGCAAAGCCTAATGTTCAGGTCTCGCTCAAAAACAGAATATCAAAATGTAATTTTAAGTCAAGAAATTATGACTGGTTGTTCAATAAATATAATGCCGTGGCAGGCGAGTCTCAAAATAACTTGCTATTCCATCAACATTTGTGATTTAAGATTAAACAAATCTGACTCAAAATTTAAGCGCAAAAAATCTAACTTATTTTTGAACAAGCCCTCAATATCCTTATTTTTTGTGTAATAAGGAACGTGGACGAAATAACTTCCCCAACTATACATCACAGCTTCAGGCCACCTTCAACCAATCTCAAATCACAAAAGTATTAAAATAGCTCGCTATTCCTTCAACTTTTGTGATCTGAGATTGGTTGAATCTGACCCAAATCTATGCGCCTACTTGCGAAAGTTAATTCGTCCACGTTCCTAAACTAATTGGTAACAATATGGAACTATTGAAAATATTTAAACTCTTCGGGCTTCCTGCTTTGGCA
>JAUWOS010000023.1 GCA_030611985.1 Desulfobacterales bacterium | reverse complement strand
TTCAGGACGCCCCATTATTCTGGGCACAATAAGCCCGGCAAGAATTCCCAATATCACAATGACCACCATTAATTCAATAAGTGTAAATCCATGGCTGTCAATCTTTTTTAACATAATCTTTCTATCCATTGTTCCTCCATTATGAAACCAAAAGTCTTGCAGATTGCTGTAAATTTTTATTTTTACAGGTTATCGACATTCAGGATTTAATTCAAGTAAAAATATTTGTAACCGTTCACGGGAGAATTATTCCTTGTCCACGTTCCTTAACAAAAGTAGTATCAGGAGTTATGTTATGCGAAGATCGTTGAGTCTGGTTTTAACCATCGTATCTGTTTTGTTTATGTTTATTCCTGCCGATGCAGAAGAAGCGGGCATGGCTTATTACGATTTCAGTGTGTTTGCTTATGAAGACGGCAACCAAAATAGAACATTTATCCGAAAAACGCCACGGCTTCTGGTGTCAAGTTCAGAATAAAGGCATAGGTTACCCAACGCCCTTCTCGCACAAACCCGTATGTGAAGCTTTTTCCTCATACGGTTCCTTGGTTCTAATTTTACTTTTTTACAATCTGCTCCAGTTGCGTTGATTCCGCCCAGCCCCTTTTGTCTTTTGACAGGCGCAGCAACACCCAATCGCTTTCGGAACGTTCATAATGCACAATAGACCCTTCATGAATTTTAAATAGCACGGTATCTTCAGAATCAGGACCGGCCCGGACGTTGACTTCTTCTGCCAGCACAACAGCGCGATCATCACCAGCTACGCTGTGCCACTTCAAAGCGAAAACAGATGCGCCGATAGTGACAAAAATAGCCAGGAAAATAGAGAGGTAATAAGTCCACTCGGCCTTTTTGAAGAGTCTTATACAAAGAATGCCGAAAAAGAAAACATTCAAAATGGTAAAAACAAAAAATGTTTCATAAAAATTTATGCTATCAAGTCCCAGAATATCGTTTATGGAAAAACTTTGAGAATCGCTTACAGCATCCCGAGCCTGATCCCTTGCATGTGAAAGATTAAAGGCAAGATCGCTGTCTCTCGGAATCCAAAGGCGCGCTCTTTCATAAGACAGTATTGCCCTTCCAAAAGCTCCAAGTCGAAAATAAGCGTTTCCGAGGTTATAGTAGATGTGACCGTTTTCAATTCCGTTTTCAATCAGATGAAGGTATCCGTCTGCTGCTTTCTGAAATTGCTCGTTTTTACAAGCGCTGTTAGCTTCAAAAAAGACTTCTGCCATTGACTTATTTGTTTCCGCTTTTACAACGCTTGGTAAAAATAACAAAACAAGTAGTCCTGTCATCATAAACCGCATGAACCTGCTCATCGGATCTCCTTTTCCAGCGCCTTGACAAGCTCTATCAAATCGTTTGCCGCATCCGTATTTTTCAGGTCTTCCCCGGCATACACGGCATTTTCAAGACGTTGGATTAGTAAGCACATTTTTCCAGCAGTTTCAGGATCAGCGCCCTGTTTCTGCAAAAACCCGGCAGCATCATCTGCTGTCAGTGTACCGATGGACAGACTGAGTCTGTCGTTCAGGTAGTTCTTGAAGACGTCAATAAGATCGGCGCAGCCGGGTTGATCCTGCCGGCACCGCTTTGTGAGCGCTTTAAACGCATTTCTGGATTTTGACAGGGCCAGACGTTCAGGAGATTGATTGCGTAATTTCAAACTGCCCAATAACATCATATAAATCAATAAAGGACCGATTAAAGCAAGCTGGAAACGCCAACCGGTTGACAATGTCCGGTAAGGAGCAGATAGATTGTCGGCAGATGTATGAATCGGCAGGATATCTTTCCCGATTTGTTGAATTTCTTTTTTAATCGGACTTTCTGCGGTTTTTCCGGCGCCGGGCGACGAGTGAAAAACAGCAACCTCTTGCGTTTCTCCCGGCAGGACAGACAGGGTATGGACAGGCGTATGCAGGATATTGTATTTTTCCGTATCAGAATTGAAAAAGCTCAAGGTCAGTACCGGGATTTCGAACCGGCCCGCTTTTCCCGGCACCAGCGCCCATTTCATGGTTTTCTTACCTCCGAATCCGTGGGCGTCCTGTTCGGTTTCCAGGACTGGCTGGTCGCTGTAAATTCGGGCAAACGGCATTTCAGGAAGATCAATATCGGGTATCCGGTTTACGTTTCCCCTACCGCTGACCTGAACCGTCAGTGTTGCAGATTCGCCTGCCTTCAGACCGGTCGGTTCCAGCCGTGATTTTATCTGAAAATCTCCCACAAGCCCGCTGAAATCAGCAGGTTTTCCTTCTTCCGGCAGAGCAAGGACTTTCAATTCAAGAGGTTTGCTTGCAACTGTCATGGGACGGCCGGAAGATGATGAGGAAAAAAAATCGTCAAACGGAGAACGCCTCCCTGGACGTCTTACGCTCATATTTATCTTGCTTGGACCGATGGCATAATCCCCTTCTTTTGAAGCCAAAAGCGTGTATCGGATTTCCAGAACCTGATACTCCGACCCCGCATATGTGGTTTGATATTCATGCGGCCGACCGAGTTGTTTGAACGTAATATGTTCCATTTCCGGCAGGTTCAGGGAAAGATCGTCCACGTTAACTCGGCGGTACAGCTTGAGCGAGTAAAGCGCCTGCTGTTCAACATAAACATCATGAGACGAGATTGAAGCCTCGATAAACACCGGCTTGCGATTATGACCGGATTGTTGTGAAGATACTTTGACCGTAAGCGTTGCGCTGTTGCTCTCCAATACCCGGCCGTCCACTTTTATCGAAACAGGACCTATCTTGAAGGTTCCGGTCTTTCGTGGTTGAATGAAATAGGTGTATGTAATCCCCGAATTGACCTTGCCATTGACGATCTCAACACGGCTGGATGTTCCGCCTTTTGTTACCATGAAGTCTTCAAACCCATGAAAAACCGGTATTGCATCGCTGCTGCGGGAGCCGGAAATGTTCACCTCCATCCGGACGCTATCTTCCAGTGTTGCCTCCACGCGATCCAGATTGAGCGTGACACCGACTTCGGCGGCAACCCATGAGGAAAACAGCAGCGATAAGAAAATGAACACAATTACGGCAACGACTTTTTTCATACTACCAGTCCCTTCCTGAAGCCGCGCCGTGACGATTTTCTTCCGGAATCATAAAACGCAAAATCCCCGATGGATCTTCCTGAACATTGTCAAGCAGGGCTTCTGCTCTTTTTTTGTCGGTGGCGGATTTATCAGCGCCCTGCCCTTTGTTCTTTTGTTTTAATTCCGGCAGAGCCTGTAGCGGTTTCAGTTCTCCAGGCAGGTTTTCATCAGTGGAATCATCTTCGGGTTTTGCACCTTGAGCTGCTTTTTGATCCTGATTTTCATCAGGCGCTTTTTTGCCATCAGGCTTTGAACCATCCGTGCGTTTTTTACTTTCGTTTGTATTGGTATTTTCTTTTTCCTGATCTTTTTCCTGATCTTTATTCTGAGACTGCCCGCTGTCGCCGGATTTCTTGTTTTTATCTTCCCCTTTTTTATCTTCCTTTTTTTTGTTGTTGCCTGTTTCCGGTGCGTCGGCATCCGGCTCTTCCGACTGTTCTTGTTTCATGTTTTTCAGGGTTCTTAAAGACAGTTCAAGGTTGCAGCGGGCATCCTCGCTTGACGGATTATTAACAAGAGCTTCCTTGTAATGCAATGTCGCCGACTCGAAATCACCCTGCTTGAAAGCTGTATTGCCCAGGTTATATGCGGCCTTGAATAAAACATCGCGATCTTGCGCCCTTTTCATCACGCTGGAGAAAGCAGCCGACGCTTCTTCGTATTGCCCGTTTTGAAACGCTGCGCATCCCCGGTTGTAGCGGTAGCGAATATCCCCGGGATTGTCCATATCGCCCTTGGCATAGGCTTTTTCAGCTTCTTCATATCTGCCCTGGCGGTACAGTTCATCCGGTGTGTCGGCTGCCGAGGCCAAATTCGGAAGAAAAAAAGGGATGAGACTGTAAAGCGCAAACCCGATCAGAACTCCAAACCTTTTTTTCGATATCGACCTGCGCTTGCCGTCAAGCAGTTCTTCTATAAACAACAGCAAGAAGGCAGCCAAAACAAAAAGATTGAAACGCTCCTCATAAACCTTGATTTTACCACTCTTAAGGATTTGCGCCTCTGTTTTTTTCTTGATGCCGTCAAAATAGAGTATATCCAGATCCAGGTCACCGGCCACCGAACGAACATAGCTGCCTCCAGTCACAGATACCATGTCCCGCAATGTCTTTTCATCAAGTCTGGATAACACCAGCTTGCCGTCTTTGTCTTTTTTAAATCCGCCCTGATCGCCGCCGACAGGTATCGGTCCGCCGGACGTATCTCCGATACCGAAAACAAAAATCTTGACTCCCTGCCGGGCAGCATCACCGGCAACTTTTAGGCCACTATTCTCGTTATCCTCACCGTCGGTGATCAGCAGCATTACCTTATCGGTTTCAGTTTTAAAATCAAAAGCGGAAAGTCCGGTTTCAATGGCGACGCCCATGTCAGTGCCGGACACAGGAATGATACCGGGTTTCAACGCATTTAAAAACATTTCCAGGGCCGCATAATCCAGTGTAAGCGGGCACTGAACAAAAGCGGCCCCGGCAAAGGCAGTCAAACCGATCCGATCTCCTTTTACAACCTTGAGAAAGTCTATAATCTCCCTTCTGGCACGCTCCAGACGGTTTGGCTTGACATCTTCGACCATCATGCTCCGCGACACATCTATCAGGATCATGATATCCACACCTTTGCGGCTCACCTCTTGATAACGGCTTCCCCAGCGGGGTCCGGCCAGAGCAAGGATTAAAATGCCCAGTGAGCAGAGAAGCAAAATGCCTTTAACAAAGCGCTTGCCTTGATGGTTATCCGGTGTCAGCCGCGCCATCAGGAGCGGTTCGGCAAACCGTTCCATTGCCTGCTGTCTGTTGCGGCGTTGCACGATCAGCACAAAGCCTGCGATCGGCAGAATCCAGAGAAAGTGCAGTATCCACGCATGTGCAAGTGTCATGAAATTGTCCTCAGTACAGTTGTGCGGATCATAGAGCTTTTATCCTTGAACTCATAAACTTTAAAATTATTCAAAAAAAAGAGTTTGTGTTTCTTTAACGTTATTTTTTACCGAACTCCAAGAACTCATTATCCCACAAATTCTTTTAAAACTCAATTCCCAAACTTTTAAGTTTTGCAGATAAAGCGTCCGCTCTTTGCTCAGCGCTGTTCGCTCTTTGCCGCTCCTGCTCAACTCTTTGCTCAGCCCCGTCCGCTCTTTGCCGCTCCTGCTCAGCTTTTTGTTTTTCAGCTTGATAAAAAGGGAGTATAAAATCTTTATAAACCTCATCTTTCGACATTTCTTCCAATGATGGACGACTGGTAAGATCAGCGATCCGGAATTGAAAACCTGGTAATATCCTTGATTTAAGAATACCTTTGACAGGCCTGTTTTCTGCATATTTACCAGATTTAAGACGGTGATAAAAAACTGTTTGTTTCATTTTCCCATCAAGAATAAAATATTCCTGTACACCTCCAAGACAATATTCTTCTTTTTTAACTTTCGTATCACGTTCAATATTTTTACGGTTGCTGTCGGATAATAGTTCAATACATAGATCAACAATCCCTGAATATCTGTGATCTGATTCATTTATTTCAACTGGATTGGTATTTAAAATTATTCCTGTATCAGGTTTCCGAATCGTAACTTTATGAGGCAGTTGCAATCGAAAACCCATTTCCAGACCAATCATCTTACCGATTGGATAAACAGTAAAAAAATGGCGTAACAGTTCACCAAACCACAAAAACATCAAATAAGCTTTATAATCAGACACAGGTTTTTCCTCCAGAAATCCATCATTCCACTCATAGTGAATATCGCTTAGCTCATAATATTCTTCCCAATATACGTCTTCAAGAACCTTGATATTATCAATTCTATTTTTCGTGGGAATTTTCAAGAGAACTTTTTCTTTTACATTGTCCCACAACAGTCTTTTTTCTACCGTTGCAGATGGTTGTTGCAAAGTTTCCATATTGCCTCCCTTTAACTCAATAGTAATTTCCATTTTTTGATCAATTGCATCAAGAAGCTAAGGAACGTGGACGAATTAACTTCCTCAAGCAGGCGCATAGATTTAGGTTGGATTTGCCCAATCTCAAATCTGGCCTCAGATCACAAAAGTTGAAGGAATAGCGAGCTATTTTAATACTTTTGAGATTTGAGCCCGGATTTGAGCTTGGGGCAAAGGTGACCTGAAGCTGTGATGCATAGTTGCATGATCAGCGTAAAGCCTGCGATCGGCAGAATCCAGAGAAAGTGCAGTATCCACACATGTGCAAGTGTTATGGAATCGTCCTCAGTACAGTTGTGCGGATTGTGATTTCCATCAGTAGCAGAAAGAGTGCCGGAACAAGAAACCATGGATAAAGTTCTTTAAAGTGGAAAAACTCCTTGACCTTGATTTCGGTTTTCTCCTGCTGATCAATGATATTGTATATTTTTTGCAATTGATCTGTATCGGCCGCTCTGAAATATTGTCCATGACCGATTTTTGCAACCTTCATCAGTGTTTCTTCATCCAGATCAACGCTTTGACGGATGATCTTTGTGCCGAAAGGAGTTTGCACCGGAAATGGCGCCGGCTCTGTTCCTCCCACACCGATAGTATATATTTTAATTCCCAGCGCCTGAACCGCTTCAGCGGCCTCGCCGGGTGTCAGACTCTCGGCGGTTTGTCTGCCGTCTGGGCTGCCAACTTAATTTCGACAACTCACCTTCAAGGGCAGCAATTCTTTCATTTTCCACCCGAACCTCAATAGTTTCCTGTTCCGGACGCAAAGCCCAATCCCGCTCATTTTGTGGTTCTCCTGCGAGCAGATGCGCGTATCGCGATTCCTTTTGACCCGGCATTCGGGGCAACTTTCTGATGCAACCTGTATCTATCAAGTTATCCAGAGTCGATTCCACCTCTTCTAATCCGTCAAACTTATATGCCCTTTCAGTTCGACCCCTCAAATCCCCGATAGTCTGATAGCCCCGAAGAGCTAAAATCATCAGCAACGCCGACTCGGCAGGGATGAGTTTACCTTGGCCCACAAATGTTTCCGCATATTTCGGAACCCGATCTAAATCGCTCTGAGTAATCAATTGCTTCTCCTTCAGGCTTTCCAGGGCACGGACTACCGTCTTTTTATCAAGAGAAAGGATCGGATATCGATTCGTCTTCTGGTTGCAGGCATTTGTAAGAGCATTGAGCGACATTGGATAGTACTCAGGTGCAGTCATACTCTTTTCCATTAAACTTCCCAATACTCTCACTTCTATATCGTTTAGGAACGTGGACGAATTAACTTCCCCAAGTAGGCGCATAGATTTAGGTCAGATTTGTTCGATCTTGAATCACAAAAGTTGAAGGAATAGCGGGCTATTTTGAAACTTTTGGGATTTGAGATCGGATAAAGGTGGCCTGAAGCTATGATGCATAGTTGAGGAAGTTATTTCGTCCACATTCCTTAGCACAATATCACTTGAAATAACCTGACCGCTGTGAATCTACTGATTAACTTTGTTGACGGCTATAAGCTTGAATCTACACAAAAATTCGCCGACTAAGTTGCGGGTCAGGTTAATTGATTTGTTGACTTTAAATCTCGTTTAGTAATGACAACTTCTCAACTGAATCAATCAACAGTTTTTTATTCACAGGATATGCATTAAACAACTTTTCTTGTTTCTCATTTAATTTAGCATAAAATTTGGATTCAATTAATATTTTATCTTCTGTCAGAAAATCAATTTCAGTCGTATTTTCATACAGAAAATACAATATCTTCTTATTGCGCAACAGCAAATAAATATAGTTTTCAAAGTAACTTCCGAGGTCTCTTTTGCCCATAAACATATATTTTATGCCAAGGTCTGAGGCATAGATTTTCTTAGCTGACAGCAATTTCTGATTTGTTTTTCCCCATCTCGGAAGAAGATGAATAAGATAAGTTGATTCAAAGAAACTGAGGTATCTTTTAGATGTATCTGGCGAGATGCTTAAAATTTTACTAATTTTGTTTATGCTTAATTGTTTTCCGCTTCGCTCCATTAATAGAGTGAAGTATTCTCTTACTATTTGATGATTTTTGATACCATGAAAGGCTGTAATATCTTTTTGAATGATGTCATCTACTAAGTTCATTAAATACTCACGGTTTGGGTTAAGAACATTTTCTGGCAACCCTCCATCTTTACAGTATTCAAGGAAGTATGATTTATGTAATTGTTTGTCTCTCTTCTTTAAGGTTATGCCCTTAAAGAAGAGATATTCTTCGAGGTCGAGGGGCTTTATTTCGAGAGTAATCGCGCGACCTGTTAAACTTGCCTTTTTATCTCTGAGCATTGATGCCGAAGATGAAGCAACAAAGATTTTCGTGTTTTGTGAATCGTAGATATTTTTCAACTGAATATGAAAATTTTCTTTGTAGGTTACTTCATCGAGAAATAGGTAAATTTTTTCTTCGATTTTAATTTTATGTATTTTTCTAAATTCATTGACGATTTCTAAAATATTGTTTTTGTGAAGTAAATAGTCGTCAAGACTGACATATAAGATATGATTAGCAGGGACATCTTTGGCAATTAATTCATTGATTATGATTTTCATTAATGTTGTTTTGCCAACACGACGAAGCCCAGTAAGAACTACTATTTGCTTGAACTCTAAATAGTTCCTGAGTTCCTTGAGATATCTTTCACGAGGTTTTATATTATCATCTCTCGTGACTTCTTCCCACCAAGGATTGTATTGATATAGTAATTCTTGCATACAGGAAGTATATGTTCACATCGGACAAAAGTCAATATTTATTATTCGGCTCAATCGTATATTTATGAAAGATAACGTCAAGATCACCTGCATTTTGGAGCGAAGCGGAAAAATGTCAGGTGCAACGATTTGTTAGCCCTTTTTTCATTTCTTAATCCCGCCCAACCGCTGTAGCCACGATGGTTGAAGCAGTTTTTTCTTTTGCTCTTTCATTACTCCGTTCTGTATTTTTTAAAATTTTCTGCTTGTTCAAATATTTCTTTAAAAACTTCATCTTTTGGTACTGGCGGATAGCCGTACTCTGCAAGTATCAGAATCAAATCAACTTTCAATTCTGCTTTTATGTCATCCCGCTGTGACCAGTCAGTATACTTTGCCTTGTCGTCTACAACTTTTTTGACTGCCTGCGATAAGGTAATCAATTTTTCATGGGGATAGATAAAATCATGTTTTTCTGCAACCGCCTTTAAGATGTCATAAAATGCTTTTTCTTCGAAATCAATTCCCATTTCTTCAAACGATGCTTTTTCTTTTTGCAAATCCTTAAAAAGGTCCGCAAATTGACCAGCTATGTCATCAAGAACATCATTGGCAAAAGCAACATCCTCTTTCCGTTCGTTGTATTTCTCTAATAATTTTTTAAATTTTCTGGTAAAGTCTATTCCCTTGATTTTATTTACTTTCTTAAATTCATCTATTGTCTTTTTAAGAAGTTGCTGGAGAAGTTTGATTTTAGTATTCGGCAATTTAATTTTATCTATTTTTGCCATATACTCATCACTGAAAATATCAATGTCTTTGTCTGCTTCATCTTCACCAAGTTTAAATACTTCTTCTACACCATCACTCAAAAGAGCTTCTTTTATCATCTCCCGAACCCTTTCATTCATTTGGGCAGTATCGGGAGCATTGCCTTTGGTGAGTTTGTGGACTATTGCTGCTATGGCTGAATAAAAATGAATATAATCTCGTTCCTTTTGCGATAGCTCATCGCTTGAGGTACATATCTTATATGCGGAACGGAGCTTTTTAGCCATTCCCATAAACCGCTTTTCAGTTTCTGCTGTACACAGAACAAATTCAGCTACCTTATTTAAGCATTCTAACTGTTTTAAAGCCGTTCCGTTGAAATAATCATCAGAATTGAATTTATGAAAAAGCTTTGACAGCAAATCTAACTGATCTTTAACAATAACGACTGCTTTTGAAATATCCTCAAAATCATCCTCTTCAACATTAGAATATTTCTTTAAGGCTACATTCATATTGCTCTTAATGCCGATATAATCAACAACCAACCCTGCTTCTTTGCCCTCATACACACGATTAACACGGGAGATAGTCTGAATAAGTGAGTGTTGCTGAATTGGCTTGTCGATATAAATGGTATCAAGAAAGGGAACATCAAAACCAGTAAGCCACATATCAACCACAATAGCTATTTTGAAATTCGATTTTGCACTTTTGAATTGGCGGTCAAGCTCTTTACGGTAATCCTTTGTTCCAAGTAAGTCCCAAAATTCTTTGAAGTCGTCTTTACCACGGGTCATTACCATTTTAATTTTTTCAGTCGGCTTTATCTCTTTTCTTTCTTTTTCAGAAAGCGTAACACCGTCATCACATTCTTTGACCTCTGCCCATTCAGGTTTTAAAGCAATAATCTGCTTATACAAACCATAGGCAATCTGCCTGCTTGATGAAACAAACATCACTTTTCCAAGAACACTTGCGCCTTCGTCTAACCGTTCGTCATAATGCTCAACAAAATCTTTTGCCAATGCTTCAAGGCGGTCCGTGTTGCCAAGAATAACCTCCATATTGGTAACGGCTTTTTTACTCTCCTCAATCTGGTAATCATTTGTGCCCTCTTCGGAGCATTGCTTATAATATTCTTCTATCTCAGCAAGTTTTTTCTCTTCCAGTAATACCTTGGCGGCTCGTCCCTCGTAAACAATACGAACGGTAATTTTATCTTGCACCGATTCTTTCATGGTGTAGATGTCCACAACTTTCCCGAACACATCAAGGGTGGCGTCTATGGGCGTGCCTGTAAAACCAACATAAGTTGCATTAGGCAGAGAGTCATGTAGATATTTAGCAAATCCAAAGGTTTTCCTTACACCTTTTGAAGTTATACGCACTTTCTGGTCAAGATTAACCTGTGTACGGTGAGCTTCATCAGAAATACAGATTACATTTGCTCTGTCTGTCAGGAGATTTAAATCCTCGGTAAATTTATGAATGGTGGTAAGAAAAACGCCTCCACTTTTTCTTCCGCTCAGTTTTTTCCTTAAATCATCACGACTTTCAACACTTTCTACAGTGTCATCGCCGATAAATTTTTTGGCATTGGTGAATTGTCCTGAAAGTTGGTCATCCAGGTCGGTACGGTCTGTAATAAGAATAATTGTAGGGCTTGAGAAGTAGGCGCTTTTCATCAATAGGCGAGTGAGGTATAGCATGGTATAGCTCTTACCGCTCCCGGTGGCCCCAAAGTATGTGCCCCCTTTTCCGCTTCCCTCAGGTTTCATGTTTTCCTTTATGGAATCAAAGAGTTTTCGGGCTGCGTAGTATTGGGGATAACGGCAGACAATCTTGATATCCTCTTTTGATGTATCGGGGAAATAAACAAAATTTCTGACAATATCAACAAACCGTTCTTTGTTAAACATCCCCTTTACCATTGAATAAAGTGAATTTATACCATCCACTTCCTTGATTTCATTACCATCGGTTTTACGCCATGCATAATAAAAATTATAGGGGGCAAACAAGGAACCGGCACTGTTGTTTATACCGTCGCTGATAACACAAAAAGCATTGTATTTAAGAAGTTCAGGAATATCACGGCGGTATCGTATCGTTATTTGGTCATAAGCATTTTTGATGGTAGTGTTTTCTTTAACAGCGCTTTTAAATTCAATAACTACAAGAGGAATTCCGTTGATATAAATAATGGCATCGGGAATTCTCTTTTCGTACCCCTGTATTTCAAGCTGGTTGACAATCTTATAAATATTTCTGTTTGTATTATATTCAGCTTGTTCTTCTGCCACAATGGTAGGCACTTCATCCGAACCTGGTTCCAGGAAGGCAGGTAGATTGCCATAGTCAATTAATTGAATATAAAGATCTTTCTTGCTTCTATCTTCTCGTTTGAGCAAAAAGCCGTCAGCCAATAACCTGATGATTTCTTTATTGCTTTCATACAGAGCAGATGCAGGATACAGCTCTAATTTGCGAATGATAACTTCAATTTCGTTCAGTGTAATATCTTCATTGGAATATCTATTTAACAAGTACTGCTTTAAATCATCCCGCAGCAGAACATCGGGCATCTCTTTATGGATTTGCTCACCGGTAAGGTGCTTATATCCTTCGGCTTCAAAGAGTTCTATGACGGCCTGTTCAAGTTTCGCTTCAGTGAATTTCACTCTTTCACCTCCCAATGTCCTCGTGTGCCACTGACTCGTTTTAATACACCTTTTTCTTTTAAGGTACTAAGATGTTTTTGTACTGCGGATTCATTAATTTTCAATTTTTCTGAAATTTTACTTCTACTAATTTTAACATTATTTTTAATTAGTTTAATAATTTCTTGTTGTCTTTCAGTAAGGGCTATTTGACCACCTATTTGACCACCTATTGAGCCACCTTCATCAATATCCGTAAAATTCAGGTAGATAGGAAATTCTACCACGAAAAAACTTCTGTTTGGATAATCTATATCAAAGATTGGTTTGGGAGAACCGTTATCTTCCAGCGCCTTATAAATTATCGGAATACCGGTTCCTTTGCCCTCTGTTAGCCCCAACTCCTTTAAGAAACTGCCAATTCGTCTGTTTCTATATCTTCTTGTTCTTACGACCCCTTTTTCAAAATCAGATTGCTTTAAAGACGGGTCAATACCGCTATAGCTTATTATTTCTATTGATGACGGCAATACCCTTACCTCAATAGGATCACGCAATTCATAATTCCGATGATATACCGCATTAGCCAACGCCTCTTCTATTGCGGGATAGGGATAATTATAAACTTTATCCGCCTTTTCCGTATCGTCATACTTAATAACCTTGCTCTTGATAATATTGGTTTTCAGGTAAGAGAGCGCATCTGTCAGTTGCTTTTGAATTGGTCCGGTGAATGTTTTTTCATTAAACTCTTTAGCTCCCAAGCCATTGGGGAATTCAACCACATCAATTTGAATACCATTAAAAAATTCTGCCGGCTCTTCTGAAAACATTAACAAACCGACATTCTTCGGGAACAGATGTTCTTTTGCGCCCTGTGATAGATTCATTGCATCTGCCAACTCCTCAACACTCATTTTAGCGCTCTCGTTGTAGAGCCTGCTTTTTGTTTGGGAAAGATGCTCCCTCATAAGAGCAAAATTCAAATCATCAATTCTGGCGCTGCTGTTTACTCTGTCATCAAAAGGAATTTTAGCTGTAAGCTGAACCAGTTCAGCTTCTTGTTCGCTATTTGGAACAATGCTACTGGAGAACTGCCGTATACGAAAGTTGTAGGCTTTATGTCTTGCTGTAACATCATCGGGAACTTTATAAGGTCTGTTGCTTCCGGCTGGAACCCAGATGGCCAATACATGTTTATCGTCAATCTCTTCTAAAGATAACCGTGGAAAAAAAGAGGGTTGAATAAGATTGCAATAGCCGATGAGTTCTTTTTGAATCCGTTCGAATTCATTTGGATTAAAACCTTTTACCTGTCGTTTTGCCCTGCCGTTTTCCTCTTCAACGCCAATGATGATATAACCACTGCCCTCATTTCCAAAATCATTGGCAAAAGCACAGATTGTCCGCATAGTAGAAACCGGATTCCAGCCTTTCTTGAATTCCATTCGGGCGCCTTCGACAAATTTGCCGGAGAGGAGTTTTTCTATGCTTATGAGGATGCTCATTTAGTTGCTCCTGTATTAGAAAATAGCGACATAGTTCGGCCCTTTACCAAAAAGTTTTGCCATTAGTTTTTGACTAAACCAGACGGTTTCGTTTTCTAAGTGGACATCTATTTTGATGTTTCCGTTTGGGGTTTGGTAAATTAGGGTTTGGGAGTTATTCATGATTTAGTAACCCCGTTTAAATTATTTATAGATTGTAATTCATAGGTGATTGTTTCTCTATCAAAAAGAATTATTTCTTTGTCGGTGAAAAATTTATTAGCTTTTTTATAATCATTCTTTTTACTTGTTTCTTTGCTGGAGATATAAATTGTATTCACTTCAGAACTATTAATCTTCCTATAAACATGACTGTCATTATCTGATAACGAACAGCCGATAATAACCAATACCCCTGAAAGTTTAGATAATTTATTATAAGATTTTTTTAAATATTCACTTTTGTTTATCTCATCAATTTTATCTTCAGCCTGAAAAATACAAATAATATCTCTTTCTTCACTGTTTATTATCTCTTCGAGCCTATCATAAAGTGCTTTGTCAGATGTTTGTGTAATTTTCTTTTCTTTTTTTCCATCTTTATAAATATGAAATGCACCATGAAGAAAAAATAAATTTTGAGTTTCTTTTTTAGTATCAAAAACAAATTCTTCTATATTACCAAATAAACTTAATTGACTTCCATCATCTACTTTTTTGAGTATTTTGTTTTTTTTCTCTTCTTCTAAAATAGACTTTACAACTTTTTCAATGTCTAAAGATTTCCAATTCTTATTTTGACTTTTAGAATAAGCTTTAATTTCAGCAATAAAATGAGTTTTTGTTAGTTCACCCATTGGCTTTAATACAGAATTTGAATCACCTCCTGTATCTATATTTAAGGTTCCATCTTCTCTTGCTTGCTTAATTTCATTATAAATATTACCTTGTGATTCATTCATATCTTCTTCTATAAATTTTAATGTGGATTGAATTGCAATAGTTGTTTCATTCTCTGCATCACTTAATTTAAAGTTTAAAAGAAGAAGATAAAGAAAAGAATCGTAGTTTAGAGTGAAATAATTGGTGAAATTTTTTAAAAGCATATAGATGCCTTTATTTTTTTCAGCATATATATTCTTGATTTCATGTTTTACTATGCCATGTGCCGCTTTCATGAAATCATATTTAACCTTATTTTCTACATATTTTTTTAAAAAAGTATTGTTGCAGTTAATATCATTTGATAGTTTTTCAATAAATTTCTCTAAATCGTAATCACTTTGATTAATATCATTCTGTGCATCTTTATATATCCCATGATCGTCTTCGGTCATTTTTTGAAATATGGACTTATAGCTTGTATCTATTCCAAGTCCTTGATTAAATCCGTTTCCAAGCAACAAATGACACTCTTGTTTTTCTAATTTTCTAAGAATATCCTTATAGTTCCGTAGTGTTATTTTTTCTTTTTTCATAATTTATTGATCTTTGCCATTTTTGATAGAATAGTAATCCCTAAGCTTTTTAATGACTCAAGTTCTCTAACAAATGTGTTTGATTGTTTAAATGTATTATTTGATATAATTTCATATTTTAAAATGATGTTTTTGCTTGGAATTACACTCTGTATTTTATTTAAAATGCCTTGGGTCAAAAGTGGTTGTCCCGTTCCTTCGCTTCTTTCATTAAGATTTAATATTTTAAGAGTGTAAAAGCAGAACATATTAAAATTATTACGTGATTTTGCAGAAATAGCATTGTCACTTACCCAGCACTTATTGAGTACTCTGAATAAACTTCCGCAATATGCACCTACACGTCCCACAGCAATAACGTTTTCATTATTGTATTCATTCGCATAGTCTAATATTCCATTTCCACCGTATACAGGAATTTCCCCTTTTGATTCAGGTTTTTTCTTTCCATTCTTAAAAACCATTATTTCTTCTAATATGCCACCTTTCCACCCTTTTGGCACATCCTTCTCCAAAACCTCATTAAAAACCATTTCCCCACCACTTGACTTATAAGCCTTCCCTTCCAGATCCGGCTTGCCAATAGACTCCGCATACTCTTTGATCATGGGAAATTCAAACTCCACAAACCACTCTTTATAAATCGCCTGTGCGGTCTCTTCCAGTTTTTGGTTGAGCTGTTCGTTGAGTTTTATCCGGTTTACAATTGTGTTGTACTCTTTTACGATGGCTTTTTGCTTTTCAATATCGGGAACGGGGAGTTCTATATTGCAGAAGGCATCCCAATGCAAACCACCTCGCACATCAGCATCAGTATAAAACCAGGCGTTTCTGTCAAATTCCTTTCTTGAAAACCACATCATCAAATATTCGGATAATAAAATATTTTTATCAAAAATCTCAAAAACATCATAGGCAGGTGAAACAATAAAATCATCTTCTTGATTAGAAAGCGCGACTGGCAGCCTTTTATCTCTACCAACATGCATCCGATTACAGGAGAATTGTCCCTTTTTAACAATTTTATATCTTGATAAATCTGTTCCAACAACATTGGCAACAGAGGGCATAAAATATTTATTAATATTGATTCCCAATAAAGATTTGTCGCTACTGTCAATATTTTTGACTTTAATCTGCCGAATAAAATCACCAATTCTTTTATAATTTGATTTCATTCCTCACCGCCATCGCTGAATTCAGCTTCAATTTCTTCAATGGTCGGTAGACTTGATTTTAAGTTATCCGGCAGGGACTGTGTTAATTGATATTCAGAAACGCCCATTGGTTTATGTATATCACTCAAAGCGTATTCAACGACAATTTTATCCTTACTTTTACAAAGCAATATGCCGATGGTCGGTTCGTCTCTATCTGTTTTTATCTGTTCATCAACCGCTTTTATATAGAAATTTAATTTACCGGCAAATTCCGGTTCAAAATCAACGGTCTTTAATTCTATTACAACAAAACAGTGCAATTTCGTATGATAGAATAGCAGGTCAATATAAAAGTCTTTTTCGCCTACTTTTAGAGCTTTTTGTTTACCTACAAAGGAAAACCCCGCGCCGAGTTCAAGGAGAAAATTGGTTATATGTTCAAGTAGTCCTTTTTCAAGCTCTTGTTCATTGTAATCCTTTGTTAAGGTTAAGAAATCAAAATTATATGGATCTTTTACTATTTGCTGTGCCAAATCGGATTGAGGTTTCGGCATGGTTTGAGAAAAATTAGTTATTGCCTTTCCTTCTCGTTCGTACAAGTAGCTTTCTAATTGATGCGTAAGAACCGAACGGCTCCAACCATGCTCAATGGTTTTTTGCACATAATATAATGCTTGTTTTAGATTTTTGCATTTTTGAACAATTATAACATTATGCCACCAAGGAATCTGAAACAATAGCGAAGCAAGTTGCTTCATTTTTTCATCATAAACATCATACTGATTTTTCAGGGTTGTTTTTAATTGCGTAGCAGGTTGCTTCGCAAATTGGTCTAATTGGGCAACACTTTGTTGTCCCTTTACAAATCCTTCTAAATAAAACTGATGCCAACGCCTTATATGCTCTAAATTTCTCTTTGAAAACCCTTTCATATCAGGGAATTCAATCATTAAATCCTTGCTTAATTGCTTTAAAAAACCACTACCCCAACTGACATTTTTCTGTTTCTCAACAATATCAGCCCCAAGTTCCCAATAAAACTCAAGCAACGTGGAATTAACTTTTACTGCCGCTTTTAGTTGAGCTTGTCTTACTTTTTGCTTTAAATCTTTAAGCCAGATTTTATATTCTTTGGTGTTTAAAATTTCATTCATAATTTATAACTCATCATTCATAATTTGATTCCATATCCCAGCTCTTTAAAAACATTCAACAAGTCAGACTTTGACTTCTCTTCTTCTTTTAACAATCCTGTAAAATCCGCTTGCAGCATTTTCATCTTTACATCAAAGTCGACATTTTCATCACGATTTACGAATTCGATATATTTACTTGGAACCAGTGAAAAGTCTTTTTTCTTAATCTCTTCAAAGCCGGCGCTGTAACAAAATTCCGGCACATCTTCATATAATGATGAATTATGAGTACTGAATGCTGAATTGGTTGATTTTAATTCATCATTCATAATTCGACATTTATCATTCTTCTGCACAGCAGTCTGCCAATTGTGGTAGGTTGTTGCTATTTTAGAAATATTATCTTCAGAAAACTGGATATATTTTTTCTCAAAGGGAACACCAATTCCCCGTAAATCCATGAAAAGAACTTCTCTGCTGCGTTTGCGGCGCTTTTTAATTACTCCATCACATTCGACGGTTTCGGCATTTTTATTTTTGTTCAATATCCATATAGTCACGCTGATATTGGTTGTGTAAAACATATTCTGCGGCAGAATCAAAATTACTTCAACAAGATCATTCTCAATCAGTTTTCTTCTGATCTTATACTCCGCACCGCTGCCGGACAATGCGCCATTGGCAAGAAGAAAACCCGCCACACCGTTTTCGGAGAGTTTAGAAACCATGTGCAAAATCCAACCGTAATTGGCATTGCCTGTCGGCGGCACTTCATAACCGCTCCAACGAGCATCATCGACTAATTCATTACCTGCACGCCACTGTTTTTGATTAAAAGGCGGATTTGCCATAATGTAATCGGCTTTAAGGTCTTTATGCTGGTCGCGGACAAAAGTGTTTTCCGCGACATCGCCCAGATTTCCGGAAATCCCACGAATGGCAAGGTTCATTTTCGCCAGTTTATAGGTGGTTGCTGTGTATTCCTGCCCGTAAATCGCTAAATTCTTTTTATTTCCGTGATGGCTTTCAATAAATTTTATGGACTGCACAAACATACCACCCGAACCGCAACACGGGTCATAAATTTTCCCTTTATAGGGTTCTATCATCGTAGCAAGCAGATTGACAATACTCTTGGGAGTATAAAATTCACCTTTTCCCTTGCCTTCGGCTAAAGCAAATTTACTCAGAAAATATTCATAGACACGTCCTACTATATCCTCCTCTTTGTCTTGCAGGGTATCGATATTATTAATGGTATCGAGCAAGGAAGAGAGTTTGCTTGCATCAAGGTCTAAGCGGGAATAGTAATTATCCGGCAAGGCGCCTTTTAAGGAGGGATTCTCTTTTTCAACTGTTGCCAGGGCAGTATCTATTTTTAACGCAATATCATCCTGCTTGGCGTTTTGTTTAAGATAACTCCAGCGTGATTTTTCAGACAGGTAGAAGACATTCCGCATGGTGTAAAACTCAACCATATCTGCGTACTGTTCTTTGCCTTCTTTAACTAATTCCTGTTTTCGTTTTTCAAATTTGTCACTGGCAAATTTCAGGAATATAAGACCAAGCACCACATGTTTATATTCAGATGATTCAACTTTTCCACGCAGTTTGTTTGCGGAATCCCATAGTGTCTCTTCAAATGATTTTTGTTTCTTTACTGTTTTCTTTTTTGCCATTAAATCTTTCTTTTATTTGACCGCCATAGACGGCGGTCGTCTTTGGGCGGGGTTCGTTTTCTATCCCATAGAGCTACAAATCAGCGGGCGCGGTAGCGCTCTACTGAATTTGTCTTGTTATGTTTGTTGTGCATATTGCCTAATAGCTTTATTGAAGTGCTCTTCGTAAAAGTTTTCGAGGCGCTCTGGCCAATCAGCGGTTGAATCACAGATATTCTTCACCTCTGAGTAATAAAAGAAAACCATACGCAAAGCTTCGTCAAGTTCAGGGATGTTCATAGTTTCTTCTGAATCTAAATGAGCAACGAATTATATTTTGTGTCAAGACGATAAGCGATGGTTTTAGATCATACGATAGCTCATAATTATTACAATGTAGAACAATAATATTAACATGGCTGAATGCCTTGTTTTGTTGCTCTTCAAATTTCTCAATAAGATCCCTATACGGTCTAATTGTTGTCAGTGCGTGTATATCATTTCGGTTAAGTGTTGGAACGGTGGAACCGCTATGGAATCCTTTTTTCTCGTTCCAAGGCTCTGCCTGGGAATGCATACCCAAAGGCTCTGCCTTCTGCATCAAGAATTCACTAAAAATATAATACAAAAAACCGAACTTCAGGTTTGGCAGGAAGGTTTTCATCCGAAGCTTATCCTGGATGAAAAAATGTTGACCGGAACTATAGAGTATATCCACTATAATCGAGGTGAAACGAGGATATGTTGACAAGCCTGAGCATTCCAGCGGACGTGACTATATCGGATTAAAAGGATTAGTGGCAGTAAAACCGCTGGTTTAAAAAAGAAGGCAGAGCCTTGTGATATGCATTCCCAGGCAGAGCCTGGGAACGAGGAAATAAGAGACTCTGCATAATGACAAAGGACGAAAGAGATGGAAGCTGCATCTTGTCAGGCGGCTTTATGAAAAAGGTTATCCGCATTGATTTGATAAATCTTTTTCGGTTTATCGACTGGCTTATGAAATTACCCCAGGATATAGAGGAAGGGTTTTGGGAAGAAATTCGACAATACGAGGAGGAAAGAAATATGCCATATGTAACAAGCGTTGAAAGAATCGGAATCAAGA
>JAUWOS010000124.1 GCA_030611985.1 Desulfobacterales bacterium | reverse complement strand
GCAGTTCCTTTGCGATTTGATGACGAAGCCTTATCTTAAAAGCAGAATCAATCTTGAATTCGGGCAGATTCAAGATCTGCCCAAACAAGGCGCTTTTATACTTGCGCCCAATCACGTTTCACTTCTTGATGGGATTGTACTCAGGCTGATGCTGCCGGTTCAGGTACGTCGTCGCCTGATATTTCTTTCTATTGGAAAATATTTCGACAACTTTTTTTTACGTTCTCTATCATGGGCATGCAGAATTATCGTGATAGGCAGGAAAAATACGCCGTCAAAGGCGTACAGTATTTTGGAGAAAGCGTTACGCAAGGGCAGTCCCGTTGTAATTTTTCCTGAAGGCCAGCGAAGCCTGGATGGATTGTTGCAGGAGGTTCGTCACGGTACATTCAGGCTTGCTGCAAAAACCGGATCGGCCGTTTATCCTGTTTTGATAAATAATCTGTTCGGATTTTATTCAAGGGGCGGCAAACCTCATAAGAGACCGATTACTTTTAATCTTCTTGAGCCAATCAATCCTGAAGAATTGAAATCTGAATTTGTCAAAAATGACGTAAACCTTGAAAAAACACTTGCGCTGAAATGGAGTGAAGCTATTAGAAAAGCACAGGATATGATTTAGGGATAAAAATAATTTAGGAATTTAGGAATTTAGGAATTTAGGAATTTAGGGATTGAAATCAGTGGAATGTCTTCAATTTCTCAAGTTTTAATCCTGGTGTTTTGGTGGCTGAACCATTACGGTACGGAAAGGTCTGTTGTGATGGAAAAAGAAGTTGAAGTCTTGAGTTTGCTGCGCGCCGGAAGTTGGGTGATTTATGATTTTGCCAACACTATCTACTCATTTGCAATAGTTACCTTTCTCTTGCCGCCTACAATGGAGAAAATATTTCATTCTAATTTGCCGGTTTCCGTGGTTATGGTATCCTCCATGGTTTTTGCAGGCTTTATCGTTCCTGTTTTGGGAGTATTGACAGACCGGAGGCCGTGGGCAAAAAAGATTCTGGTCTGGTCGACTGTTTTTTGTGTGGCATGTTGCATAGTGATGGCATTTTTAATCCATCAAACCCTGCAACAGCCCGAAATATCCACCGTAATACTCAATGGAAAGATTAATTTTATATCATCTGCAGGATTTTCTCTATTTGCAATCTGCTTTTTCTTCTTTCTTGCGAATGCTTTCTACCAGATAGGCCTTATGTTATACAACAGCCTGCTTGTTGTTTCCGTTCCAAAAAAGTACTGGGGCCGTATCGGCGGCATTGGCGTTGCCGTTGGCTACGGTGGTTCGATGTTTGCAATGGTTTTGTTTTATATAACCGGGGTGAAATACGAACCTGCAGCAATGGTCCTGGGCGCTGTTTCCTTTCTTGTTTTTACAATTCCTCTTCTGCTTTTTGTCCCGGAAAGAGAGATTGTTGAATCCGAGACCAATAAAGATATCGGCCTTCTGGAGCCTTTGAAGAAAATTTTGCACGCCCTTAAAGACCTTCCAAAAAACAGACCGCTCTTTTTGGGTCTTACGGGTAATCTCCTTTGTGTGGACGCTTTAAACACTCTTATCCTCTTTATGACCACTTATGCAATAAAAACGGTTTATATAGGCCAGTCCCCTCTTGATGATTCCGTCAAGTCCCTGATGATTGGGCTGATAATTTCCGCAACTGTCTGGTCGATTATAAACGGATTTTTAACCGACAGGATCGGTTCTATTCCAACTTTGCTTTTTTCTGCAATCATGCTTGAAATCTCACTCTTATGTGGAGTTTTTATGGTAAACGACTCCCAACTGTTTTTTCTGACAGTTGTCGGCACCGGTGGAGCAGGACTTTCCGGTATGTGGATAGCCGGCCGTACAATGGTAGCCCAGCTCAGTCCATTAGAGCAAAGAGGTCTGTTTTTCGGTCTTTACGGTATGACAAACAAGCTGGGCGCTCTCTCTTCTATTGTTTTTGCCGCTCTCACTTTTTACCTTCCTCTTGTGGAAATTGCCGAACGCACAAGTTACAGATTTGCGCTCTCTTTCCTTCTCATCCCTGTCGCCATCGGCGCAACTCTGTTTGCAATGCTTATGAAAGCAGAGTCACCAACCAATGAATCTAAACCCATCCAGGCAAAACATTGAAACGACAACAAGCCGGATGGTACAAAGCTGATCAGGATGGTTCGTATGGAGTGTAACCAAAATAGAACAATGCCATTTTGATGAGGGTTCACAATTATGCAATTCGTTTCCAAATAACGTAGGGGCAACCCCTTGTGGTTGCCCTTTCGCTTTCCCCCTGTGGTTGCATATTATCAGGGCAGCACAGGGGCCTGCCCTTACGTAATGTCACAGCACAGGGAACCCCGAAAATCAATAACGTTGTTCTATTTTGGTTACACTCATAATATTTCCAGATGGATTTTAGAAGGTCATCAAAAATATTTCCAGTGGTATAATCACGTAACCATTATCATAGCGAAAAGTATCCCTGGAAATGATGATCCCCTTTTTAAATCCTAATTTACTTATCAACCTGAAATCGCTTTTCTCAATTTTGTTTTGATACTTAACTTCAATGGGCATCAAAGCATTATCCTGTTTAATCAGAAAATCAATCTCGCCACTATTTCGAAAGAAAAAGACACAAGAACTGGTCCAGTCTTTTATCTCGTAACGATGAAAAAAGAGATTGGCCACTGCCATTTCTGCAAGACAGCTCTTGACCCTTATATCTCTGAGCTTTTCTTCGCTTTTCTCCTGAAAAAATAACCAGTTTTCAATCCACCCCCATAAAGACCATAAGATAAATGGATCCAGAAAATAGAATTTTTTCATTTTTTTTACCCTTGGGAGCCTGGTATTTAGATCTACCTGGTAAAGAAGCCTTAGTATAAATGAATCCTCCATACTTTGCATGTATTCTGAAACAGTCTTATGAGTGGCAATATCAATCTTTTTGGCAATCGTTTCCCATCCAAAAGTAGAGACGGTTATTTTCAATAACCGGGATATAATCTGTCGCGTGGTTCTCTCGTTTTTACCTGCTTTTGCCATATCACCACGAATCCATTGAAGATACGTTTCATAGATATCAAATGCTATAAAGCCTGAAGCAAATAGTTCATTAATTGACTTTATGAATCCACCGCTGATTAAATAGTGATTAAACAGTCTGGAAAGAGAGTGCTTATAAGGATTGAATGCAAATATCTCTCTAAAATTGTCTTCCGTAAGATTAAAAGGATCGAAAAAGATCATTTCTTTAAAAGGAGCTGCCATATCCGGGGATACAAGCAATACATATTCGCGAAAGGTAAGCGGTAATAAAATTTTATCAGGATGAGCGCCTCTTCCTCTGCGGCCGGGAAGCCTTTCTATGCCCAGCCTAAGGTCAGAGGCGTTTGAGCCTGAAAGGATCAACACAGAGTTGCTTAACTTTCCAAGATCAACCAAATATTTAATTCCTCTTTGCCAATTGCTGACAGCGGTTATTTCATCCAAAAACAGAAATGTTTTTTCGGGTGGGTTAGGCAATCTGTTTAAAAAGTCAAAATATATCTCAATCAGTTCAATAATATCTTTATAAGAATCCAGATTATCTGCGCTGTAATAAACAATCTGTTCTTTCCTGATTCCAGGGTTTTTAAGTAATTTTCTAATTATGAGTTTAAGCAAAGTGGTCTTGCCAACCTGCCGCGGCCCACGCAATGTGTATATATGAAAAGAAGAAAAATCAAACTCATCCATCAAGGCGGGCTGCCATTTTAGCGGTTGCTTTTGCCATTCCCTGATTTTTGGATCTTTCTCAATCATGGTTGCATCTTGCCACCAAATATTTTGATTGATCAAATGGTTTAGCATATTGATATCTCCAATATCGAATTTAAACAAAATATGATATTGTAAATATCACTTTTAGACACAACTGTCAAAACAACTTTCACATTCCTATGATTCGCTTTGCTTAATCCACCCTACAAACTTACGTTGGCAGCCTGAATCGTAGGGTGGATTAAGGAGCGTAAGCGACGAATCCACCAAAGTAGCTGTCCCGTCTTACGTTGGTAGCCGCTAATGTTTATATATTTGTCTGTCTGAAGATTTTTTTTAATGCTACTAATTTTTAAATATGAAAACTTCGGACTGTCGAGTAATATCCCAAAAGTAGTTTACACTTTTGGGATTTTTGCAAAAAAGCCTAATTTTTTTCATGACATGTAGAATGCCCGAAAATAAGACGTTTCAGAGGGCTCAGAAACTATTGAGAGCTTGCTCTTTTCCGAAAAGTGTAAACTACAAGATGAAGGATGCCGAATAAGTTAATAAAGTTACCGTTATTTTTCCTATGCGCTTTGTGGTTTTTGTCAAGAATGAAGACCTGACCCTTATGTCTGTCTTTAAGATGTGCCACGCAGCCACTAAAAAGCATAAATACCAATTGGTTGAATAAGTTATTTAATTATTTAAGGACGTCCCTTCACCCCTTTTTATTTGGGGCTTTCTCCAAATTATCACAAATAATTTGACTTAAGGTAAATCTTATCATATTAATCACTCATGGAAATGGACAAACTAATAAATCGAATTCAACAGATTGATTTACCCTCAAATCGTTCCGCTTTTTTGTGGGGACCCAGGAAGACTGGAAAAACAACCTTATTAAAATAGCTGTTTCCCAATGCATATCTCATAGATTTACTGGATTATGACCTGTTTTTATCATTGAGCCGGAGACCCACCCTGTTGCGTCAGATTCTTGAAGCACAGCCTTCAAGAACGATAATAGTTGATGAAGTCCAAAAAATCCCTAACCTGATGGATGAAATTCACTGGCTTATAGAAAATAAGAACTACCAGTTCATTATGTCGGGCTCCAGTGCAAGGAAATTTAGGAGAGGAAAGGCTAATCTATTGGGTGGCAGAGCGTGGCGTTTTGAACTTTATCCTCTTGTAACAAAGGAACTGGAAGATTTTAATTTGAACAGAGCCCTTTATACCGGCCTCATGCCATCCCATTATTTTTCATCCGATAGTGAAATGGATATTAAGGCTTATGTTAATGACTATCTTAAAGAGGAGATCCAGGCCGAGGCGCTAAGGAACGTGGACGAAATAACTTCCCCAACTATACATCACAGCTCTCAAATCAGGGCTCAAATCCCAAAAATATTGAAATAGCTCGCTATTCCTTCAACTTTTGTGATTTGAGATCAAACAAATTCGACCTAAATCTGTGCGCCTGCTTGGTGAAGTTAATTCGTCCAAGTTCCTAAATATAATTTTGAATGTTGAATTTTAAAGTTACATCGGGCATCGCAGCAACTTATCCTTGCGTGGAATTCAGACTCAAATAATGATGTTCTATTGCACTCATAGCAGCCCGTAGTTTTGACGGCAAATTGCGGGCGCTTTCAAAAACCTGTTCTGCAGTTATTGAACTGTATGTATGAGACGTGCGGTTGCGGTCATTCAGCATTTCAAACCACATATCAATATCATTCAGAAGACCTACATCATGCATAGCTCGAATTGCCTGGCGTGGAGATCCCACATCGATGCCTTCAATGAGGGCTGCCTTGCGAAATAATTTCCAGGCTAACTCAAAGGTGTATCCGAAACGTTGAATTGTAGCATCTCTTACGATTAGCGAGAATGGTTTTTGTAAAATTTCTTCCAGTGTGTTAAGCGCCAAATCTAATGTTTTCAAGTGAAAATAGAGTTCCCGGGTTTTTTCTTCCATATTTCTATCTCTCTTCTTTTTTTAAAAACCATATTGAAAAATTCATCCGGCACCTCTCGAAAATCAACCAAATCCACATGCGACGGAATCGGTAGATCTTCAAGCTCTTCTTTTAGCTTAGCCAATCGGGAAGGATTGGGTGAATGGTCGGCGTTATACCCCACATCATAATCTGAATGTTCCCTTGCTTTCCGTGTCGCCCTGGAACCAAACAAAAATACATCTGCATCGCAATCTGAAAAAGCCTCCAACACCATATGTTTGATAGCTTCCCGCTCGTGCCAGACTGCAATTCCGTCTTTGGCCGGCACACGGTATCCTTTCTGCTTCCATGACCGCCATTCTCTCCGTCTCTCCATTGGGCTTTTCGCCTCAAGCAGAATGACCTTTCCTGGTATAAGAACGCTCGTCATAATTTGGCTCCAATCAGCAAAATCCCCATGCTTATCAAGCTCCATTATTCATTTTGACCCAAAATTTCAGGCAGGCGGTTACTCAGATCATCTGAAAAAATATGCTTCAGCAGCAAAAACGCGGCTCTCAGAGTAACCGTTCCTTTAATTTCTTCGTCACTGCGGTGCGAAAGATCACAAAGCAGATAACGAAAATTGGGCATACACGCCTTTAAAGAGTCTTTCTTACCACCAGCGATTCTATATCCAAAAGCGCTGTCACGTCTGCCGGAAAGTAGTAAAGCACAAAATCCCGTGCAGCATCTCTGCACGAAAGCACGTATTTGAAAAACCGATCATGGGGATTGGAAATTTCGGTCATCCGTCATGGTCCTTTGCTGAGTTAATCGTCCAATTATATTATATATTTTTTATCATAATTATGTTCATCTTTGCAACCCTAATTTAGCCGTTAATTGACGACCCTGCCCGAAGTTGGCTTTGTTATCCGAGGTGAAATGGGTAAGGTAAAGGGATGTCCCCGAGATCACTTTTATTTAACCGGGATGTGACCCTGTTGTCTTCCCTGTTGTTTCTGTTGTTTGTCATTGACAATATATGATAAGCTATGATAAGTATTCGTCATGGAAATCTTCCAAATGCCGCAATTCAAGAACCATGTTAAGAAGCTTCCACGCCACTTCCAGCAGGTTATTTTAGATGCAGTGGAAGATATACTGGCAAATCCTGACGTGGGTGAACTTAAAAAAGGCGATCTGGCTGGTTTCAGGGTTCATAAGTTTACGATGGGGCGCCAATTGACCCTGATGGCTTATAAGGTTGAAAACGATTCCCTTGTATTGTACCAAGCTGATCCGCATGAAAACTTTTATAAGAATCTGAAAAAATATTTAAAAGGAATATGAGGCGAAAAATGCTAACAGCAGAAAAAGTCATAAAAGAAATATACCTTCTTCCATTAAACGAAAGACAAAAAATTGCGCACCATATCATAGAGTTTGGAATAAGAAAACCTCATCCGGATGTACCTGAGATTCTGGACATAAAAGCATGGCAGGATGAAATTGCAAGAAAGCCATTTAATCTGAAACAGGCATCAGAGTATCTCGGAGTTTCATCTGTCACCCTCAGAAGATGGGTCAAAGCAAAACGAATATTGGCATCTAAAATAGGCAGAGCATATA
>JAUWOS010000001.1 GCA_030611985.1 Desulfobacterales bacterium | reverse complement strand
AACGTGGACGAATTAACTTCCGCAAGTAGGCGCATAGATTTGGGTCAAATATGGCCTGAAGCTGTGATGCATAGTTGGGGAAGTTATTTCGTAACCGTTCACTGGAGAATCGGTAGCATGACAAGGCTACTTCCCAACATGTAAGCTTTTACAGGTGCTGTAGATGTGCGTTTTCAGGGTAATCAACTATAGTTTTGCTATGTTGGTTGCCCTGAAAACGTGCATATGCAGTGCCTGTGAACGCTTATGTTATTTCGTCCACGTTTCTCAGTGTATCAGCGATTCAATTAAAAGTTTTAAACGTTCTTGTTTGGTTCTGGAAGGTTTGTCATCTTTATATCGAAAAAGCACCAGTTTTGTTCGACTATTCTGTCCTGATATTATTTCTATGGATGACTTTGGAAGCTTAAAGCATTTGGATAGATATTTAATACACATCTTGTTGGCAGCTCCATCAACAGGAGGGGCTGTCAGCTTGATTTTAAGAGCATCGCCATAAATTCCTGCTATCATATTTTTTGAGGCTCTGGGCTGAATAAAGACCTTGAGCGTAATGCCATTGGGATTTTCCTGTACGGATAGCATATTTAATATTTAATTATCTTTATTTAGGTTCTCAACAAGTTTTGTTAAAAATTCAGGTGGTCTCACTACCCGACCGCTTTGATTTAGGCAGGCATGTTTTGTATATCCTTTTGCAATTATCCTTTTGCCGTCTTCATTAAATATACGATAGTCAAATTTCATTCCTCCCTTGACACCTTTATCAAGTGAAGTTTCTATGATCAAAAGATCATCGTATTGAGCAGAAGATATGAACTTGCAATAAGCTTCGGATACAGGCAGAAAGATTCCTTTTGCTTCGATCTTCTTATACGCAAATCCTAAAGATCTGAACATTTCCGTGCGACCTATTTCAAACCAGCGTAAGTAGTTGGCATAATAGACAACACCCATGTTGTCCGTATCGCCATATATTACTCTGTATGTTGTTCTGTAAATCAGCATAGTTTATAAATCTTCTTCGATCGTTTTTTGAATAATCTTTTTTAGTTCATCATATGCGTATGACACCATAAGTTCCGGAAACTCGTTTTTTACATTGTCCGGAGGTCGGAAAAGAATACCTCTGTCGGCCTTTTTTAACATGGTAATATCATTATAAGAATCACCAACAGCTATTATTTTGTAGTTAAGGCTTTTTAAAGAAAGCGCCACCTTTTGTTTTCCGTCTTTCTGGCGTAGCTTATACCCTGCGATCGAACCATCCGAATCTATCAATAATTGGTTGCAAAAAAGTGTCGGTCGACCAAGTTTTTTCATTAGAGGCCCTGCAAATTGAACAAATGTATCTGAAACAATGATTACTTGAGCATATGATCTGAGCCATTCAAGAAATTCCACGGCCCCTTCAAGCGGGTTCATGGCAGCAATAACCGCTCTAATATCCTTCAGCTTAAGACCATTTTCACGAAGGATGGAAAGACGTTTTTTCATTAAAACATCATAATCCGATATATCGCGCGTTGTCAGCCTGAGTTCCTTAATACCTGTTTTCTCGGCCACATTTATCCATATTTCAGGAATAAAAACGCCTTCTAAATCCGAACAAATAATATACATTTTTATGACCTGTGCTATTAGCTTTTAGCCTAACAGTCCGTTTTTATACAAAGTTTAACCCAATCCCCAAAAACGAAGTATGCCCATTTTCAAATGTAACTGGTAGTAAACAAGGCTGCTTCCCAATATGTAAGCTTTTACAGGTGCTGTAGATGTGCGTTTTCAGGGCAATCAACTATAGTGTGCTATGTTGGTTGCCCTGAAAACGCACATATACAGTGCCTGTAAAAGCTTACTTTTAAATTACCTCTACTCCTGCCAATTTTCATCCTCAATTCGTATAAGAACAGATTTGTCATTTACAATCTCAAGAGAAGTGATTTCTGAAAAGGCTTTTTTAACGTCTGCTTCCCTGGCAAGATGTGTAAGCATAACAATCGGAACAGAACCTTCTGATTTTCGTCCTTTCTGGTGTACGGATTTTATGCTGATACCGTACTTGCCGAGAACACCTGATATCTTTGAAAGAACTCCTGGATGATCTACTGCAGAAAACCGGAAATAGTAGTATGTAGAAATTTCATCAACAGATAGAACCAGTATTTTTCTTATACTTTCACTCTGGTATGAAAGCAGGGGAATCCTTTTTTTTGCGCCTGATAAAAGGTTGCGGGCAAGGTCAACCGTATCGCTGATTACAGCGCCGGCAGTTGGCATCATGCCTGCGCCATGTCCATAGAGCATCATATCTCCAACTGCATCGCCTGAGATTGCAATGGCATTCATAGACCCATTGACTCTGGAAAGAAGATTGCCGGACGGTATCATGGTTGGATGGACTCTTGCTTCAATTGCATTTCCCCTGTTTTTGCTGATAGCAAGAAGCTTTATCCTGTATCCAAACTGCCCTGCAAACTCAATATCCAGAGGTGTAATACCGGAGATTCCTTCAATATAAATGTCTTTAAAATTGATTTCCATGCCATAGGCAAGTGATGTCAATATAGCCAGTTTGTGAGCCGTGTCAATACCTTCTATATCAAGCGCCGGATCTGCTTCTGCGAATCCGTTATCCTGTGCCTGCTTTAAAGCTGATTCAAAACTGCTTCCATCGTCTGTGATTTTGGACAAAATATAGTTGCATGTGCCATTTAAAATGCCGGTTATAGATTTTATATAATTTCCGACCAGTGACTCCCGTAATGACTTGACAATCGGCATACAACCACCAACACTTGCTTCAAAAGCAAGATCAACGCCTTTTTCTTCCGCTGCCTTAAATATTTCATTTCCATGGCCGGCAAGAAGAGCCTTGTTTGCGGTAACAACCTGCTTGCCGTTATCAATGGCTTTTAAAATAAGATCCTTTGCAATTCCCTCTCCTCCGATCAGCTCAATAACTATATCAATATCAGGATCATTAACCACTTTATAAGCATCGGTGACCAGAACTCCATCGTCAAATCTTATTCCTCGATCTTTTTTTATGTCGATATCGGCTGCATATTTCAGGTTCAGAGAGGCGCCGACACGGGAGATGATAAGATCTTTTTTTTCAATAAGAATTTTTGCAACCCCTGTGCCTATTGTGCCACAACCAAGTAAACCTATATTAATTTCCTTCATAAACAATTAAGCGCAGAGAATTCTCTCTAAAAAATGCGCTTCTCCTTTCCGTTTTAAAGCGCCATGAGGAACATGAATGAAATAACTTCATCAGTAAGCGTTCACAGGCACTGCATATGCACGTTTTCAGGGCAACCAACATAGCAACACTATAGTTGATTGCCCTGAAAACGCACATCTACAGCACCTGTAAAAGCTTACATGTTGGGAAGTAGCTTTGTTGTGCTACCGATTCTCCCGTGAACGGTTACCTTCATCACAACACTTCAGGCGCTTTTTTTTTGAGGCTACAACACCTTTTTGATTCCCCTTACAGCCTGATTGATGCGCATGTTGTTTTCTATAAGTGCGAATCTTACGTAATCATCGCCATACTCGCCAAATCCCAGACCTGGCGAAACAGCAACCTGGGCCTCTTTAATCAGAAACTTGGAAAATTCAACTGAACCCATCTTCATATATTTGTCGGGAATTTTTGCCCATACAAACATGGTTCCTTTTGGACTCTTTATGTTCCAGCCAATACGATTCAGACCGGATATAAGAGCGTCTCTTCTTGTCCTGTAGGTTTCCCGTATATCTTTGACACAATCCTGAGGACCGTTTAAAGCGATAATAGATGCAATTTGAATCGGCTGGAATATTCCATAATCAAGGTAACTTTTTATCCTGCGTAAAGCACCTATCGTCTCTTTATTTCCAACGCAAAAACCGACTCTCCAGCCAGGCATACTGTAGCTTTTGGAAAGAGAAAAAAACTCTACTCCCACATCTTTGGCGCCTTTTACCTGAAGAAAGCTGGGGGCTTTATAGTCGTCAAATACAAGATCTGCATAAGCAAAATCATGGATTACCATTATATTATGTTCTTTTGCATAATCCACAATCTTTTCAAAAAATTCAATATCCACAACTTCTGTTGTTGGATTATGAGGGTAACTTAGAATTAAAACCTTTGGTTTCGGCCATGTCTGCCTTGTGGCATCCATAAGATTTTCAAAGAAATCCGAATCCGGACCAACAGGTATTCCGCGCACATCACCTCCGGCAATTATTGCCGAAAATGGATGAATCGGATAGGTTGGGTTTGGTGTAAACACCACGTCTCCGGGTCTGATCGTCACAAGGATCAGATGAGATATTCCTTCCTTGGCGCCTATTGTAACTATTGCTTCTTCGTCAGGATCTATATCCACATCAAATCTTCGCTTGTACCAGCTTGAAATAGCCATTCTCAGCTTTGTAATACCCATGGATGCCGAATACCGGTGGTTTTGTGGTTTTTGGACAGCATCTATAAGTTTATCAACAATATGTTTTGGAGTGCTAAGATCAGGATTACCCATTCCAAGGTCTACAATATCTTTTCCGGCATGTCTTGCATTCATCTTTATCTTGTTAACGGTTGTAAATACATACGGCGGCAGACGGTCAAGCCTTGCAAAATTCTTCATAGAAATACCCTCATAAAATTAAAACCATAAAAATTAAAATTTCCTTTTTAGAAAAACGGTAACAAAATAGTGAAGTTAATTCATCTACGTTTCTTAATTACAATACAAAGTATTTAATGTCAAAAAATTGTTTTGACTTTCAATCCAAACCAGTTTAGTTTTTAAAACTTTTTTAGATCTTAATGATATTTCTATAGGGGATTAATATGGCGAAATCTTTGACTTATACAGATGCAGGCGTAAACATTGACAAGGCAAATGACCTGGTAGGCATTATAAAAAATATAGCAAAACAAACGCCTAGAACTGGTGTTATGGGTGAAATAGGCGGTTTTGGAGGTCTTTTTTCGCTTAATCTTACCAATTTGGAAAGACCTGTTCTTGTGAGTTCAACAGATGGTGTTGGAACCAAACTCAAAATTGCTTCTATGATGAACAAACATGATACTGTCGGTATCGATCTTGTTGCCATGTGTATTAATGATATTGCGGTTCAGGGGGCAAAACCGCTCTTTTTTCTCGATTACCTTTCAATGGGAAAGTTGGAAACGGAACTCGCTACTGATGTTATAAAAGGAATTGCAAATGGATGCGGGCAGGCCCCGTGTGCTCTCATAGGCGGTGAAACAGCCGAAATGCCAGGGTTTTATAAAAATAATGAATATGACCTGGCCGGGTTTGCGGTTGGCATAGTTGATAACAGCAAAATTGTCGATGGTTCGGAAATTCATGTGGGTAATAAACTTATAGGAATTGCATCAAGCGGACTTCACAGCAATGGATATTCTCTTGCGCGCAAGATTTGTTTTGATGTTTTGAAGCTGAAAATTGACACACATATACCGGAACTTGGCAAAACAATAGGTGAAGAGTTACTTACGCCGACAAAGATATATTCACAAACTATTCACCGCATTATAAGAGAACTGCCCGTTCTTGGACTTGCTCATATAACAGGTGGGGGCATCGAAGATAACATCCTTCGTGTTATTCCAAAAGCGTGTAAGGTTGTGCTGCAAAATAAAAGCTGGGATGTGCCTCCTGTTTTTAATTTTCTGCAACAGGCCGGCAATGTATCAGATAAAGAAATGGCACGTACTTTTAACAACGGAATCGGTTTGATTGCTGTTGTGTCTGAAAAATTTGCTCAGGAAATTCTTGAACGACTCAATGCTGTGAACGAAAAAGGCTTTGTCATAGGCGAAGTAGTTGAAAGAAAAAATTCAGATGAGCAAATTAAATGGGTTTAAAATAATTGATAACAAAAGAACTCCAATTATAGCTCTTGTTATTTTAATTACAGTAGCAGCTACTGCTTCAGCAGAGACTTACGATTCGTTGCCGGGTGATGACCATGCTCAACCCTGGCATATTGTTGCAGATGAGATAATCTATGACCAAAAAACTGATCAATATATTGCAAAAGGCAATGCAACTATAACCAGAGAAGGCAAGAAGCTTACTGCTGATTTTGTCCGTTTCAATTATAAAACCATGGAGGCATTCGCAATGGGCCATGTGGTGATGACGGCAGGCGAAGATATCCTGATCAGCAGCAGCATGGAAATGGACCTTGGAGCCGAGATCGGAACCATATATAACGGAACCATATTTCTTAAGGCAAACAATGTTTATATAAAAGGCGATAAAATACAAAAGCTCGGCAAAAACTCCTATGCTGCCGACAAAGTGAGTATTACAACATGTGACGGAGACAGTCCGGCATGGAAAATTACCGGAAAAAATCTAAAAGTTACCATAGAAGGATATGCTTTTGTAAATCATGCAGCTCTCTGGGCAAAAAAAGTGCCTGTGCTATACACCCCTTTTCTTGTTTTTCCTGCAAAACTAAAACGTCAGTCCGGTTTACTGCCGCCACAGATAGGATATTCGGATCGAAAATGGGAAGAATATATCCAGCCTTTTTACTGGGCTATAAATGAAAGTTCAGATATGACTTTCTATGCACACCACATGGGGCGCCGTGGAGACAAAACAGGTCTTGAATACCGTTATGTTTTGGACGATAAGTCAAAAGGCGCATTGATGTACGATTTTTTTAACGATAGAAAAGTAGATGATGCTGCACTGAATTCAAATAGTGACTGGGGTTATGAAGATGATAACGAATTGCGGCCCAATTCCGACCGCTACTGGTTCAGAATGAAACATGACCAGTCAATGCCTTTTGACTTCTTTGCAAAGATAGATCTGGATTTTGTCAGCGATCAGGATTACCTTCATGAATTCAGGGATGGATATACAGGATTTGACGAAACAGAAAAATATTTTAGCAATAACTTCGGTAGAGAACTTGACGACTATGATGATCCGGTAAGGGTTAACAAGTTAAATTTAAATAGAAGCTGGTCCAAGTACAGCCTGAACGCTGAGGTGCGTTGGTATGACAATGTTATAAACCGGCGCTGGAAAGATCAGGATACAACTTTGCAGAAACTGCCTCTTATCGAGTTTGATGGATCCAGGCAGCAGCTTCCAATAACTCCATTTTATTTTGATCTTGATTCTGAGTACACATATTTTTTCAGGAAAGATATTGCAACAGACCAGACAACAGGCCATCGGGTAGATTTGCATCCAAGATTCTATCTACCGCTGAGATTTAAAAACTATTTCAGCTTTGAACCATCTTTCGGACTGCGGGAAACAGCCTGGTATATTGATAAATATGAGGATGATTCTACCAAAGCAGACAGAACATTAAGCAGGGAAATTTACGACATAAAACTGGATCTTTCTTCAGAAATATTCAAAGCATATCACATAAAAGGAAAAAAAATTGACGGGATCAAACACATAGTAACACCACAGATTATCTATGATTACATACCTGAACAGAATCAGGATAAATATCCTTCGTTTGATTTAATAGACCGTATAGAAAAACAAAATTTGCTTACTTATTCAATTACAAATACACTTATATCAAAATTAATAGATAGCAGAAAAGGAGATAGCGGGAAAGGAGAGAAATCCCGTGACGACGAAAATGATGAACGTGTCAGTTATAACTACTACCAGTTCTGCCGCTTCAAACTTGAACAGACTTATGACATTAATAAAGCAAAAGAAAATGACCCTGAGCCGTTTTCTTCAGTAAATGGTGAACTCGAATTTGTTCCGGGCAGATACTTTTCCATAGATGCTGACGCAACATGGTCTCCATATGAAACCGATTTTCTCTCTCATAATATTGCCGTAACAATATTGGATAACAGAGAAGACAGACTCCTTGTTGAGTATAGGTATACACGTGATTTGGTTGAGTCTATTTACACAAATCTTCTTTTAAAAATTTCAGACGGGCTTTCCGTATACACTGATTACGAACGTAATATGTATGACGGAAAAAATATAAGAACCGGCGCGGGCTTTTTGTATAAAGCCCAGTGCTGGTCGATAGACTGCAGTTATGAAGATGAGGGTGGCGACCGACAGTATACATTTATGGTCAACCTTTATGGCCTTGGAGAATTCGGCAAAAGTATGGCAGGCGGCAGAATTGAAAAACCCTTTGAAGAAAACTAAAAAATATTGACAATAATATGATAATGAATAAACTCATTTGCTCTTGGTATGCTTTGCATACCAGGAGCAAATTTGAAAATAAAGTCTATGATGCCCTTATAAAAAAATCAATGGAGGTATTTTTCCCAAAGGTTCAAGTCAGGAGCAAACGCCGCGATAGAAAAGTTATGCTCAATGTTCCGCTTTTTCCTGGATACATGTTTATAAAAACCGATCTTAATCCATGTGAATATATTGAAATTATAAGAACGGTTGGAGCTGTTCGCTTAATTGGCAACAAAGACAGCCCTGTTTCTATTTCATCGGAATCCATAGAATCACTTAAGATCATAGTGGCGCAGAATAATCCAATTATAACCGGCATACGCTTTAAAAGAGGGGACAGGGTTATAGTGGTATATGGCCCATTTGCGGGTGTTACCGGAATCTTTGACAGATACGAGAAGAAAGGGCGCGTTCTGGTTTATATCGAAGCTTTGGGACAGTTTGCCGGAGTGAACGTGAGCAAAAAAGATGTTGAAATACTATCCTGAATATTATCATAACTTCTTGACTTCTTGTCGGATTATGTTTATATCAGTTTATAAATTTTTAGATAAATAATTTCACTGCATTACCGTATAAAGGAGTATATATGAATAAGCTGGAGCTTATCTCTGCATTAAAAACCGAAGCAAATATATCAAAAGCAGAAGCAGCGCAAGTTGTTCAAATGTTTTTTGATTCCATGACAGATACCATGGCGCATGGAGAGCGTGTTGAAATTCGCGGTCTGTGCAGTTTTTTTGTCAAAGAGTACAAAAGCTACACAGGCAGAAATCCAAAAACGGGAGACAGGGTTACCATCAAGCCCAAGAAGCTCCCGTTTTTCAAATCCGGAAAAGAACTAAAAGAACGCGTAGATTATTAAATCTGTGTCCGGATTTGAATTGATATCAGGCCAGCAGAGGCCCTTGCGACTTTTAACCGCTATCCTTCGAAATGGAACCATCCCGCATGCCCTTCTTTTCACAGGGATTGAAGGCATAGGCAAACGGACCACAGCCATGACTTTTGCCATGGCATGCAACTGTACTGCCCAAAATCCAGTTGATCCATGTGGTTATTGTAGATCGTGCAGAAAAATCCAATCAGGCAGCCACCCGGATATTATTTTTATCGAACCGGATGGCTCCCTTATCAGGATTGCCCAAATTCGCGCTCTTTCTCACGTCATTACCATGAAGCCATATGGAGCAAGGTTGCGCATAGTTGTAATATCCAACGCTCAGGCAATGAATCCTGAGGCAGGCAATGCCCTTCTCAAGTTGCTTGAGGAACCTCCGGATCGCACTATTCTGATACTAACCGCTATACAGACGTCTGATCTTCTTCCTACAATTGTGTCACGTTGTCAGCATATCAGGTTTAATCCGATTTCCCAAAAAGAAATCGTGAAAATGCTGGTTAAAAAACATGGAGTTGATCCTGGCGATGCAGCAATAATGGTGACTATGGCTAACGGGAGTTTTTCCAAAGCCCTTTCTATGGTCAAATCTGTGAACAAGGTAAACTGGATAAACCGGAGAAACTGGCTTATAAATATTATTAGCCAAAATTTCCTGGATCGGTCCGAATCTCTACCTTTAAAACCAATCGGCTTACTCCTGGCATTTGCGGCAAAATTATCAAAAAACAAAGAAATTCTTTCCGATTCTCTAGAGGTGATTAAATCCTATCTGCGCGACCTTGTTATCTGCAAATATTGTCCTGAAAAAATAATAAATAAAGATCTGGCTGACAATATACAATATGCTTCGCAAAAGATTGCCGTGCAGTCGCTTCTTTCAAAAATAGAAGCTGTTCGGAGAACACAAAAAGATATTGAGACGAACGCTAATATCAGAATGACGTTAGAAGCAATGATGATGCAACTCAGGAGCATCGATGAAATAACGTAAGTTTTCACAGGTACTGCATATGCACGTTTTCTTAGGCAACCAACATAGCAAATAAAAGTTTCCCAAACGACTTAACATTTTATAATTATTTAAATTAGCGCACCTTCGGTGCGGGCTTTTAAAGTGCCTGAAACCTAACCCTGGTGCAACTTGTTAATAACGCAACAGTAAACACTCATTTATCCTATCATATTGAATTCATTAAGCATAAAAAGGAAACTCCTATTCAATTGAGTTACAAATATATTTTTGGGCCTGTTCCATCAAGGAGACTCGGCATATCACTTGGTGTGGATCTTGTGCCTCACAAAACATGTACGCTCAATTGTGTTTACTGCGAGTGCGGAAAAACTACAAATCTGACGCTAAAGAGAAAAGAATATGTTTCTATAGAACTGGTAAAGAAAGAGCTGAAAGCCTTTTTGTCTAGTAATCCAAAGCTAGATTTTATAACCTTTTCAGGTTCAGGCGAACCTACGCTTCACAGCGGTATCGGGAAAATTGTCACCTTTTTAAAATCAAATTATCCTCAATATAAAATCGCCTTGCTTACAAATGGCACACTTTTTTATCAGCCCCATGTTATAGAAGAGATACTTGATGTGGATATCGTAAAAGTGTCATTTGATGCCGCGTCTCATAAAAATTTTATTAGTATTAACCGGCCGCATTCAGGGCTGGAACTTCCACAAATTGTTGACGGTTTAATTCACTTAAGGAAAAAATTTACAAAGCAGCTTTGGGTAGAAGTTTTTTTAGTGCAAGGTTTTAATGACAGCGAAATTGAGCTTAAAAAGATAAGCAAAGTTATATATTCAATAAATCCTGATAAAATTCAAGTAAATACACTCGATAGACCTGGAGCTGACGATTGGGTAAAGCCTGTTGACAAAAAAGCTTTAGCAGATGCATTGGCATATCTGGGTAGAGCCGAGATTATTGAGTGTTTTAATTCAAAGCAAAACAACAAAGCATTTAAGATGGATGATTATAATGATATCTTGCTTACCTTAAAACGCAGACCTTGTACAGCCGAGGATGTTTCACAAATCTTGAATATTCAGGCAGACGATGTACACAGATGTCTTGACACTCTTCTTAAAAATGGAGATGTCAAAAAAATCAAGATGCTGAGAGGTATCTTTTACAAGGAAAATTAATCATGCCGGTTTTTCAGTGGTCAGGAAAGAACAAAAAAAATAGGGGGAGGAAAGGGGAAATAGAAGCCCCGAACGAACAGGCTGTACGATCCAAATTAAGCAAGCTTGGGATTACTTCTGCCAAGGTTAAAGCAAAACCAAAGGATCTTTTTGAAAATATTTCCTTTCTTCAACCAAAAGTACAACAATCCGATATAATACTTTTTTGCAGACAATTCTCTACAATGATAGATGCAGGTCTTCCCATAATACAATGCCTTGATATACTCCATACCCAGCAAGAGAATGCAACGTTTAAGAAGGTATTAAAAGATATAAAAGAGTCGGTAGAGGGTGGGGCAACTCTGGCTGAGGCTTTGCAAAAGTATCCTGATCAATTCGATAATCTTTTTGTAAATATGATTGCAGCCGGTGAAGCAGGGGGTATCCTTGATACGATTTTGCAAAGGCTTTCTGCTTACATGGAAAAAGCCGCAAAACTTAAAAGTCAGATAAAAGGCGCTATGATATACCCATTAATAACTATTATCATAGCAGTAGTAGTGATAGCTGTAATAATGGTTTTTGTTATTCCTGTATTTAAGGATATGTTCGAAGGCATGGGAGGAGCGCTTCCACTTCCAACCCTGATTGTATGTGCCATGAGCGACTTTGTAAAAGGAAATATATTATATATCGTAGGCGGCATTGCTTTGTTTATATTTGCTTTCAAGAGGATTTATAAAACCGAAAAAGGACAAATTTTACTGGATGACCTCTCTCTTAAGCTGCCGGTATTCGGGATGCTATTACGCAAGGCTGCTGTGGCCAAGTTTACACGTACCATGGGCACAATGCTTACAAGTGGGGTTTCTATTTTAGATGCACTTGATATTGTTGCCAAGACAGCAGGCAACAAAATAATTGAAGAAGCTGTATATGATGTTCGTTCCGGCATTTCAGAAGGTCGCACAATGTCCGACCCCCTTTCTGAAAGCGGTATTTTCCCCTCAATGGTATGCCAGATGATTGCAGTAGGTGAATCAACCGGCGCTCTTGATTCAATGCTGGGTAAGATTGCTGATTTTTATGACCAGGAAGTGGACCAGGCAGTGGAAAATATGACAGCATTGATTGAGCCGTTTATGCTGGTATTCCTGGGCGTAACCATCGGTGGCCTGGTTATTGCGATGTATCTTCCAATATTCAAGATGGCTTCCATAGTGGAGTGATAAAGAAAAGAAAAGAATTTAGGAATTTAGGAATTAAAGGATTAAAGCAAATTTAGGAATTTAGGGAACGGGGAAACATAAAATGATAAATAGCATGACCGCATTTGCCAGAGCGGAAAGGGTGGAAGGAGATTTTACTCTTTTAATTGAAATACGCTCATACAACAGCAGATATCTTGATATTGCCTTACGAATTCCCCAGAAATATCTTGTTCTGGAAAATAAGATAAAGGACATTATATCATCCAGAGTGGATAGAGGTCGCATAGAGATTAATATACAGATTAGAGATAATTCCGACGTTCCGTTTGCTTTTGAGATAGATGAGCGCAAAGCAGCAGCATACTATAAAGTTCTTGTCCGGTTGAAAGAGCAATTTAATATTGATACTGAAATACCTCTGAATCTTCTGGCCGATGTTGAGGGAATCATACAACCTGTTCAAATTGATAGAGATGTGGAGGCTTGCAGACCTGTTGTTGAAGATTGCATCAGCAAAGCTTTAAGCGATCTTGTTGCAATGCGGAAAAAAGAAGGAGATTTTCTTGTCAAAGATTTTAATAAGCGGCTTGATTTTATAGAAAAGTCTATCAATCAAATCAAAAAGGAATCAAGCGGTCTTTTATATTATTATCAGGAACGTTTAAAGGAACGTATTGCCATTTTAACCAGAGATGCCGTAGAGATAGATCCTGTACGGATTGCGCAGGAAGTTGCTTTTCTTGTTGACAGAAGTGATATCTCCGAAGAGATTATAAGAGCTGAAAGCCACATAAAACAGTTTTATGCTATTATGGACTCAGAAGATCCTTCCGGCCGTAAGCTTAATTTTTTATTGCAGGAACTTAATCGTGAATTCAACACCATAGGTTCCAAAGCCGGAAATGCAGATATGTCACATATGATTGTTGCTGTTAAGTCTGAGCTTGAAAAGATACGGGAGCAAGTACAGAATGTGGAATAGAATGCAGGGAGGTAACATGGAACAAGATTTGTTGAATACCCAAAAGAAGAGAAAGCAGCCAGGGAATCAATCCGCAGGCAACATGGAACAAAGTTTGTTGAATATAGGTCATGGAAGTAATGTTGTTGCTGATCGGGTTATAGCCATTGTGTCTCCAAATTCCGCTCCGATGAAGCGTCTTAAAGACGAAGCAAAAGATGATAAACGACTTGTAGATGCAACGCATGGCCGTAAAACCAGGTCTATAATTATTACGGACAGCAATCATATTATTCTCTCGGCATTACATCCGGAAACAATATCCCAGCGGTACCTCACTCTTAACGCATCAGAATGAACTGTTTTGGATGAACAAAAAATTAAGAACAAAAAATTAATAAAAAAGCGCTTTTGCAGCAAAGGTCATCTTTTTATTATTTCCGCACCGTCGGGAGCGGGCAAGACAACTCTTTGCAAGGCTCTGCTTGACCGATTCAAGAATATGGTTTATTCGGTATCGCACACAACAAGGAAGCCACGCGGGAGAGAACAGAATGGAGTTGACTACTATTTTATTTCACAAGAGGATTTTGAAAAAGGAATAAGAAGTTGCAAATGGGCGGAGTGGGCAGAGGTTCATGGCAATTTTTATGGCACTTCCGCCAAATTTATAAACAATTGTTTAACGTGCGGTAACGATGTGCTTCTTGACATAGATGTTCAGGGCACTATTCGGATATTAAAGCAATACCCTGACAGCATTACCGTTTTTATTATGCCTCCGTCATTAGACACTCTTAGAGCCCGTCTGAAATCAAGAGGCACCGACAACAGGGATGTAATTGCAAAACGTCTTGCAAATGCCCGGAAAGAGATAGCAAAGAAAGATATTTATCGTCACGTTGTTGTAAATGATCGGTTATCAGAAGCTATTACAGAGCTTGTATCAATTATAGAAAAATATCATAAAAACGCACATCTACAGCACCTGTGAACGCTTACGTGCTGGGAGATAGTCTTATACTACCGGTTCTTCCGTGAACGCTTACGTTATTTCGTCCATGTTCCTGGCTTGTTTAAAATTTCAGGTGATTTATACTTTGAATATGAAAACAGAAATACTTTATGGAATTCATCCTGTTTTTGAAGCTCTTAAAGCAGACAGAAGGGATTTCTTTGAGCTTTATATTGCAAAAGATAAAACTTCAAAGCGTCTTGGAGGAATAATAGCGCTTGCCGAATCTAAAAGGATTCCTGTAAGAAGGATAAAATATGCGCAGATTAAATCAATAGCAGGAAGTGATTTGCATCAGGGGATAGCGGCCAGTGCAAGCCCATATCCTTTAGTCGAACTTAATGATATTGTTGATAGGCCCGGACTTAATGATAACGGGCACTTTTTGTTGTTGCTGGATAATATACTTGATCCTCACAACCTTGGAGCTATAATCAGAACAGGGCTTTGCGTTGGAATCGACGGCGTCATTATTCCAAAAGATCGATCAGCGCCCCCTACTCCTGCTGTGTCAAGAACATCTGCAGGAGCTCTTGAACATATCTTTCTATCACGGGTTACAAACCTGGTAAATACGATCAAGGCTTTGAAGAAAAAAAAGCTGTGGATTGCAGGTATGGATAGAGTTGCAAAAAAATCCGTTTTTTCCTGTGATTTTTCAGATTCGATGGCCATTGTTATTGGCGGCGAGGAAAAAGGAATACGTCCTCTTGTTAAAAAACATTGCGATCTTTTGATTTCCATCCCTCAAAAAGGGCAGGTAAATTCTCTGAATGCCTCTGTGGCAAGTGCGGTTGTTATGTATGAGGCATTCAGACAGCGAGTATCTAAATAAGCGTTTTTTTTCACAAATGAAAGAAATGTATGACATGATATTTACCATCCTTCTTTATACCTCTCTTTTTATTTTCACCATCGGGTTGCTCTACAAGATTTCCACATGGTTCTCACAAAAAATAGGCATACTATCTGACGATATCACAACTTCCGGAAGATTGTCTGCGGCTATCAAAGGCTTGTTCGGAGTTATTTTCAGCCTAAAGATACTGATTCTTATCAAGGTTTTTATACTTGATGTGGTATTACAGAAAAGGATTGCCGGAGAAAGTTTTCTCCGTTGGTTGATGCACATGCTCATATATAGCGGTTTTACGCTGCTGCTTTTGATGCATGCTCTTCATAGATTTATAACCGAGCCTGTGTTCGGAGAGTATTATTCCACGCTAAATCCTTTTCTTTTCCTAAGAGATCTCTTTGCTATCATGGTAATCGCAGGACTGGGGATCGCAATATATCGACGATTTATGTTAAAGGCGCCTCGTCTCAAGACCAATGCCATGGATCGCTACGCTATTATTATTCTTGCTGTCATTATGATTTCCGGCATACTTCTGGAAGGGACAAAAATTACATCTCACTCTGAGTTTCAAAGCATGGTAGATGCTTGGAGCAATATAGATGACAAAGAGGAAATACGAGCCCTTGAAAGCTTCTGGATTCAAGATTTTGGCGTGGTTTCCCCAAATTTGAAAAAACCATTTGATCGGAAAATTTTGGAACAAGGCAGGGAAATTCACGAGATGAATTGCGCCGGCTGTCATTCCTCTGCGAAATGGGCCTTTGCAGGATATACTCTGGCCAAAATTGCCGGTCCGATTGCCACAACGTTGGATCGGGCAAAAATCTCTAACTCATTGTGGTATATCCATATTTTTGCCTGCTTTTTTGGCCTGGCCTATCTTCCTTTCAGTAAAATGTTCCATATCATAGTCACTCCCATATCTTTACTTGCCAATGCTGTCATGGAAAGGGATAAATCGAACCCGGCAAATATCGCAACAAGGCAAGCAATGGAGCTGGATGCCTGTATGCACTGCGGAACTTGCAGCCTGCGGTGTTCCGTCATAATGGCATTTGAGGTTTTTCGCAATGAATATATTCTACCTTCAGAAAAGATGGATTTTCTAAAGAGTCTGGCCGCTGGAAAAAACCTCAGTTTGAAAGAGTTGAAAGCTATTCAGGAAGGGATTTACCTTTGCACAAACTGTGATCGATGCACAGTAGTCTGCCCTGCCGGAATCAATCTGAAAGAATTGTGGTTTAACGTACGTGAGGATCTGGTTCAAAGGGCGTATCCGGAACCTATGGTTCTTTCTCCTCTTTCTTTTTTCAGGGGCTTAAATCAAGTCTATCTGTCAAAGCACGACTACCCTAAACCCATGAAGCTGGCCAAGCAAGCTGTAGCAGGTAAATTCGATTTACTTATGGATCCGGATATGCCTCTATCTTTCAAAAGTGAAGAAAGCAAAGATTTGGAACACCGGCTCACAGACAATACCTTTGCCTGTTGTTTTGGCTGTCAGAATTGCACTACCGTATGCCCTGTGGTGGGCAACTACGACAAGCCTGAAGAAATCCTCGGCCTGTTGCCGCATCAAATTATGTGTTGTCTCGGTTTGGACCTTATTGAAATGGCTTCAGGTTCAAAGATGATTTGGGATTGTCTGACCTGCTATCAATGTCAGGAACACTGTCCACAGAATGTAGAAATTACTGACATCTTCTATGAATTAAAGAATCTGGCAGTCGAAAAACTTGCAGAAAGCACGAAATAAGGAACGTGGACGAATTAACTTCCGCAAGTAGGCGCATAGATTTGGGTCAGATTTGCCCAATCTCAAATCCGGCCTCAGATCACAAAAGTTGAAGGAATAGCGAGCTATTTTAATACTTTTGTGATTTGAGATTGGTTGAAGGTGGCCTGAAGCTGTGATGCATAGTTGCGGAAGTTATTTCGTCCACGTCCCTAAACATCCCGGGCAAAAGAAACATTAAAACAAATCCGAGATTTACAGTCGCCATTGAAACAACCACTCAACCACTCAACTAATCGCGAAGTGAGGTTAAGTTCTTGGCAAGTGATGCACGTAAAACAGCGTTGTTTATCTTAAATAGTCTGGATAAACAACACAAAACTTTGGATAGAATATTAGAAGATGTTTTTGCGGGAAATCCTCATTTTTCACGAAGAGACAGGTCTTTGCTTTATGCTCTGACCTATGGTGTTCTGAGATGGCGTGGCGCTCTCGACTGGATAATAGCCTATTTTTCTAAAACTCGTTTAAACAAGATTGATCCCAGAATTTTAAACATCCTGCGATTAGGACTTTTTCAAATAATATATTTAAATAAGATACCTGTCTTTGCCGCAGTTAATACATCTGTTGAAATGGCCAAGTCACTATCTGCGCCCTGGATTGCTAAGTTTGTAAATGCGCTCTTGCGCAATGCTGTGAGGGGATATAAAAAAGTTCCCTTTCCGGACGCTGATAAAGACCCCGCAGGTGCATTGGCAGCAAAAAAGTCATTTCCAAAATGGCTGATAAAAAGATGGCTGAACCGCTTTGGCTTTGAAGAAACCGAAGCGGTTTGCAATGCAATAAATAAAATTCCTCCTATTACCATACGCACAAATAGACTCAAAACTACCCGCGAAAAACTGATTAAATCCATTGAAGATGATGTTGAAAAGATCAAGCAAACGAATTATGCGCCTGATGGAGTTTCTTTTTTCAGACCAGAGAGATCTATTCCGGAAATAAAAGCCTTTAAAGATGGATGGTTTCAGGTTCAGGATGAGGCATCGCAGATTGTCACCCTTCTTTTGAATCCTCGGCCAGGTGATATTGTTTTAGATGCATGCGCTGGTCTTGGCGGAAAAACAGGGCATATTGCTCAGATGATGAAAAATAGCGGCAAAATTTTCGCTGTTGACAAAAACAAAGAGAAGCTTTTACTCTTGGAATCCGAAATGAATCGACTTGGAATTTCAATTGTTGAAACCTGCTCTCACGATTTGAACAAGCCCTTAAGCAAAAAATGTTTCATTATGTTCGATCACATTCTTTTAGATGCACCATGCTCAGGGCTGGGTGTTCTGCGAAGAAATCCGGATACAAAATGGCTGCTGTTAAAAAAAAACCTGATATTTTACAAAAAGAGGCAGATAGCATTTCTTGACAGACTGGCGCATCTTGTCAAACCGTCGGGAACCCTGGTTTATTCTGTGTGCAGCACAGAACCGGAGGAAAATGAAGAAGTAGTAAAATGTTTTTTGAATAAGCATCCTGAATTTGTTATAGATAACAAGCTTGCAGGACTGCCTTTTAATGCTCGCTGTCTTGTTACCAAAAACGGATATTTAATGACATTTCCCCATCTTGACAATATGGACGGTTTCTTTTCAGTATGTTTTAAACGGTGTTGCTGAAGTGATTGCACGTGTTGTAAAAATAGCTATTTTATTTATTGCATTTATTGCAATTGTCGGGATTAGTACCTATCTCACGCTCACTTTTATAATAAAGAGTGAAGATACCATTGTCGTTCCTGATCTTGCAGGAAAAGACATAGTATATGTTCTTGAAATCCTGTCGGATCTTGGGCTTAATACAAAGATTAAGAGATCTGAATACAGCTCCGACATTCCAGCAGACCACATAATTTTTCAGGAACCGGGACCTGGCGCAGAAATAAAAAAGGGACGTGATGTCAGGATAATCATTTCAAAAGGCGCCAGAACTATTTTGACGCCCAATCTAAAAGGACTTTCGGTCCGACAGGCACGTATAATCCTGGAAGAAAACGATTTGCGCCAGGGTATACTATCCAGCACATACAGCAAGGATATCAAAAAAGAGGTAATTATTACCCAGACTCCTTCATCAGGCGCTATGATAAAGCGGGAAGAGAGTGTGGATCTTCTTGTGAGCATTGGGGTTCAGCCAAAAGCATATAAGATGCCTGATCTTGAAGGGCTTTTTCTTGATGATGCAATACTCTTAATCGAAAGGAGCGATCTGTTGCTTGGGGAGATAAAATCTTCTTTTCATAAAGATAAACCAAAAAATGTCATTATAATTCAAAAGCCGCTATCCGGCCATCGAACAATTGAGGGAACACAGGTTAATATTACAATAAACAGAGAGCCTGGCGAAAAAGGCCTGAAATATTTACGTGGCGCAAAAAGAGTCAGTCTTTTCAGCTATAGACTTAAAGAGGGGTTTTTAAAAAGACATATTCGTGTACAGTTAAACAGCTTTGGGTTCTCAATAGATCTTTTTGATGATTTTGTGAATCCGGGCAAAGAAATCCGGCTTTTAATACCCAACAATAATTCAACTGTTTTTCTTTATGAAGATAATAAACTGATAGGGAACGTGGACGAAATAACTTCCACGGCTTTGCGAGCTGTGCGGTTAGGAACGTGGACGAAATAACTTCCTCAACAAGAATTACCTGAAGATATCCTGAATGAATCCAAAAAATAAATTCTGGTGGTTTGCAGCCGTTTCTGTTTCAATCACCTTAATTATTATTTCCATCCTTGCTGTTTTGTTCTGGCATCATCTGTCGCCGGAAGAAAAGTCTCTTTTAATCAATATCATCAAACAACATTTCGTATATATTTTCAGCGCTGTTTTTCTCCTGTTGGCCGGATTGGGATTTGCATTAGATGGAATTTTCCACACCTGTATTCTTCCGATGGGCAGACTTGCGGAAGAGGCTACTTTAATAAATTCGGTAAATCCGTCACACCGTATTAAGATTGAAGGAAGCAAAGATATTATACGCCTTGCTCAAATTGTAAATGAGGCGGCAGATCGTTATGAAGATTTGCAGAACAATGTGGAGAAAAAGATTTATTTTGCAAGAGCGGAATCTGAAGAGGAGAAAAACATACTGGCGGCCATTATGTCCGAGCTGCCTGAAGGTGTGCTTGTTTGTAATGCAGAAGGACGGATTCTTTTATATAACAAGCGTGTCAAGCAATTCCTTGCAAGTAATAATAACAATTCCATTGACTCTGAACCTCTATCCGAATCAGGACGATTTATAGGTCTTGGCCGCAGTGTATTCGGCGTAATTGACAAAAATCTTATTGTGCATGCACTTGATGAAATAGCTGAAAAATTAAAGCGAAAGGAGCAGAATATAGTTTCGCATTTTGTTATTATAGATAAGGGAAACATGTTTTTACGCGTCGAAGCCGCGCCAATTTTAAGCCATCTGAATCGGTTTACAGGATTTATACTTATATTTTACGATATTACACAACAACTTGAAAAAGATGGTAATGTGGATTTTATATTGCAATCTCTTGCAGTTGGTATTCGTTCTTCCCTGGCCGGTATCAAGGCCGCTAATGAAGTTATGCTTGAGCATCCTGATATGGACAAGAAACAACTGAACTCATTTGGTAAAATTATAAATAAGGAATCCATAAGTATAGGTAATGTTCTTGACAAAACTGTTTCAGATTATTCCAGCCGTATTAAAACATATTGGCCTCTTGTTCCGATGCCAGGCAAGGATATTGTCGAATCGATCATAAGAAAGGCCGGAGAGAAGCTGAACATCCTTATTAATTTTGAAAATTGTGATGAGGAGATATGGATTAAGGTTGACAGCTATTCCATAATTCTATCTATGCTCTTTGTACTGAATGAATTAAAGAATGAAACAGGAGAATCTGAATTTACATGTGAACCGGAGAGAAAGGGAAAATTTGTAAATATTGATCTTGTCTGGAAGGGCATGCCGATAAAAACCGAAACCTTACGAAAGTGGAATGAACAGGTTTTAATTGTTGAAAAGGAGCGGATTTCATTAACATTGAAAGAAGTGATTGATTATCATAAAGCGGAAATATGGTCTTATTCGCACAAAAAATCAAAAGATAAATCATATCTTCGCTTATTGTTGCCCGTTGCTGAAACTCCTGAACATGTTAGCACAAGAAGTATAACGATTTTACCTGAAAGCCGTCCGGAGTTTTATGATTTTGACCTGTTCAGCCAGCCCGGTCAGATTCCTGAACTTGACAGTCGCCCGTTAACCGAACTGACGTTTACAGTTTTTGATACTGAAACAACAGGATTGAATCCAGGAGGAGGGGACGAAATCATTTCCATCGGAGCCGTTCGGATTGTAAATTGCCGTCTGTTGCGTGATGAACTCTTTAATCAGTTTATTGATCCGCAGCGTTCTTTACCATATGAATCAATACGGGTTCATGGGATTCGGTCTGAAATGCTCGAAGGCCAGCCAACTATTGATAATGTATTGCCAATGTTTTATCGATTTGTTGAGGATACCGTTCTTGTTGCCCATAATGCAGCTTTTGATATGCGTATGCTGCAAATAAAAGAAGCAAAAACAGGTGTAAAATTTATAAATCCTGTGATAGATACCATGCTTATTTCAGCAGTTGTGCATCCAGCCCATAATAATCACAACCTGGAAGCAATTGCCGGACGTTTGGGTATAAGTGTTGTCGGCAGGCATACTGCTCTTGGCGATGCTATTGCGACAGGTGAAATATTTCTAAAATTGATTCCGCTTCTGGCAAAAAAAGGTATTTATACTCTAAAAGAAGCAAGAAATGCTTCTCAAAAGACTTATTATAGTCGTACTGAATATTGAAGAATTTAGGAATTAAAACAAATTTAGGAATTGAGGAATTTAGGAATTGAGGAATTGAGGAATTGAGGAATTTAGGGATTTAGGAATTTAGGGATTTAGGGATTGAGCGAAAGGAAAGTTAATGATAAAAGTTTCCCAAATGATTTAACATCTTGTAATTATTTGAATTAATCACAGAAGGCGTATGGTATATAAGATTTAAGATTTAAGATTTAAGATTTAAGGAATGCTGCTATTTTTATATATTTATATTCCCTTTAAAACATTAATATACAAGAGGATAATCTTTAAAAAACTTTGGTTTATCAATTAGCACGCCGAAGGCGTACCACCAATCTTCAATCTTCAATAGTCAGTTTTCACTTTTAATTCTAAGCTATTAACATTATAGCATAACGAATCATTTGGGAAACTTTTATTAATGAACGAAAAGGCTTTTAAATTCTTGTCTGGTGTGGTTCCGTTTTCTTTTCTTCCTGAAGAGGAACTCAAGAAAATAGCTTCTGAAGTTTCTATGGTTCATTATCCTGAAAATACAATCTTGTTTGTTCAGGAGCGATCAAGGATTGAATGTCTTTATATAATTCAAAAAGGCGCTGCTGAACGGTATTATGAACAGAACGGTAAAAAAACACTTCATGTATTCTTAAACAAAGGAAATATCTATGGCGGAATTTCCATGCTTTTAAATGATGGAATTGCTGTTCGGACGCTGAAAATAAATAAAGATTCGGATTTTTATATTCTGCCTAAAAAGAGTTTTCTGCATACTTGCTCACAACATGGGATTTTTTCCGAATATTTTACCGATGCTTTCGGCAAGCGGATGCTTAACAGGTCTTATGCTGAAATTGTTGCAAAGAGTATCCGGTCAAAGGAGGAATCTTCGCAATTTTTCAGCCGGTCTGTCGCAAGTATTTTTACTGGAGATCTGGTTTTCTGTGACACGGATTTTCCGATCCGGAAGGCAGCAGCAATCATGAGCAGTAATAGATGCAGTTCCATTTTTATAAAAAAACCTGGTGGAGATTTTGTGGGCGTAGTTACTGATACTGATTTGAGAAAGAAAGTTGTTGCAAAAGGGCTTGATATTAAAAAGCCCGTTTCCGATATAATGTCTTATCTTTCAGGCACAATTTCAGACAATGCCCTTGTTTTCGAAGCTCTTATAGCAATGATGAAGAGAAATATAAAACATCTTGCCGTCACAGATTCAGATAAAAAAGTTGTAGGCGTTGTGACCAATAGTGATCTGGTTGCAGCTCAGGGAAAGTCACCGCTATTTCTTATTCGCGAGATCAGCACAGCAGACAGCATTGAGAAAATCACAGACAAACACGGACAGTTGCCTGAATTAATCCAGGGACTTATCAATAGCGGGGCTAAAGCAAAAAATGTGACAAGGCTCTTAACAACAATTTCAGATGCTATTTTAAATAAACTGATTGGGTTTGCAATTGATGAATTGGGCCAGCCACCGGCTGGATTTGTATTTGTAATTATAGGAAGCGAGGGGAGAAAAGAGCAAACACTTAAGACGGATCAAGATAATGCAATAATATTTGAAGACGTATCAAAGGAATCGGAAGAGAGGGCAGGGCGCTATTTTTTAAAACTTGGAGAAAAGGTTTGCTCCTGGCTTGATCAGGCAGGATATAGTTTTTGCAAGGGGGATGTAATGGCGAAAAACCCCAAATGGTGCCGGCCGTTATCCACCTGGAAAAAATATTTTTCAGCATGGATTCATGCTGCGGAACCTGAAGATTTGCTTAAATCAAGTATTTTCTTTGATTTTCGCGGCGCGTATGGAGATATGAACCTTATAACCGAGCTTCGCAAATATCTTTTTGATTCTCTTGTCGGGTGGGCGGGTTTTTTTCGCCATTTAACTGAAAATGCCCTCCACTTTAAACCTCCGATAGGTTTTTTCAGGAGTTTTTTAGTTGAGTCAAAAGGTGAACACCAGAACTCTTTTGATATAAAGAGCGCCATGACGCCAATTGTTGATTTTGCAAGGATATATGCGCTAAAAAACAAAATTGAAGAAACTAATACTCAGGAAAGGCTGCATCAACTTTATTTGAAAAAAGTTTTGCACTGGCAGGAGTATAATGAAATAGAACAGTCGTACAGCTTCCTGATGCAGTTAAGATTTATACGGCAGATCGCATCGGTTATTGATGAAAATAAAAAGCCGAATAATTATGTTAATCCGAAGAAGCTTTCCATCATAGAGCAGACAATGTTAAAAGAGATATTCAAAAGGATAGAAAAGTTTCAAACAAAATTAAGTTTTGATTTTACAGGGATGTAGTGGTAGATTTCCAAAGATTGTCGATTTAGAAACAACCTTCAATCATAAATCAACAATCCGGGATCATCAATTTCATCACCTTAAAGCCTCCATTTATTGAGAAGCTGCAAATGATGAAGCTGCAAATTGAACAGATAAATGTTCTATTTTGGTTACACTCAAGTTATTTCGTCCACGTTTCTTAACAGGAGAATACTATCCATGCGAATCAGATCAATAATGATCAAAAATCCTATTACTATTTCTGAAAACGCTTCCGTACAGGATGCTTTTGATCTTGTAAATTCTCATTCCATACGACATCTTCCGGTAGTAAATGATGAGAATAATTTTATAGGTTTTGTTACCCTGACAGATTTGAAGCAGGCATTTATTCCATCAATGGTATCGGATCTGACACTGAAAGATATTATGATAAAGGAGCCTGTTTTGCTTCACCCTGACTCTGATATTGAAACTGCTGCTCGAATTATCTACAAACACAAAATTGGTGGAATCCCTGTAGTTAAAGACCGGAAACTGGTTGGCATTATCACAACAACAGATATTCTGGGAGCATTTATCAGCATGATGGGGCTCTTGACCAATAGTTCTCGTATAGATGTAGCGCTTGGCAAAAAACCGGATGCATTTCAAGATGTTTCTCGTATTATACAAGATAATAGAGGACAGATAATAAGTGTAGGGATGGCATCACACAGAACAGATGAAAATATTTATTATTTCAGGTTGAAGCCATGTCAGGTGGAACCGATTATAAACTCACTTCAGAAAAACGGATATGAGATTATTGAGACAAGTTGAGCATATACATTGCGCAAAGAGCGAAGCTGATGAGCTTTTAATAAGGTATGATTAAAAATCAAAGCATATGTGACCGAGTTATTTTTGTGGGAGTTATTTTTCTCCTTATATTTGCTCCTTTTGCTTTCGGGTCTGTTCATGTATGGGCATATAGTCTGATAGAATTCGGAGTTTTCTTTTTTCTGGCTATCTGGTTTGTGGATAAGCTGATATTTTCAAGAACCGATACTCTGGAGTGGGTAAAGACTCCTGTGAACCTGTTTTTGATTCTGATTCTTCTTATTATCGGACTACAGATGGCGCCTCTTCCGTCTTCCTGGATAGCATTTCTTTCACCTCGAACATTTGTCGACAAGATGCAAATTTTTGAAGTTGCGGCAAATGTCAAAGATTCCGGTTTGGACGGAAGCAGATGGACATGTCTTGCTTATTATCTCCATTCCGCCATCGTTGAATGGCTCAAATTAGCTGCTTATATGGGGATGTTCTTCCTTGTACTTAATACTGCCGGATCCGAAAAGCGAATCAATATTCTTATTGGTGTCCTTGTTTTTGTGGGCATTTTTGAGGCGGTTTATGCTATTTTTCAGGTTTTCAGCATCACGCCCGGGGAGTGGTGGTGGAAGAGCCTTAACGGCGGCGGTCGTTTTGCCGGCGGTACTTTTATCAGATCGAATCATTTTGCCGCTTATATGGGAATGCTTGTTCCGTTGACATTCGGGTTTATGATAGCCATGAAGAAGCGAGGATTGGATGTCAGAGGTCGGATATCAGGATTCGGAGGTCAGTCTGGCGGGCATGGATCAATTGTACAACGTGCAGTGAGCTGGTTTTCTCCTGAGTCGGTACAACCGAAAATCATCTTCTTGTTTTTTGCGGGCACTATTATGGCGTTGTCCCTTTTGTTGTCAGGTTCCCGTGGAGGCATCCTGTCTTTTGCGGGCTCCATGTTCCTGATGTCTGTGTTGTTTTTTACAAAAAAGCGGTTTTGTAAGTACGGCGTAGCTGCCATGGTTTTTTGCCTGATTTTTTTTATCTGGGGGCTTAACGTCGGGATTGACAAGACCTTTGATCAATTTAAACAAACCAAAGGTATGGATAGCCACCTTATGACCACCCGCTCAATAATGCCGATGCTTCGGGATTATCCGGTCATGGGCGTGGGATGGGGAAATTTCCGTTATCTCTATCCGAGATATATCCAGAATTATGATGATAGAGTGTCAGGCTGTGGGCGTGCCCATAACGACTGGATTAAGGCAGGCGCCGAGATCGGAATCGCTGGAGGTTTTCTGATTTTTATTGCCTTTGCGGTTTATCTCATTAAAATGGTCCGCATCTGGAAAAAAAGAAAAAATTATTATGCCCTGGGAATAGGTTGCGGGGCGATGGCCGGGCTTCTTTCTGCAGGATTTAACAGCTACTTTGAGTTCAACATGCACATACCGGCAAATCCTTTAACCCTGGCTGCATTGCTGGGGATCGGTTATGCTGCGCTTCACAGGCAGGGTCGTGGGTACAGCGAGTCTTTTTTTTACAAAGTTCGAAAAATTTCATTGACGAGGACTGTGCGAATCGTAATGTTCTGCATGGTATTTTTCGCCTTTGCAGCCTCTGTTTTCACAACAGGCCGTCATCTTTTTGCAGAGACAAAATACGCTGCAGAGTGGAACTCCGCTATGAATTTGAACCGGAAACCATATCTTGCCGAAATTCAGGAAGCCATTGATCACAATCCGGGCAACGCAGAGTATCACTTTAAGCTGGCCGAATACTATATGAGTACGGAGATCAAGGATCGGGTGTCGGGAGTCGGAGAACGGAGATCGGAGTATAACGAACTGGCGATTGCAAGTTTGAAAGAGGCTGTGCGGCTTAATCCGGCGAATGGAATATACTGGTATAATTCAGGCAAATGCTATTCGTTTAAGAGTTACGATCCATACAGATATGTGAACAAATGGCTTCCATTGGCGGAAGAATGCTTTGATGTCGGAATTTATTGCGCTCCAAATGATTCTGACATGCTTTTTGATGTGGCATGGTATTGGGTATGGCGGGCGAGTATGTTGAAAGAAGAAGGTTTAAGGTTTAAGGTTCAAGGTTCAAGGCTGAAGGACGCAGGAGAAGAAGGCAATGGGACGGATGTTGCAGGACGGAGGTCGGAATTAGAGGATGGAGGGATGACTTTCCTTGTGGGAAGGGATGGCTGGATAAGTGGACGACTTTCTTTGGAAGGGATGAAAATAAATGTTGATGAAAGCTTAAAGCTGGAAGTGGGAAGTGGGAGGGAAGGGAAGGGCGCAATTTTGTTTCGGGAAGATGGGATTAGAAAGTTTCAAAGATTGTTTCAGCGATCTCTGGATCTTGACCCAAAGCGTTGGAAAAAGGCTGTGGATCGGGTCTGGAAATATTATCCTGATGATGCGGTTGTGATTGGAATTGTTCCGGAAAATAACGAAGAGTTGAAGAGTTTGGTTATGCGATTTTTGGCAAAGAAAGGATAAGAACTCAAATTTCATATAAAAATACTTGACTTTAGCCTTGTGAAATGACTTAATTTGAAGGTCTGTAGTATGTGAAATAAGATTTTGTGCAAAGAGAATAAGATTCTTTTGTATCCTATTCAAATTTCGTGGTAAAATAAATTGCAAATAACTATGGTACATTCTTTTGCAAAATAAAAATTAAAGTAAAAAAAAGGGTGGGTGATAAAATGATCAGGAGAAGATACCATTCAATAAAGTATGGTTTGTCTGTGATGTGTATCGTGTTTTTCTTTTTGGCGCCTCATGTTTTTGCTCAGGGAAATATTCATTTCGGCAGGTTAAAAGTGGCGCCGGAGATAACATATAAGGGTGAATATAATGACAATATTTACTCTGCAAAAACAGGCGAAGAAGGTGACTATATCAATACCATAACTCCATCCATAGGTTTGAGTTATGCAGGTGGCGCTCCAGGTAATTTTTTTAACGCGGGGTATGGTGTCGACATGGTGGCATATTCGGATAATAATAAAAATAATTATCAGGCTCACAAACCTTATATGGCAATGGGTCTGAAAACACCTTTCGGGCTTTATCTTCGCGCAAGCGATAATTTTGTGCGTACCAAAGATCCGTATGGAACAGCTAATAACTATAATGTAGGCGTCAAAACCGAAAGATGGAATAACATGGCTGAGGTAGCTGCCGGCTATAGTTTTTTTGAAAAATATACTCTGGAATTAATGTATAAAAATTATGTGGAGCGTTTTGATCTGATCAATGATGAATGGCAAGATCGGACTGATAATGCATATGGAGCCTCTTTTTTTGTAAAATTAACAGGCAAGACCTCTGTGTTTGCTCAGTACCGCCGGACCAATGCCGAATATGACAGTCAGAACGATGGAATTTCCATCGCTCCTGACTGGAACAGCATAAATTCTCAGGATTACAGACTTAATGATTATTTTATCGGCGCAAGATTTGAGCCTGGTGGAAAATTGAGCGGGGAAGTCAAACTTGGTTATGGTGACAAGAAGTTCGATAACGAGTTTGATAATAATGATCAAAAATACAAAGATGATAGCTCCTGGGTGGCTGAGACCGTGGTGAATTATCAACCAGCGCAAAGGACCCGGCTCTCTTTGAGCCTGCAAAGATCTCACAAAGGTTCTCCTGATAATGATGCTTCATCGTATCTGGATACTCTGGTGGGATTGAGTCTTAATCAAGACCTTGCAAACAGGCTTTCTTTCAACCTGGGAGTTGAGTGGATTAATAATGATTATTTAAATGAAAGATCCGGCAGCGATAAAAAGTATTTCAATACTTATGTCGCCAGAGGCGGTCTTGGTTACAAAATACAGGATTGGCTGACAGCAGGACTGAAATATGAATATAAGAGCAAGAAGGCGAGTGATGGCGCTGATAATAGTGGTAACCCTTATTTGAACTCAGAATATGATACAAATATTTTATCAGTGAGTTTGAGTGCTATGTTTTAAATTGGATATTTTTTTGCTCAGGGAATGTGTATCTGCATCCTTAAGAACAGGGAAGCTATTTCGTCCACGTTCCTAACTTTACCGGGCAGGCGTATGGATAGGAATGCTGTGATTATGAAGGCTTTATATCTGATATTGCACAGGAAATGGTTTGACGCTATCGCTTCAGGAGAAAAGCTGAAGGAATATCGAGATCGAACCCTTTACTGGCAAAGACGGATTGAAGGTCATAAACATACGGAAATCCATTTTTGTAACGGGTATCGAAAAGAGGCGCCATTTATGCGGGTAGAGTACAAGGGTTGGCACAAGACTGTTCTGGAAGGTAAACCTGTTTATGCCCTGGCATTGGGCAAGGTTCTGGAAATACGAAACCATCCTTGAGGAAACGCAAAAAATTGGGCAAAATGGAGCATTTTTCAAAGGTTGCAGATTGTGAAGGGATATGTACAGGTTTATACAGGCAATGGGAAGGGAAAGACTACAGCCGCTTTGGGTCTGGCAATAAGAGCTGCCGGTGCCGGACTGAGGGTTTTTATAGCCCAGTTCATCAAAATGGGAGATTACAATGAAATAAAAGCGCTAAAAAGATTTTCCAATCTTATCGTCGTAGAACAGTTTGGAACTGGTCACTTTATAAAAGGCAGGCCGGCGCCGGCTGATATTGAAGTCGCCAAAAGAGGACTTGAAAGGGTGATATCCATATTTTCTTCAGATAGATATAATGTCGTCATACTGGAAGAAGCAAATGTTGCTGTAGAGCTAAAGCTTTTTTCAGCGCAAGACATTCTTGATATAATTGCCGCAAAACCAAAAAACGTAGAACTCGTCATAACAGGACGTTATGCAGACCCAGGAATTATTGACAAAGCAGATCTGGTTACAGAAATGAAGGAAGTAAAACATTATTTCCGGAAAGGAGTGCAGGCAAGAGCTGGAATCGAAAAGTAGTCAAATGTCGGCATCTTTCATAACACCCCAAAAGTAGTTTACACTTTTGGGGTTTTTGCAAAAAAAGCTTAATTTTTTTCATGCCATGTAGAATGCCTGAAAATAAGGCGTTTCAGAGGGCTCAGAAAATTATTGAGAGTTTGCTCTTTTCCGAAAAGTGTAAACTACAAAATGAAGGATGTCTATTTTCCTTTGCAATCTTTTTACCACGGTTTGCTGATTGGCTTACTGTGGGCTGGGATATTTTTAAACGTTTTGATAATTCCACCATACTCATACCATGTTCCTTACAATTTCCAATAAAAGTGTCAACTACTTTTATTTCAATACGTTCCCTGCCTTAAATTTTCCGACCTTTGCGAAATCGGCCGACTGTAAATGCTATAAAAAAAATAATAGATGCCAGTATAACAATGGTTGCGCCTGATGCCAGGTCTGCATAATATGAGATCAACAAACCTCCGATGGTTGCTGCCAGGGATACTGCAATAGAAACTACAATCATTGAAATATAACGATTAGTTATCTGAAAAGCTGTTGCTCCGGGGATAACCAGAAGAGATGACACAAGGACTATACCGACAATCTTTATACTGATCACTACAGACAGGGCAAGAAGTGTCATGAAAAAATGATCAAGAAAAGCCACAGGCATTCCGCTTACAGATGCAACCTCACTGTCAAACGCAACAAAAAGCAATTCCTTGAAAAATAAAAAAATAGAAACAAGAACCATGCCTCCCAATACGGCGATAGTAATCAAATCCTGATTGGTAATTGCAAGAATATTACCGAAAAGATACCCGAAAAGATCCACGTTGTACTGATCTGACATTCCGATAAAAATGACACCAAGAGCCATTGCGAGAGCAAAAAAGATTCCGATGGCTGTATCTGTACTCAATTTTCCTTGTCTTCCTATATAACTTATGCCATTGGCAACAGCCACTGAAAAGCCCAACGCTGTGAGCGTCGGAGATATGCCGAGAAGTGATCCTAAAGCTACACCTCCGAATGCCGAGTGCGCCACACCAACACCAATAAATGAGAAGCGGCGAAGCACAACAAAAAATGAAACCACAGCAAGCACAGGACTGAGCATTATTCCAGCCATAAATGCGTTTCGCATAAATTCAAGATTAAGTATTTCAATCATGGTCTTCATGTCTCTTGTAACAGGTCACACACCTTGAATCGTGAATCATAACTTTCAAATTCTTTCCATAAATTTTTTCCATTACTTCCGGTTTAAAACATAAATCAGGTTCACCATGATAGTGCAGTTGTGTATTCAGACATGCAACGCTGTCCGCATGTGCTGTAATAACCCCTATATCATGTGACACCATGATCACTGATATACCCAGCTCATCACGAAATTCTGCCAGTAATTCATAAAACTCTTCCTGAGCGACAGTGTCTATTCCGGTTGAAGGTTCATCCAGGACTAAAAGTTTTGGCTTTGATACTAATGCTCGTGCAACATTAACCCTTTGCTGCTGCCCGCCGGACAGAGTTCCAAAGGACTCTTTTGCATGGTCAGCCATGTTTATCCTGGAAAGCATGTTCATTGCAATCTCTTTAGCGCTGCGCCCCGGCCTTTTAAAAAAGCCTGTTCTGCCATAAAGTCCCATAAGAACAACATCAAGTACGGTTACAGGAAATGATCGATCAGCATGAGAAATCTGAGGAAGGTATCCGACCTCTAATCCGCCGCGCTTGTCCGGCATGCGTCCGAATAATTGCACGCTACCCTTTTCAGGACGCACAAGACCTAAAATAACCTTAAGCAGAGTCGATTTTCCACCCCCATTCGGACCGACAATACCAAGAATTTCACCTTCATAACATTTCAAGTATATTGATTTCAGAATCCATTTCACATTATACCTGACCCAGACATCATGAAGTTCTGCAAAAACGTCCTTTTTCTCTCCGATATTCATTGCCCGATCTTTCAAAGCATGGCTCCCTGCAAGATATTCAGATTATACTTCATGAGATCAATATAAGTGTCGCGTCCTTTAATCTTCGGCCCTCCTATTGGATCAAGCAGAAGGACTTTAATCTTCGCCTCTCTGGCAATCACTTCCGCAACTTTTGGATTGAGCTGGGGCTCGGCAAATACTGCACGAATTTTGTGCTTCTTTATATTTGAGACAATTTTCTTGATCTGTTTTGGCGTCGGGTTTCTACCGGGAGCAGTTTCTATGACGCCTGCACACTCAAGACCATAGCGTCTGGCAAAATAATCCCATGCAGGGTGCAATGCAACATATTTTCTGATTCTGAATTTTTCAACCGTTCTGCTTATAAGAAGATGCAACTCATATAAGTCATCTAAATACGCTCTACTTCTTTGTTTATAATATTCTGAATGTTTATCATCAATTTTGCAAAGACCAATTGTAATTTTATCGATCATTGATCTTGCAATTTCAGGATCAAGCCATATATGAGGATTGGCATGATCATAATGATGATCTGAGTCACCACGATGATGTTCTGCTGTATTATATATGAGAGAAACGCCTTCCGATAATACAACTGCGGTTAAATGATTTTCTGACAGTTTAATAAATTTTTCTGCCCAGAATTCCAGACCGGTTCCTACCATAAAGAAAATCCGTGCCCGGGAAATTTTTTTTATCAGACTGGGCTTAGGCTCAAATGTATGTGGGCCTGCGCCTGTTGGAATGACTGTGACGACATCAACATATTTACCTCCAATCTGTCTTACCATATCGGTAATCGGAAATATGCTGGCGACCACAGGAATCTTTTCTCCCAGGCATGTAGATGTATGTAGCTGGATAGTCAAAAAAAGAAGTAATATAAAAATGGAGCGAAAAAACATTTTTATTTTCACAAACATAAACCTCCTTAAAAATTGAAGATTTTGAACCATGAAATTAATAGCCTGAGCAGTTTACGCTTTTTTTTGCGCCTTGGCGCCTTTGCGCAAGATTGTTCAAAAGTGTAAACCGGAAAATGAAGGATGCCGAAAGTCTGTATGTTTTTTAAACAATTTAAAAAATTTTCTTGAACTAAATATCATATATAACTATGAATGCTAAGAGAATGTTTTGTAACTTCTCAAAAAGCAGGCTTGTTTTAACTGATGACTGATGATTGTCGATTTGTAAAATCGTTTTTTCATCCACATTCCTTAAGGAGTTAATCTATATTTTGAAAAAAATAGGATTGGTAGTAAAACCGGATAAAAAGACAACCGTAAGGGCTGATGAATTTGAAAAGTGGCTGCAGTCGAAAGATATAAACGTTGTAAGAAAAGAAAGCTCGTTTCCCGGTCGCATGCATTCCGGAAAAAGGAAAACCTGCGCGCCTTCGGACCTGTATTGCATTTTTGTATTAGGAGGAGACGGAACTTTTTTAAACGCTGTTCGCTGGATAGGCGACCAAAATATCCCGATTCTTGGAGCCAAATTTGGCGAAGTCGGTTTTCTGGCTGAAGTATCAGAAGAAAGCCTCTTTTCTACTGCCGAAACCGTTTTGAATAACAAGTTTATTACAGAACCCAGGATGCGCCTTCAGGTCAAAGTGATTCGGGATAAAAAAGAACTCGTTCGTGAAACGGTACTGAACGATGTAGTAATAAACAAACGTACTCTTGCAAGGCTTGCGCATGTAGAAACATATATAAACGATCGCTACCTGACTACATACAGGGCTGACGGTCTTATTATCTCAACCCCAACCGGTTCAACAGCTTATTCGCTTTCCGCCGGCGGTCCGATTATCCATCCTGCCGTACCGGCTATTATAATGACCCCCATTTGTCCTTTTACCCTTGCAAACCGCCCGCTAATCCTTCCTGACTCTGCATTAATAAAAATCAGGCTTACGAAAGAGTCTTCAGACATCATGCTGACTTTTGACGGTCAAACAGGTCTTGAAATAAGCGAAAGAGATACAATCATTATCAGGAAAGGGCGATATTTCGTTAATATGATAACTATGCCGGACCAGAATTATTTTGATGTTCTGAAAACCAAATTACGATGGAGCGGCGACCGCATGTAATGCAGGTATTAAGCCGATAATTGTACTGAGTCTGTAACACCGAGAGATTCGTAAATTTTCAAAGTTGCTCGAGAATTGTTAAGAGTGTAAAAGTGAATTCCTCGAACATTATTATCAATAAGATCACGCACTTGTCCTGCTGCCCAGTGAATACCTGCTTTTTCTACATATTCGTCACTTTCAGCCCGGCCAATCAATTTTAAAAGACTGGCGGGCAGACGGGCACCTGCAGCCAGTTCCGCCATGCGAATCATTCCGTTGCGGGTAGTAATCGGCATGATTCCCGCAAGAATTGGAACATGGATTCCGGCTAATTCACATCGTTCGCAAAAATCATAGAAGTCTCGATTATCAAAAAAGAGTTGGGTAACTATATAATCGGCCCCGGCATCAACTTTTGCTTTAAGGTATTCGATTTCCTTGAGTCTGTTTGAGGTTTCAGGATGGCCTTCAGGAAAACCTGCAACGCCAATGCTTATGTGCGGAAAATGTTTTTTAATAAGCGATACCAGCTCTGCGGCATGCGCAAAATCATTTTCAGCCCAGGCGTATTCTGTTTGGTCTTTTGGTGGATCACCGCGCAATGCAAGAATATTTTCAATGCAGTTTTCGGTATATTTTTTAAGAATTGACTTGATTTCATCTCTGGTAGAATTAACACATGTCAAATGAGGCACAACGGTCAGATCTGTTTCTTTCCTGACCTGAAAAACAAGATTGTGCGTTCGATCGCGAGTAGTTCCTCCTGCGCCATAAGTAGCGCTTACATAGGATGGTTTAAGCGGCATCAAATCTGAAATAGCAAGAAAGAGTTTTTTCCAGCCGACGTCTGTTTTTGGAGGAAAAAACTCGAAACTAAAAGATATCTTCGTTTTGCTCAGGATGTTTTTGATAAGCATAGGACTCCGTCAGTTAGTTTTATGATTCATTTCAGTTTAGAGACCGTTGTCTCCCGCCTATCTATTTGATCTTGATATGTTAAAGCAAAGCCCAAGTAATAGCAAGCTATTTTGAGTGTTTTTCAATTTAAGATCGGCCAAAAATGGTTTGGAGCTTTGTCAAATAGACTTGCTATTGGAGGAGTGTGGATTACTCAGTTTTCACGATCATACTTGAACTCATACACAACTATTCCACGATTAGATAAGATACTCATTTTTATGCTCTTTATGGGTCTATCGGGAATGCTGTTCTCTCTAACTGGAATGTATACCATTGGTTTTACAGGAGTGATAGTAATGGGAATCATTGAAATTCCCATAGTTATTACATGCGGTTTTGTTTGTCTCAGGCAAGGTTATCGTCCTGCATACTACTATTTAATTGCATGGTTTATCTGGTTGACCGGATTATTTATATTCATGTTGAAACAAATAGGTCTGTTGCCTAATATTTTTTTAATCATTTGGATGTGGAGAATCGGTTCAGTAATGGAAGTTGTATTGTTTTCACTAGGATTGGCAGATCGATTCAATACTTTAAAAAAGGAAAAATATCAGGCACAACAACTAGCTTTAAAACAGCAGCAGCAGCTTACAGCAGCCTATCAGCGTTTTGTTCCTCCTGAGCTTTTAAATTTATTGGATAAAAAAAGCATTCTTGATATAGCGTTAGGGGATCAAATACAACGTGAAATGTCCATTCTCTTCTCAGACATCCGTTCTTTCACCACCCTTTCCGAACAGATGACACCTGAAGACAACTTCCGTTTTATTAACTCCTATTTGAGCAAAATGGGTCCTCTGGTACATTATCATCAAGGATTTATCGACAAATATATGGGCGATGCCATCATGGCGCTTTTTGATAAAGAAGCCGACCATTCCGTCCAGGCTGCTATCGCTATGTTGCAACTCCTGGAAAAGTACAATGAAGAACGGAAACAGAGAGGATGGATTCCCATTCAAATTGGGATCGGGATCAACACAGGCATGATGATGCTGGGAACAGTCGGGGAACAAAACAATTGATTGAAGGTCGTTTAGCATGGAATCCAATTACACAAATTGAAATGAAGTAGATTGGGCTTGACCAAGAACTATAAATATCCACGTTCCTAATGACTACCAAACAAGTTGTTCCATCATTTCGTGTAATTTGGTAATGGAAGGAATTGAGAGATCCGAAGAATATACTTGCTTTTGCAGTTCAAATAGCTAAAATGTTGCTGAAAGGTAGTTCGATATTTTTCCGAGTCCCTTAAACTATCTAAGGATAAGCCATTATGACAAAATCACTATCTCAAGAAGACCTGCGCAAAATGGTTTCCCGCCACCTTCCTATCAGACGGTCTTCACGTCCTTTTCGAATTCATACTGATACTACGGATTTTTTTCGTGTGGAATATGGGGACATAGTTGTGCTTGGCGAAAAACCCTATCTTATTCATCATGATGCCAAAGAAGGGCGATTTGGTCTTGAAGATGAAGTCAAGTTTTGGGTGAAACGTGCCACCGACTTGAAGAATGGAAGCAAAAAGATTATCAAGCTGGTTTTTCATGAAAAGTTTATGTCCAGCATCGGTGGAATCAAGTATGAATGTTTTCGAAGTCCAAAAAAAGAGGCCAGGATTCTGGATCTTGCAAGCGAACACAAAAACTTCATGCACGGATATTCGATCGAAGATGACAGCGGCAACCTTGTCCGCGTACTTGATTTTATATATGGAAAATCTGTTCATAGCTATATAAAAAATATAAACCTGGATCATGAGACATATTTTTACAATCAATTTCCAGAAATTCTGGATCAATTTATGGAATGCATTCAGGCTATTGGATTTTTGCATGAACATGGAGAAAAGCACGGAGATATACGACGCGATCATATTCTAATGGACAGGGAAAGCGGGCAGTATCGCTGGATTGATTTTGACTATAATTATCGCCACAGAGAAAATATATACGGCTACGATCTCTTTGGGCTGGGCAACATTTTAGTATTTTTGACAGGCATGGGAGATGTGCTGTTGCAGGATCTTGAGAAACAAAACCATCCCGGTCTGAGCAAACTTAAAAAAGAGGATGTAAATATCGTTTTTAACAATCGGGTGGCCAATCTGAAAAAAATTTATCCTTACATACCTGAATCCCTTAACTATGTGCTTATGCATTTTTCAAAAGGCGCCAACTGGTTTTATGAAAATACAGCACAATTGCTGGAAGACCTGGAAAAATTCAAAAATGCTTAGCAGGATTCTTCCCTCCAAGGAGGCAAAAATTATGCATGATAAAAAGAAGATTGTTAACAAGAATATCCTGATTGCGGTGGATGACTCAGAAAATGCCTGTCGAGCTGTTTCCTATGTGGCTCAACTTTTGGGAAATGCGAAAGGCTTTAAGGTTGCAATACTGCACGTAATTCCTCAACCCGAGGAAGACTATTTTGCAACATCTGATGAAAAAGAGAAATGGTTTGACAGATACAAACAAAAAGTCGACACAATGTTGGAGGAGTGCCGTCAAATATTGATCAGGGAAGGCTTTGATTCAAATAATGTATCAGCCAGTTCAGTCTTGCGCCATTGCCCTTCCATGGCACAGTGCATTCTTGCAGAACGAGATGAGGCCGAATATGGAACTATTGTGGTAGGAAGGCATGGACTTTCGCGGAGTGAGGAATTCCTCTTTGGCAGTGTTTCCAGCAAGATCGTCAACCATGCGCGCAACTGTACAGTCTGGGTGGTAGAATAACGGCCAGGCATTGCAGGTAGGTCAAGCAAATCCTACCTGAATCTATGCGCCTGCTTGTTGAAGTTATTTCGTCCACATTCCTAAACTATCCGGTCTCTCTGGTCTGATTTGTGGCATTTTTTATATATTCTTTCCTGATGAATATAACCTTATGAATGTACAGGAAAAAATGGCTGCTTAATACGGTATGTTTCATTTTGGTTACACTCAATTCGTTTCTGAATGCTCCTCACAAAAATTTCTTATTAAACTGCAAATGTCGCTTAATTGGTCTGGCTCTTTCCATACAATTTCTGAATCAGCCTTGAACCACGTCATTTGACGTTTTGCATATCTTCTTGTATCTCGTTTCAAGGTTTGCAAAGCTTCGTCCCACGAAAGACGTCCCGTGATAAAATTAACCATGTGGCGATAACCAATGGACTGCATTGATTTGAGATTTTCAGAATAACCCATGCCAAGAAGCCCTTTAACCTCATCAGGAAGTCCAGCCTCTATCATAGCATCGACTCTGCGGTTAATGCGATTATAAAGAAGGTCTCTGTTTATATGCAATCCGATTTTCAAAATATTTAATCGCTTGTCCGCAAATCCGTGTTCATTTTGATATTTTGAGATACTCTTTCCAGTCGCTTCATATATTTCAAGAGCTCTTATTATTCTATAGGTATCATTCGGATGCATTTTTTCCGCTGCATCCGGATCGCATTTGCTTAGCCGTTCGTAAAGAAAGACTGCTCCATGGATCGCTGCTTCCCCTTTTAAGCGCATTCGAATATCCATATCCACCGGTTTGGACATAAACAGGCCATGTGCCAACGCTTTTATGTAAAATCCTGTCCCTCCAACAACAAAGGGTGTAATATCCTGCGCATAAAGCTTCGCTATCTCTTTGTGAGCCATTTTTGCGTACTGCATAGCGCTGAAAGATTCATCCGGATCGACGATATCTATCATATGATGAGGGATAGAAGCCTGTTCACAAGCAGTCGGCTTGGCGGTGCCTATATCCATATATCTGTATACCTGCATTGAATCAGCGCCAATAATCTCTCCGTTAAAAATACTGGCGAGTTCAAGTGCAGCAGATGTTTTTCCCAGCGCTGTTGGTCCACAGATCACAATAACATTCGGTTTCACAATATCCTGATTCATAAATATTGTACAAAACACGTTTTATGTGTATTGTCAATATGTTCCTTATTATCTGAATATTTGATACAAGAACTCGCAAACAAACCACCTGCACGCCCAACTGTTTAATTCGGTTTACTGCAATTAGCCGTTATAATAACCGCTTAGCCTGACTTTCGCTATTTAAAAATAATTGCAATATATTGTAAGCTGTGATGCATAGTTGCGGAAGTTATTTCGTCCACGTTCCTTACTTTGTTTAAACGTAAGCGTTCACAGGCGCTGCATATGCACGTTTTCAGCGCCTGTGAACGCTTACATGTTGGGAAGTAGCCTTGTTATACTACCGGTTCTTCTGTGAACGATTACAGTTTTTTATTATTTTTTCTACCAGCTTTAAGGCTTCTTGCCTGTTTTTGATTTTTCCAGATAGCCTTGCTTCTTTTACATAGCTGAGAATTGTCTTAAACGTGGGTGATGGGGTTAGCCCGAATTTATCAATAAGATCATATCCCGTTATAAAAGGAGATTTTTTGGCTATCGGCTTAAAGCCTGAAAAAAAATCATGAAGAATCTCTTTTGCAAACTCTATGAATGCTTTATTCCTTTCATTTTCTTTATTTCCTTTTCCTTTAATGTCTGCAATAGTATGAAGCAGCAAATCAGAGGTATTGTCGCCGCATTTTATAAAAAAACGCGTTAAACTTTTTCGCGTTAATGTCTTTTTCTTGTGGGCCGTAAAAAGAAATAATGCTCTTATATGGTTGCGGATAATAAAATCAACATAACATGTTTCACGGGTTGAAAGCTTCAGTCTTTTATTTATCTCTTTTGCCATGTCGGCGCCTTTTTGGCCATGACCATAGAAATGAATGTTTCCCCTGCTATCAACTGTTTTTGCTGAAGCTTTTCCGATATCATGCAGCAGTATTGCATATTTAAGAAGAGCTGCTTTGTTTTTATTGATATCTTGATAAATTTCCGGTGGAAATTTATTATTAAGCATTGTTTCAAGATGATAATAAGCTTTCATCGTATGTTCAAAAATATCGTAGAGATGGTATCTGTTTTGAGAGCATCCTTGCAACTTGCCAAGTTCAGGGAAAATAGCAGTTAAAAGACCTGTATCGGCCATTCCGGAAATACAATAATGTGATTTCGACGTTGGAAGTATCTTGAAAAGTTCTGTTCTGATTCGTTCTCCAGCCGAATTTTGTATAAGATTTGCATCATTTTTTATAGCGGAAACTGTTTGTGGTTCGATTTCGAAGTTTAAAGATGCTTCCATTCTGAAAGCTCTCATCAGGCGGATCGGGTCTTTCCTGAAAATTTCTTTTGAAACCATGCGAATTTTTTTATCGGCAAGATCCTGCATGCCGTCCAGACAGTCGATAATTTTTCCTGAATATAAGGAGTAAGCTATGGCGTTTATTGTAAAATCTCTTTTATTAAGGTTGTCTTCGATAGATTGGCTATTTGCAGATGATATATCAAAGATGTTGTCATCCGAGACCACCCGTATTACCATCTGTTCCGGTTTTCCTATTTCAACAAGATGCCCCGATGTGTTTGCGGCTATCTTTTTTGCAAATTCTTCCGGATTTCCCAGAACAGTGATATCATAGTCAGTTGGAGATCGACCGAGAACAAGGTCTCTGATTGAACCTCCGACAATATATGCGCCTTTTGTTTTTGGAATGATATTAATATTTTTTGGTATTTGAATCATTTTTTTATAACAGAAATTTGAAAACTCATTATGCGATTAATCCTGATGAGATGTAACCGTTCACGGGAGAATCGGTAGCACAACAAGGCTACTTCCCAACATGTAAGCTTTTACAGGTGCTGTAGATGCACGTTTTCTTAGACAATCAACTATAGATTTGCTATGTTGGTTGCCCTGAAAACGTGCATATGCAGTGCCTGTGAATGCTTACGATGAGATTAATCCTTTTAAAGCAGGAATTTTTACAATGAACTTTGCTAAGGAAAACCGGCAGGCAAAACCTGCATCACCATCTGTGAAGGTTGCGATTGCAGGAGGCGCCTGTTCAGGAAAAACTTCTGTTTGCAACCGGTTAAAAGAGTTGGGAGTAAGGGTTATCAGCTCCGATGTTCTGGCAAGAGAAGCCGTTAGACAGGGTTCGCCTGCTTACAAAAATATTGTTAATTATTTTGGAAAAAAAGTATTAGAAGATGATGGTTTTTTGAATCGTCGAATGTTGCGCCACATTATTATAAGAGATGAAGTTGCGCGAAGATATCTGGAACGGTTTGTACACTCTGAAATAATACATATCATGCAGTTGAAGATAACTAAAGCGGAAAATGCCGGCACCCCTGTTGTGGCTGTGGAGGTTCCGCTTCTTTTTGAACTTGACATGGAGGATATGTTTGATGTGGTTGTAGTGATAAGCGCTGACTATGAATTAAAGGTTAAAAGACTTATGGAACGTGACGGGGTTTCCTGCAATGATGCCAAAGCTCTTTTGAATATTCAAATGTCTGATAAAGAAAAAGTTAAACGCGCCGATTTTGTGATAAAAAATGATGGTTCAATTGAGTATCTAATAAACTCCGTTGACTCTGTTTGCGAAAAATTTTTTCAAGAATATGCAAAAAGAATCAAAAGTACTTGACACGCAAAAAAAACATAGTATAATGTGCAACATTTATGTGTTAACTGAGGTGTTAAGCCTGCCTGCTTGTAAAAGTGAGATCCTTGAAAAACGCTTTCTTCTTCTTTGCCTCCGCTGAATATCTCTGGCGGACTCAATCCACATAGAGACCTTTGAGAATCATATTTCTTCATAATTCAACATGTATCCGGTCCGTTAATTACCCGTATGAAGGCACAAATAAGATCAACTGTATCATGTGATTGATTGTATAAAAATTTCTTTTTTGACAGGATATGGACTTGCTCAAAATTAAGGAACGTGGATGAATTAACTTCAACAAGTAAGCGCATAGATTCAGGTCGAATTTGCCCGATCTTGAATCACAAAAGTTGAAGGAATAGCGAGCTATTTTGATACTTTTGGGATTTGAAATCGGATTTTAGATTGAGCAAAGGCGGCCTGAATCTATGATGCATAGTTGATGAAATTATTTCGTTCACGTTTCTGAGAAACTTGGAAAAAAATAAATTACCCAATTCAGCATCTCCTCTTCAGGCCGTATTTAATCCGATCCTCAATCGAAAAGTCCTCGAAATAGAACGACTATTCCCGCGCCCCGTGGAATGTTTACCGCGTGAAATGCGAAGCCTGTTTTTCTGGGGGGGGCGAAGCTTGTTCCTTACCAAAAATTCAAAAATGTGTTTGAACGGAGTTTTCGTTCAAATACTAAATATGAGCGTTATCTTGAGCAATTTATTTTTTCTGAGCCCTTTAAGTTCGCGTTTTTGCACTTGTTTTTGAGTCCGGTTTGGTTAATCTGATTAAGGAACGTTGATGAAATAACTTCACTAACCATACATCATAGCTTTAGGCCACATTTGCCCAATCTAAAATCCGATTTCAAATCCCAAAAGTATCAAAATCTTGCTATCCCTTCAACTTTTGTGATCTGAGATCAAACAAATCCAACCAAAATCCATGCATCTGTTCGGGAAAGTTATTTCGTCCACGTTCCTGATAATTCTTGTAAGCCATAGCGAAACAAAGCAAAATATAATTTTATAATTTCACATGCAATAAAAAAATCAAAAAATAAAGTTAAGTTAAGTGAGGTAATTGTTTAATGAACATAGTTGAATTTAAAAACATGAATATAAGCGACCTGGCCCAAATGGCAAAAGATTTCAAAATTGACGGAGCTGCCGGGATGAGAAAACAGGAACTTATTTTTGCTTTGCTCCAGGCACAGATTGAGAAAAATGGTTTGATATTCGGAGAAGGCACGCTGGAAATACTACCTGATGGATTTGGATTTTTAAGATCTCCCAGTTATAATTACCTGCCTGGCCCAGACGATATTTATGTGTCGCCTTCGCAGATACGTCGTTTTAATCTGGGAACCGGAGATACGGTATCAGGACAGATTCGCAAGCCAAAGGAATCTGAACGATATTTTGCTCTGTTAAAGGTTGAGGCTGTCAACTATGAAGATCCGGAACTGGCCAGAGACAAGATACTCTTTGATAACCTGACGGCGCTTTATCCCAACAGGAAAGTGAATCTTGAAACGGATCCTGATAATTATTCTACACGAATAATGGATCTTATGATTCCAATCGGTTTTGGTCAGAGAGGATTAATAGTTTCGCCTCCCAGGTCAGGAAAGACGATGCTGCTGCAAAATATTGCCAACAGCATTATCAGGAATCATAAAGATATTATTCCTTTTGTTCTGCTTATTGATGAGCGACCGGAAGAAGTTACGGATATGGAGCGTTCGGTCAAGGCGGAAGTTATAAGTTCTACATTTGATGAACCTTCTGAAAGACATATTCAAGTAGCTGAAATGGTTATTGAAAAGGCAAAAAGGCTAGTGGAACATAAAAAAGATGTCGTTGTTCTTCTGGATAGTGTAACCAGGCTTGCGCGTGCCTATAATTCCGTTATGCCTCCCAGTGGAAAAATTCTTTCCGGAGGAGTTGATTCAAATGCGCTTCAGCGTCCAAAACGTTTTTTTGGAGCTGCCAGAAATATTGAAGAGGGAGGAAGTCTGACTATTATTGCAACTGCTCTTGTTGATACGGGAAGTCGTATGGACGAAGTTATCTTTGAAGAATTTAAGGGTACGGGCAACATGGAGATTCAGTTAGATCGCAGGCTTGCAGATAGACGATTGTTTCCTGCATTTGATATTAAGAAATCAGGCACCAGGAAAGAAGATCTGCTTCTGGATGCTGAAACCCTTAATCGTGTATGGATATTAAGAAAACTTCTTTTTTCATTAAATCCTGCTGACAGTATAGAATTTTTGCTTGAAAAAATAGGTAAAACAAAAGATAATAAAAGCTTTTTAGAATCTATGAACGCATAATCTGGAAATAAAGAATATATCATCTTGCTTGTCTTTTTGCCTTTCTTCGACGTTTCTGTTTTCGTTACATAGCCCTTGCTATGTGTTTTCAGCTATGTCTTGAAGATGAACAAAAATCCTGCGCAATTCTGGTATATTTTTTATTTCCAAATCTATGCGCCTACTTGTGAAAGTTAATTCGTCCACGTTCCTAAATCGTTTGGGAAATTTTTATTCGTAAACAAACAGGAGATTGAAAAAATATGAAAGCCGACATTCATCCAGAGTATTTTGAGACATCTATAAAATGTGCATGTGGAAATGTTGTTGAAGTTGGTTCGACAAAATCGGATATTCGAGTTGAAATCTGTTCAAAATGCCATCCTTTTTTTACAGGCAAGCAGAAACTTATAGATACTGCCGGTCGAATTGAGCGTTTTCGCAGGAAGTATGCAAAATTTCAGAACGTAGCAAAGTAATTCTTCATTTGCCGATTTACACTTTTTCAGGAAGGCTCCAGCTTCGTCCAAAAATAAAGTAAGAAACGGGGACGAAACAATTTTCACAACTATACATCATAGTTGTGAAAGTTATTCCATCCCCGTTTTTTCATATGAAAGGCGCTAAACGAAATAACTTCCCCAACTATGCATCACAGCTTCAGGCCGCTTTTGCTCCTATCTCAAATCAGGGCTCAAAGCAGGGCTCAAATCCCAAAAGCATCAAAATAGCTAAGCTATTCCTTCAACTTTTGTGATTCAAGATCGGATTTGAGATTGGGCAAATCCGACCCAAATCTGTGTGCCTACTTGATGAAGTTAATTCGTCCACGTTCCTAAAAACAGGTAATATGATTCATGTTTAATAAACTAAAAGGAGTTGAAAAGCGTTTTTTAGAAGTTGAAAGGCTTTTGAGTGATCCAAAGATCGTTGCTGATAGGGATGCATACCAGAAGCTCAGCAAGGAACATGCCGACCTTGACAAGATTGTAACGGTTTTCAGGACATACGAGCAGATACTGAAAGATCTTGACGACAGCGAGGAGTTGTTAAAGGATGGAGACCCTGATATAATAGATTTAGCCAGAGATGATATTAATTCTCTTACCACTCAAAAAGAACACCTTGAAAACGATCTCAAGAGGCTTCTTGTGCCCAAGGATCCACTTGACGACAAGAATGTTATAGTTGAAATACGGGCCGGTACGGGCGGTGAGGAAGCTGGCTTGTTTACAAGTGATCTTTTCAGGATGTACACCAGATATGCAGAAAGCAAAAACTGGAAAGTGGAAGTAATGAGTCATCATGCAACTGGTGTTGGTGGTTTAAAAGAGATTATTGCGATGATTCATGGCAAGGGGGCATATAGTCGCTTTAAATATGAAAGCGGTATTCATCGTGTTCAGCGCGTTCCGGAAACCGAGGCTCAGGGAAGAATACATACTTCCGCTGTAACTGTAGCAGTCCTGCCGGAGGCCGAGGATGTTGAAATTCGTATTGACCCGATTGATATTAAAGTTGATGTATATCGCTCAAGCGGTCCGGGAGGACAAAGCGTAAATACAACCGATTCAGCAGTGCGCGTTACTCATTTTCCTACAGGTCTTGTGGTTACATGTCAGGATGAAAAATCACAGCTTAAAAACAAAAATAAGGCCATGAAAGTGCTGCGAGCTCGTCTTTTTGATAAAATGGTTATGGAGGAGAATGAGAAAAGATCGCAAGAACGGAAAAGCCAGATAGGAAGTGGAGACAGGAGCGGAAGGATAAGGACTTATAATTTTCCGCAGGGAAGGGTTTCCGACCACCGGATCGGACTTACCCTTTATAAACTGGAAAGTATTTTGCAAGGTGATATAGATCACATAATAGACGAGCTTACGACATTTTATCAGACTCAGGCATTAGGGCATGAAAATAAATAATTTCCTGTTTCGCTTGTCTTTTGGCCCGTTTTCCGTGTTGCTCCAAAAATTATATATGTTATAAAAATGCAGAATCAATTAAAGCCTAAAAGTCCTGAATGGACTATTCTTAAGCTTCTCAAGTGGACAACTTCTTATTTCAAATCACATAACATAGACAGCCCGAGAGCCACAGCTGAAATACTTCTTGCGCATACCTTAAAATCAAGAAGAATAGATCTCTATCTACGGTACGATCAGCCGCTTTACAGCAATGAGCTGTCGCTGTTCAAGACACTGATAAAAAGGAGGCTGGCAAGGGAGCCCGTTGCATATATTGTTGGCATAAAGGAATTTTGGTCATTGGATCTTGCTGTTACAAAAGATGTTCTGATCCCGCGACCTGAGACTGAATGCCTGATTGAGGCGGCAATTTCTCTTTTTCCGGATGATTCAAGCAGTGGCTTCAAGCTAAAACGCATATTGGAACTTGGCACAGGATCCGGAGCTATAATTCTTGCTCTTGCATCAAAGCGCAAAGGAAATATTTTTTTTGCATCTGATCGTTCAATAAAAGCCGTCAAACTGGCTTTACTTAATGCAAAATGTCATAATCTTGATGAAACAATCAATTTCTTTTCCGGTGATTGGCTTACACCGTTAAAGAATAAAACACATTTATTCGATATGATTATATCGAATCCTCCTTATATTCAAACCCGAACTATAGATAAGCTTGAGCCTGAAATTTACAGATATGAACCCCGCATGGCTCTTGATGGTGGTGAAGATGGTCTTTGCAGCCTGAGATATATTATTTGCAACGCACATATTTATCTAACACAAGATGGATGTCTGCTATTGGAAATAGGCCATGATCAGAAAGATGATGTTCAAAAGATTATCGACAAAAGCGGTAATTATGAACATGTTGTTTTTACAAAAGATTACAGCGGTTACTATCGTGTAGTTCGAATGAGAAAAAAAGGGTAAGCGTTCACAGGCACTGCATATGCACGTTTTCAGAGCAATCAACATAGCAGACTATAGTTGATTGCTCTGAAAACGCACATCTACAGCACCTGTAAAAGCTTACATGTTGAGAAGTAGTCTTGTTGTGCTACTGGTTCTTCGGTGAACGGTTACAAAAAAAAGGATGCAGGGAATGGAAAATCTTTTTTGTGAACACTATAAAGTTATTATGCCATGATAGGAATATTTGATTCAGGAATAGGTGGGCTTACTGTTGTGCGAGCTATTATAGATCAGCTCCCAGGTTATGATATCATATACTTTGGCGATACGGCTCGTACTCCCTATGGAAATAAAAGTTCTGAAACAGTTGTTAAGTATGCTCTTCAGAATACGGATTTTCTTTTAAGCAAGGGCGCAAAAATTATTGTAATGGCGTGCAATACAGCTTCAAGCGTTGCAACCGAAAGCATGGTCAAACGATTTGATATTCCGATATTTGAAGTTATAACTCCGGCTGTAGAACTTTCGATTAAAACTTCCAAAAAATTCAGAATCGGGGTTATTGGAACACGCGCTACAATAAATAGCGGCATTTACGAAAAAAAAATCATGAAAATTAATCGTAAAGCGAAGGTTTATTCGGCAGCCTGTCCACTTCTTGTTCCATTAGTGGAAGAGGGGTGGCTCAAGAAGCCTGAAACAGCAATGATAGTTAAAAAATATCTGCACTATTTAAAGGTCAGACAGATAGATACGCTCATTCTTGGATGCACACATTATCCGCTCTTAAAAGAGGTTATACAAAGAAAAATCGGGAAGAGAGTAAATATTATAGATTCTTCTGTGTCCGTCGCAGAAAAGATAGGAAGTTTCCTGAAAAGTCATGCCGAAGTCGACAATTTGCTGGGTAAAAATGGAAAGTGCAAATTCTTTGCATCAGATATAACAGACCAGTTTGAAAAGACGGCAAAAGCTACGCTTAAAAGAAATGTTTGTCTTGAGCATGTTAGGATGTAGGTATTGGGTATTGGGGTAAAACTTTGCATAAAAACGGATTGTTAAGCTAATGGCGTAAGTCATATTTTTTGAGGTATATTACCATCAAAAGTGTAAACTACTTTCGGCCTGCTGTGAAAGATTCCGGATATTCTATTAATTGTAACCGTTCACGGGAGAACTGGTAGTAAACAAGGCTGCTTCCCAACATGTAAGCTTTTACAGGTGCTGTAGATGTGCGTTTTCAGGGTAATCAACTATAGTGTTGCTATGTTGGTTGCCCTGAAAACGTGCATATGCAGTGCCTGTGAACGC
>JAUWOS010000004.1 GCA_030611985.1 Desulfobacterales bacterium | reverse complement strand
AGGGGACAGGGGACAGAGGACAGGGGACAGGGGACAGGGGGACAGGGATTCAGAGAATCAAGGAGGAGGAGACGATGCTGACCAGATGCCTTACATTAATAGGATTAATAGCGACATTATTGATTTCTTCAGGTTGCGGAGTAAAGGAGACGATGCTGGATAGAAATTGGGGAAAGTCTTTTGAATCGGCAAAGTCTAATCAGATATTAAACCCTGAAGCCGGAAAGGATCCGGTAACCGAGGCAAATATTGGAAAATACATGGGATACGGCAAAAAACAAACATCGAACAAATTGGATGATAGCACTATTCAAAAATAGTGTAGGAATTTTTATAAGACTAAAGCAAGGTTTAAAAAACCATTTTTGAAAGTTTTTTCTATGGCTGATAATACTATCTGGATCAAAATAGAGACAAAAAATGCAGATCTGAGAAGAAAGTTGGATGAAATCATTCGTTCCATTGAAGGAATGAAAGTTCAAATGCCAAATGACACTCGTCAGGATAGCCTTTTGATCTTTGAGATGGGGGATGATATTGATAATGAATTTCAACATATCCGGTCTCTTTTAAGTTCTGATGTGGTAGCCGAGGTCTTTCTAATCTCGAAGAATTCCGATCCAGAGGTGCTGATACAGGCTATAAAAATCGGTGCAAAGGAATTTTTTCTTATCCCTCTTAAAGAAGAAGAAGTGCGGCAGGCTCTGGAAAAATTTAAAGAAAAAAGGAAGAAAATCAACCGTAAAAAGTCCCCTCAATTAGGGAAAATTATAACTATTTTCGGCTGTAAAGGAGGAGTAGGGGTAACTACACTTGCCGTAAATCTGGCAGTCAACCTGGCTCAAAAAGAAAGCGTTAAATCAGTAGCTCTGATAGATATGAATATGATGTTCGGAGAAATACCGCTCTTTTTGGAGCTCAAACCTGGCTACCATTGGGGCGAAATAGTCAAAAATATTTCCCGGCTGGATTCCACATTTTTAATGAACATCCTTGCCAAGCATTCTTCCGGAGTTCATATTCTCCCGTCTCCAGCCACTTTAAGTGATTCCAGATCAGCTATCCCTGATATGATGAGCCATCTTATAGGTTTCATGCAAAAACTTTTTGACTTTGTGATAATTGACACGGGGCAATTTGTAGATGAAATTTCCCTGAAAATTATGGAACTGTCGGATAATATTTTACTCGTATCTCTTCTGAGTCTTCCCTGCATTCACAATGCCAATAAGATTTTGCAAACAATTAGTGAGTTGAGAACTTTTCCTGAAGAACGGATCAAAATTGTGATTAATCGTTATTTAAGCAAATCGGATATTCCTCTGAACGACGCTGAAGAGAGCATTCATAAAAAGATATTCTGGACAATACCGAATGATTACGCCACTACAGTGTCCGCTATAAATAACGGAACGCCTCTATATATGGCTGCACCCAAGGCGCAGATAACCAGAAACCTGAATGATCTGGCCGATACCTTTGTAGAAAAAGAGGAAAATCAAAAAAAATGGTGGCAGATACTGACTAATCGTTAACACAGCATTAAACAGGGACAATCGAAGATGAAAATAAACCTGGATGATATATCGAAAAAGAGTATAAAGGATTATGTGCCCGACGAATATTTCGGGTTAAAAACCAGAATTCACGATCGTTTATTAGATATTGTTGATCTTTCTCTTATTGAAAGTCTTGATGCTGATGCTCTCAGGCTTCAGATCAAGGCGCTTGTACAAAGAATACTGGGAGAAGAAAGCTTTTCCATACCTCTTAATTCACTCGAAAGAGAGCAGCTCTTTACGGAAATTCAGGATGAAGTAATGGGACTTGGTCCCATTGAACCTTTGCTTAAAGATCCTGCGGTTACCGATATCCTGATTAATACATACAAACATGTTTATGTGGAAAAACTGGGCAAGCTGGAACATACTAATATAAGGTTTAAGAACGATGCTCACTTGATGAGAATTATTGATAAAATTGTATCTGCTGTGGGACGTCGCATTGATGAATCTTCTCCTATGGTAGATGCCAGACTTCTGGATGGTTCAAGAGTTAATGCGATTATCCCTCCTCTGGCCGTAGACGGGCCCATTGTCTCCATCAGGCGTTTTGCCGCAACTCCCCTGGAGTTAAACGATCTGATAATGCTAAAAACATTTCCGCCTGAAATCGCTGAGATACTGAAAGGGATTGTCAGAGCAAAACTGAACGTCTTGATTTCGGGAGGTACAGGCAGCGGTAAAACCACACTGCTAAATGTTCTTTCGCGGTTTATCTCCGAGGATGAGAGAATTGTTGTTATTGAAGATGCTGCCGAATTACAAATAAAACAGGAACACCTGGTACGGCTGGAAACCAGACCTCCAAACATAGAGGGAAAGGGTGAGATTACGCAGAGAGACCTTGTGAAAAACAGCTTAAGAATGCGTCCCGACCGCATTATTGTGGGGGAAGTCCGCGGGAAAGAGGCGTTTGACATGCTTCAAGCCATGAACACCGGACATGAAGGATCTTTAACAACTATACATGCAAACTCTTCCCGTGATGCCCTGATGAGGCTCGAATCTATGGTGGCTATGGCTGACTTTGATCTTCCCAGTGAGTTTCTAAGGAGATATATCAGCTCTGCTATTGATGTTGTCTTTCAAGTATCCCGCTTAACTGATGGAACAAGAAAGCTGGTCGCTTTGGAGGAAATCACTGGAATGGAGGGAAATATAATTACCACGCAAGAGATCTTTTCATTTCAACAAAAAAGTATAGATGAAAATAATAAAATAAAAGGAGAATTTAGATTTAACGGCATTCGACCTAAATTTATCGATAAATTTAATGCAATTGGTATAAAGATTTCTAATGATCTATTTAACCCCGAGAAATTCACAAAAGTTTGAGTTTGGATGGAGTTAAAAAATGAAAAATTTTATCGTATCTTTAATTATATTTGCTGTTGTGGTGTTTGTCATAGAAATGTTTTTCTATGCTTACAAAACCATACGCAACCCTGACCGCAGGAAAATCCGGAAAAGGCTGAAAACATTTTCATACAAAGAAAGCAAAAGCGAACTTCCTGATATCCTGCAAAAAAAAGTACTAAGCGATGTTCCCCTTCTGAACAAAATCCTTTTGCGCGTTCCGGGTCGCCAATATTTAGACCGGTTATTACAACTGGCTAATGCACAATATCCTCTCGGCGTTTTTATATTGCTTACAATTTTTCTTGCGATAACAAGTTTTTTGGTTAGTTATTTAATAACACGCAATAAAGTCCTTGCTGTCATAATAACATTATTATTAGCCGGAACCCCTTTTTTCTACCTTTGCTTGCAAAAAAAGAAAAGAATAGAGAAATTTCAAAGACAATTACCCGATGGTTTAGGGTTGATTGCCCGTTCATTAAAAGCAGGTCATGCTTTTCCAAGCAGCATGAAGATGGCAGCCGATGAATTTGACGACCCGCTTGGCCCTGAATTTGGTGAGACTCTTAATGAAATTAACTTTGGAGTAAATGTTCCTGATGCGTTGAAAAACCTTACCGAGCGAATCAATTGTCCTGATCTGAAATTTTTTGTTATTTCCGTAATTTTGCAGCGTGAAACAGGTGGCAATCTTGCTGAGATTATAGAGAATCTGGCTTATATTATTCGTGAAAGATTTAAGCTGTACGGCAAGATCAGGACATTGGCCGCTGAAGGAAAAATATCGGCTATCATCCTTGGCTCCTTACCTTTTTTTATCATGGTTGCTCTTCACCTTACAAGTCCAGCCTACATTCGTGTCCTGTTTTCTGACCCTGCTGGAAAAATAATAATCGGTATAGCCGCATTTATGATGGTAATAGGGATTCTTGTCATGAAAAAAATAGTTAATATTAAAGTATAACGAAGGATGGGAGACAGGAGGATGGGAGACAGGAGGATGGGCAACGAAACGAGGTAGCAGGAGCGTTGGAACGAGGTATAAATGACATCTACAATCTTAAATATTCCGCTTTTAATTTCCGCATCAGTTTTTCTGGTATTGTTTCTTTTTGTTGTGGCAATATATCAATATATTCGTCAAAATGCCAGGGAGCGTGCATTGATAGCAAAAGTCCTGGAAACCGGTGAAAACAGAATTATCTCCAATAAAGAAAATTCATCTTCAGAAACCGAAGATGTGGTTAAGAATCCAATCTTGAATTTCTTAAGATTCTTAGGCAAAGGTTCTGTCTCTGAACTATCTGCGGATTATACTAAAACGAGAGCCAGATTTTTCAGGGCAGGTCTGCGCAAGGCAAATTCTCCGGCTCTCTTTTGGGGAACCAAATTTTTGCTTGCATTTTCTTTGTTCGCCTGTTTTTATCTTGGAATTATTTTTTTAAAACCTGTTGATACATCTACGAAGCTGCTTGCATCTATTTTTCTTGCCCTTTCAGGTTATTTTCTGCCTGATATCTGGCTGCATATAAAAAACCACTATCAGAAAAAATAAAATAGTTGAAGGGATCCCTGATATGCTTGACTTGTTGGTGGTTTGTGTGGAAACAGGCATGGGGCTGGATTCGGCTATCTATCGGGTTGCGCAAGAAATAAGATTAAGCCACAAGATGTTGGGTGACGAACTTAATGTTTTGAATCTGGAAATAAGAGCTGGAAACTCACGTGAAAAAGCACTGAGAAATCTATCTGACCGTATTGACGTTGAAGATGTTAGCAGCCTTGTGACCCTGTTGATCCAGACAAGCAAATTCGGCACCAGTGTTGCCCAATCTCTTAGGGTTTATTCTGATACCTTTAGAACAAAAAGATATCAGAAGGCAGAGGAAATAGCAGCAAAACTGCCGGTAAAGCTAATGCTGCCTTTGATTCTTTTTATTTTTCCATCTCTTTTTGTCGTAATCCTGGGGCCGGCAGCTATTCAAGTATACCGTCTGATTCTGAAGCGTTAGGATGTATTTAACAGTTCACGGTTTACAGTTATCGGTTCACGGTTCCATGCTTCAAGGTTAGAGAACAATGAAGAAATCAAGGCAATCAACCGTGAACTGTAAACCTAACAACCTGATTAGTTATCATGCTTCAATCGTTGCATAGTTCATTGAAAAAACTGTGAACTGTGAACCGACAACCGTGAACGGTTATGAAATTATCAACCATTAATCAATCTATCCGGTGAATTAATAGAAAGCCGGCAGAGAAGAATCGCTGATGATATATTTACAGAACAACAGAGGGGTTGCCGCGGTTAAGCTTGTGATCTGCCTTCCGATTCTAATTCTATTGGTTTGCGGTTCAATTGAACAAAAAGAAGGCTAATTCAAATGCAAAAAAAGAGTATCTTCTTTAACCAAAAAGGCGCAGCAGCAGTTGAATTTGCGATTGTTTTATCCTTACTCCTGACCCTGATTTTCGGCATGATTGAATTCGGCTTGGCTATGTTCAACCAGCAGGTGATTACCAATGCAGCCCGGGAAGGCGCACGCGCCGGAATCGTCTCGCGCTCGGTGCGGCTACCCAACGTCGGGATTCCACCCGACATCGGGATTAGCGATGTCGTGGTTGCTTACGCCGCAAATCATCTGGTTACCTTTGGCGATGACGTATTAACCGTTAATGACGTCGACATCAAACCAATTGATGATGATCTGTCAGACGGATTCGACCCTGATACCCATCGATGCGTAGTGTTCGAATGCGACTTGGAAGTGACGGTGAACTACACATACGAATTTCTCTTTTTATCTACTCTGGGGATCGGCCCATTGAATTTACAGGCCGCATCAGTGATGAGGATGGAATAAAAAGGGGGGGAGCAAATGAAATCCTATTTCAAAATTTTTGAAAAAGTCAAGAATCAGGCCGGTGCCACCGCCATAATCGTTGCCATCGTACTGCCCATGCTCATCGGGTTTGGAGCATTGGCGGTTGATGTGGGTTATATGCATGTCACTAAAAACGAGCTCCAGAATGTGGCCGATGCCGCGGCCCTGGCCGCTGCAAGAAAACTGGGCAGCATATACCAGGGCATGACTTATGACGCGCAGACGACGTATGTTTGCGGCAGAGGCGACACCGACATCGCGGTCATAACAGGCGGTGCTGATGCCGTGGCTTATAACAATAAGGCAGGCGGAGAGCATATAATCGTTCATAATACGACGGAAGGTATCGACGAGGTCGAAATCGGAGTCTGGGATCTGTCTAATACTCCATCCTTTACAGCCACTTACAATCAGCCGGACGCGGTAAGAGTAACAGCTCATAGGGATAACGCTGCTAACGGCCCGATAACCACCTTTTTTGCAAAAATATTCGGGATTGATACTGTTGATGTTTCGGCAGACGCAACCGCTGCCTTAACCGCCCCGGCCATACTCAACGAAGGAGAGCTTAAGGTCCCCTTTAGCCTGTCCAAAAACAACTTCCCGAATGATTGCACAAACCCAATCACCTTTTCGCCGACTGCTGAGAGTTGCGCGGGTTGGCACAATTTTTTCGATTCGCCAAATGCCAACAGTATAGGTGACAAATTGCTCGGGCTGATCCAGGGCGATGATAAGCAGGATTATTCGGTATTAGATGAAGATGGGGAACCGGTACTAGAATGGCAACCGGTATTCGATGAAAATGGGCAACCGGTACTAGATGAAAATGGGGATCTGGTACTAGAATGGAAACCGAAAAAGCTAGTCAATGGACCGGCCTGGCTGGTGGCTAACTTTGATATGAATGCCCCCCCTGATGCCGAAATTACGCCAGTAGTGGGAACAGGAGATGAGATAAACCACCAGGGGGGAACGATTTCCAGTCTATTTCTTGGTGGCAGGCTGGGTAATACGAATAATGATATCAACTCGCCGGAGGAGATCCTCGGAGATGCAAAACACCCGGCACCATTTCCGGCCTTGTTCGACTATTTCCGGCGTCGTGACGATGATGACGACGACACCATTTGGACTGCAACGGTTCCCGTTTACGAAGATGATGATGTTTGCGAAAATCCGAGTGGCGCCATCCCGATAATCGGTTTTGCTATAATCGAAATCCATATGCCAAACCCGCCGCCGGACTCATCGGTAAGCGTATTTATTTACTGCGAGCTCATTTTTGTTGACGGTCGTGGCGGTGGCGGGAGTGGGGCATTTGGCAACGTTAAGGGAACCATTCCTAATTTGGTGGAGTAAGAATCTGTAAATATATAACTCTTGGTAGCCGTTCACGGCTTGAAATTGGAAAATAGAAATTAGAGGGAAACGAAAAGGAGGTTTCATAATGGCTCTTATGAAAAAATTGTTGGTAGTATTTTGCCTGCTTGCGTCTGCATCGTTTGCGGAAGCATCAGACGTTATTTTAGATGCGGAAGCGTCAGGCGCTATTTCAGAGCAGATATATTTCCTGGAGGAAGATGGCCGGCACGCATTGGTATATACAACCAGCCGCTCAGACTACTCCCAATACAACATGTGGTTTCAAAACAGGGAAGGCTATGAAACAGAGGATTTCGTCAAGGATTTCCTTTACATCTATCCTGATGATTATACATGGGACACAGCTTCAAAAGACGGCTATACCCTTCTGAAATTGCCCGGAAAAAACTTCGCCGGCCTGGAGCGAATTGACCTTGAAGCAGGCTTACAGGTCACTGAAGATGGTGTGTATAATTTTAATAACCGGCGAGATAAAGAGAAAACGCCTGACGGCCATTACGGACTCTGGAACAGTCCCGGCAACTTTAAAAAGATCGCTTATTCATGGGTATTTCCCATAAACTTGGAACCTTTTGAATACAAAGCCAATCGCAAAGGCGAATGGGTGCGTCGGCACAATACTATCACATATTACGGATCGAACGTGAATGATCTTGAGTTTCAGATAATATACCGCCCATCAAGCCATGCAATCTATGAGGCACTCAGAAAGAAGCTCGAAAACGAAAAGCAGATCAAAATTCTACAGGAAGCAACGAGAGTCAAGATTACTGTGGCCGCAACTGTGCTCTATCCGTCCGGGATTGCAGTATTGTCTGACAGAGGAAAGGCTGTACTTAGCAAGGTAGCGAAGACACTCAAGGATCACAAGAATATAAATATCATAGTCGAAGGACATACCGACAATGTTCCGATCAGCAGCAAGCTTGTGTCAACATTTGCAACAAACTGGGAGCTGGCTTCTTCTCGTTCCATTAATATTGTACACTTTCTCATAGAAAAAGGGATAGAAGAGTCTCGTTTTGAGTCGCGGGCATTCTCTTTCCAGCGACCGATTGCTTCTAATAAAACAGTAGAGGGCAAAGCAAAAAACCGCAGGATCGAACTGCTGATTGAGGAAAATAGCAGGAAATAAGGGTGATGGAAAAAATAAGAAAAGAATAATTAGCCGCAGATGAACGCGGATGGACAAAGTAAAGTAAGGAGAACATAATGAAAAGATATCTTTTTTTTGCTGTATTGGCAGCGGTAATATTTTCATACACATCGCTGTATGCAGAGCAGGAATATCCTGACAACTTTTATGTTGGAGCTGGTGGTTCTTATGCTATTGAAGATTTTGATAATTCATTGGGAGTAAATGCGAAAATTGGTTACCATGTACACTCTCTTTTAGATGTTGAATTCGACTTCGACTACTTGAGCAAATTTGAAGATAATGCTGTCGATCTGGAGATACTGACATATATGATTGCACTGAAAGGATATTTTCTGCAATCCACTGAAGAGGTAAAGTTATCGACAATTGTCGGTACAGGAATAATGCATGCCGGCGCTAATGGTGATGATAAAGGTTGGTGTGCCAAGGTTGGATTGGGATTAGATATTTTTACAAATCAAGACATTTCCATCGGCATTGAAGGAAATTACACATTTGGATTTGATGACCTTGAGGATATTGGGTATTTTAACTTCATTATAGGTGCCACTTATCATTTCTGATAATTTATAGTTAGAGTTTGTTAGACCCAATTGGCAGGCGTTGCGAAAGGCATGTGGGTTACAAGGGAGAGGAAGAAAATGAAGAGTAAATTATTAAGATTTTTGTGTGTTCTTATTTTTGGTGTTTCCATTATAGTATTGGCTGGTTGCAGTGCTGGAGGGGACGGAGACAACGAAGCGGATACATTTGACACACCCGCCCCTGCACCCGCTCCCGCTCCTAGCGGGGCTGTCGAGATTTCATTGAGAACATCCAGGGTTACCGTACAATCCGACAGCTCGGACAGCGCCACAATTACTGCCACGGTTCTGGATGGGAATAAAGCTGTCATGGAGGGAGTTACGGTTACATTTTCTACAAATGGGGGGCAGATCAGCGACTCATCCGTGGATACGGATGAAAATGGGCAGGCACAGATACTGTTTTTATGTGGCGATGATAAAACCAATCAGACTGCCACAATAACCGCTCAGGTAGAAGGACTTGATGTGGTGACAATACCTATACCCATCATAGGAACAACTATCACATTTGATTCTGGCGACACAACGAGTATTGCAATTGGTGAATCGCCCGAAATCCTGACGGTTTGGGCGGAAGATGCCGGCGGGTCACCCATACGCGATGCTTCGGTCACTTTAAGCGCCACGCCGGCAGGTATAGTCAGTTTGTCAAAAGACGCCGGCGCTACCGATAATTATGGCAAATTTGAGGTGTTTATAACAGGCAATCAGGCCGGAGATGTAACGGTAAAAGTGGAAGCATTGGGAACAACTGCAACACAGACATATACAGTGGATAGCCCTGGCGCAATATTTGAGATTGTCATTCCCGAAAAAAACCCTTGTAATCTCTTTACCGATCAAGACCTTACAATCACAGTAAATAGCCCCAAGGGGGATCATGTACAGTTTGCAACAAGTGTTGGTCTGTTAAGTGACGATGACGAAAGTGACCAGTCTGTGGTCACCGCTAAAGTTTCGAGCGGAACGGCTTCAGCCGTTCTTAGTTCGAGTCAGGCAGGCATCGCCACCGTTCAGGTGTTTGACGTTGTTGACGGTGAGATTATTTCTTCTATTACGGATTCGCTGACTGTGGCTATCTCAACGCCATGGAGCGGAGAGGGTCGAATTTCTCTTCAGCCCAGCGAAACTGTTATTGCGCCGAGTACAGGGGATATCAGCAATTCAATTACTCTGTTTGCAACAGTGAAAAATCTTTCTGATGATATTGTGAGCGATGTTCCGGTGGTTTTTTCAATCGAAGATCCCACAACTGGAGGGGAATACATATTTCCTGTTATTGCATATACGAATGAATATGGTGTTGCAACTTCAAGATTTACTTCCGGCTCGTTGGCATCTGATGCAAATGGTATAACTGTCAGGGCTGCAGTCGTTGGCACGGAAATTGAAGATGACTCTGTAAAAATAATTATTGGCGGGAAAGCGGGATCTGTGACGATCGGACACAGTACCAAGATTTCAGCAAACGAGACAGATACCTACTATATCCTGCCGATGTCCGTACTCGTAGCCGATTCAAACGGAGCTTTTGTTTCAGGCGCCACGGTTTCTCTTAACCTTTGGCCCAGCAGGTACCATGTGGGTTACTGGGATAGGGATGAGTGGGTTGTGGTATACACGAGCTATGGAAATAATAATGAGGACACAAACAGGAATCTAGAGTTGGATACAGGGGAAGACCTTAACGACGATGGTGAACTCACGCCTCCAAACTCTGCTGCAGGAACGCTGCCTCCAACTGTTACAACCGATGAATATGGGGTCGGGAATTTCAACCTTGTATATTTGAAGAACTCCGCTGTATGGATTGAAGATGAGATTATAGCCAGCACCATTGTGCTGGGCACAGAAACTATCGCCACTTTAACATTCACGTTACCCTATATGGTTGGTGAGGAGGAAAATTTGCCGGCTTGTCCATATATTGCCCCATAGAAAGCAGGGTCAGGATCGTTTTCGCTTTTTGAAGCGGTTAGGATTTCAAGGAGAATTTCAACCACGAAGGGGCACAAAGATTGGAATTAATGCTTTTGTAATTTCTTCGTGTTCTTCGTGGTTAAAAAAAACATACTAACGGTACTGAGACGGCTTACATATATTGAAACCCTTAGAGTTTATGTATGACCATCAATAAAAAAAAAGATTAACTAATGAAAACAATACGCATTAAAATATTTTTTTTGATAATAAGCATAGGAGTAATAGCGGCCATTTTATCAGGTTGCGCCTCACAGAAGCAAGATTTTCAGATACGGGACAGATACAAAAATCTTCACAAATCTGCAAATACAAAAACTTTGCCTGACATGACAAGCGATGAACCTGACATGACAAGCGATGAACTTGAAAAATCGGGGGATGATTTTTTGAACAGAGGTAATCTCCCAAAGGCTTTAGTGCAATATGAAAAATCTTTGCAACTCAAGCCTGATAATATCAAACTCGTTTACAAAAAAGGGTTGTTGTTTGTTATTGGTGGCCAGAATGAAGACGCTGTTAAGGAATTTCAAAAGGTCATTAAGAAAGAATCCGGGCATGCTTTAGCTTACAAGGGCATGGGTCAAGCTTTTTTTCAAATGAAAAAATATGACGAAGCGGAAAAGAATTTTCGAGATGCCATCTCACGGAATCCTGAGCTTTGGAAGGTTCATAATTCATTGGGTATTATCTATGACTACAAAAAAAGATATGACATGGCCATTCATGAATATAACGCAGCTATCAATTTGAAGCCCGATGAAGGATTTTTGTATAATAATCTGGGCGTGTCTTACTCTCTGGCGGCAAAGTACGAAAAGGCAATCAATGCATTTAACAAAGCATTAGAAGCAAAATATTCCAAAAGCAAGACTTATAACAACTTAGGCATGGCTTTATCTAAACTGGGGAGATACCAGGAAGCACTGGAGGCTTTTAAAAAAGGAGGAGATAAAGCGCAAGCTTATAATAATTTAGGATGTATTTATTTAGGAGAAGAAGAATTTAAAAAAGCGATTACTTGTTTTGAAAAAGCTATAGAGATTAACCCCGGTTTTTATGCCGGAGCAAACGAAAATTTAAAAAAAGCCAGAATGGCTGATGAATCATCTTTTGATTTAAATATTCAACCCTCTTTTAATGATAAGCGCCTGCCTCCGCCCGTTAAGCCGGTTTTGACCGATGAAACAGAAGAGACAGCATTGCCGAAAGAAAGGCTGATGGTTGAAAAATTTGAAATCCGGCAAGAGTCGAAAAAAGATTCGATGGTATTTAAGTTAAAACTGAGCAACATTGATGACAGAAGAATCGAAGGATACACATTTGTTGTTTTTAAGCCTGAAAAGGGATCTCAAAGACCATTCATATCCTGCCCGGAAACTTCCTTTAAGGATGGCAAACCAGTGTTTTTTAAAAAAGGGGAATTTTTTTCCATAATTCGATTTAAGTTTATTTCCGGCGACTTTTCCGGCATAGAAACAATTGAAAGTTTTAAAACAGCCACAGTTTACGCTTATTCAAAATCCGGCGATATTCTGCTTGAAAAGGTTTACGAGATTGATAATATCTTGTCGGATCCATTATTCCTGCTTCCTTAAAACCCCACTTATCCCGATTGCTTTCGGTGTCGGGCATTGTCATTGATGTTCCATCAAACACTACAGTTACCCATCCATGAAAATCAGGATTGATTGATGTGAATGATAGAACAAATTTGTAAAAGATATCACGAAATACAGCCACTCCCAATTTGACACGGGCATGACTGATTGCGCCATCTTTTACGAGTCTGACCGGCAGATCAAGACGCATCCAGCGGACACCGGATGCCAGCCAGTTGAGAGTTTTGGGATAACTGATATCCTTCGCAGAGTTAATGATAGAACAAGCCAAACCATAATAAGCGGGGTCAATATAGTCCCTTTTCTGTATTTATCCTTCTTGTGTTCAGCCAAAACATCCTTAACATTTTGTAATTGTTTAAATTAGCACACCGAAGGCTTACAGCATACAAGATACAAGATGTAAGATGTAAGATGTAAGATGTAAGATTTAGGGTTCAAGGAATGCTACCATTTTCAATAGTCAATTTTAATCTTAAGTTATTAAAATTATAGCATAATAATTCATTTGGGAAACTTTTAATATTTATACTGTTTTCATATGAAAACTATAATACCTATACAGATTATCTTAAATCAAGCCAACTATGTAAAACTTTGACGACAAAGTAAAAAGCTTCAGTTTCAAGCCACGCAAGTCCTGAGGAAAGAGACGTACTTATAGCTACGTCGCAATGACTTGTCTGTGTGCAATGCACAGACAGGCGAAGGATGCAGCGCAACGCAGAAAATGGACTTTTTAAGAAGCCATCCTCAGCCTAACAATATAATGAATACCACCCCTAAAAACATAAATAACGCCCCAAGCATCCTTGCGCTAATATCTGATTCTTTGAACAATATCCAGCCATATACAATGCTAAAAAGAATACTCATACGCTTTACAGCTATCATATAAACCGCCTCAATCATGTTTATGGCAAGGCAATGGAATAATGCATGCAGAAAGAGCATTACACCAACGCTCAATCCTTTTACAGGAACCTTAAGTATATCTCTCCACCTAATTTTTTCAAGGAAGGGGAAAAAGATCAAAGTTGTTATATCAAGAGCCGCCAGGTAAAAAAAACCGAAAAAAAGCGGAGAAGAATGCTGGATTGCCTTTTTCCCCAAAACAGCTAAAAAAGAATATATAAATGCAACCACCAGCATCAGAATAGAACCTGGCTCCTTGAGAATAGCCCTAAATGGAGCAAAATAGCCATATTTAACCTGTGTGACATTTAATAAATAACTGCCGGCCACAACAAAACCAATACCTATAATTCCCCAATTGTTCGGCACTTCTCCAAGAACAATAACACCCGTTAATATCATAAAAACCGGTGTAAATGACAAAAACGGAATTGAAATAGAAAGAGGGGAAAGCTTTATAGCCTTCATATAGAGATAAAAAGCAAAAGTATCCAAAGGGACCAAGACGCTTGCAAGCCACCAAAACACAGTGTCTATTTGTGGGATGGGGATAAAGAGAATATATACAACTAAAAATGGAAGGCTATAAATAGAAGAGGCAACCGCCATATCATAGGGCGAAAACCTGCCAAAAAACTTTTTTGTCAAAGCGTCGCCAGTGGCTACACTAAGAGCTGTAGCAATGGCAAGGATAAACCAAAGCAAGTTGACTACCTCTCAAGTGGTGAGGAATGCTGTTTTCTATAAACCGCGAGAATGATTGTGTCTTTTATTACTATCATATGCATTATTTCTTCTTTATTGATATGCGGAATTCTTACTCCCCGAGATATCAATGTTTCGGTAGTCCCTGCTAAACAGTGCGGGTCAATAGTTTCAATAGGTTACATATCATGGCTCAGGCTGTCACGTGGCCAGACTCAAGGGAAGCATAAAAATCTTCTATACCGACAATCCAAGTTATGGCGGCAATGAACTCTTCTGCGGTAGAGATGGAAAAGTTCTTCTTGTTTTTGCCGTGGATAATCTTGGACCGGTAGACCACCATGCCGGTGTTGCTGTTGTAGAAAGTCAGGCAATGCCTGACTTTGCCTTTGTCCCATTTAACTCCCGGCTCTTCCAGCGAAATGTTGTTCAACAAGATAGCGGCTGTAACGTACGATCCCTTCAACATAGTCAAAGTCAAAAAGACCTCCCACGAAAAAAGTCCGATTCTTACCCTGGGCTTCTTCCCAGTGATCAAAGTAACGCTGGCGAAACTCTTCAACTCCGACATGCTTGAAGTAGAGCCAGGCGTCATAGGAATGCCAGTCATCCTGTTCGTTGATCCGCCCACCCAGTGCGCCGACGTAGCGCTTGATATGCTCTCGAAGCCGCAACTCATCCGCCGCAGTCGGTTCACTGCTGGCCAGTCGCGCATAGAAGGCCATAAATTCATTTTCCCGATGCTGTTGCGCTATGATCATCGGCTGATCAAGAGATGGAAGGGGCAAATGAAATGCAACGGGCATGGGCAGCACCAGGTCGGCGATCTCGAAACTGGCAACCGCGTAAGGAATAAACCTGGTTTTTGACTGAAACCACCGTTCCTCCTCGGTCAAATCAAGGAAACTCTCCAGTTCCTTCAGCAGAAGGGGACAGGCGACGATCAGATAATCAAATCGGGCACGATCCTCGACATGGGAGACCTCGTCTCCAAGCATCTGCATCGGATGTGTGTATTTTACAAAGATTCCTTCTTCACGGCGTTCGATTTTTTTAACATCAACATTCAGGCGAATATTGAGATCCCAGGCTACTCTTTCCCAGAAACGCTGGAAGCCGTACCTGAAGCGTTGCGCAACCAGAAACGAAGGAAGCAGGCGGGCAAACGGTGCGGATGAGAACAGCATGGCCAGGAAGGTTCTGATACCCATGTACCTGAGGACATACGGCGCTGGAATTTCATCCAGAAAACCGTACCCGAATGTGGTGACGGGAATTTCAAACAACCGGTTAAGATCCTCAAGGCCGTTGTGGTCCAGCCATTCCGCAAACGTGACACACAGAGCGGGATGCGCGTCAATGCCGGCCCAGCCCGGCCGCTGGAAGATTTTGCGGATTCGATAACGTTTCCAGAGATAGCGCAGACAGAGCCCGGTAAAGCGACAAAATGCCGAAAGGGACGAACCGCCCATAACATAAGGAAGGAGGTCGTGGTAGCGAGCCGACTGACTCGTCTCATCATAGACAAAGGCCGTAGCTCCCTCGAATCTTTCCAGCTCGGCTCCCACGTAGCGTGCCATGCGAAGAACCTCACGGTAGGCCGAGCTGACGAAGATTGCTCCCAGATCGAATGACTGGTTATCCTCGGTTACGGAACGGCACATCCCGCCAACCCTGCCCAGTTTCTCAAACACAGTGACATTTTTGAAACCATGCCTGCTCAGGAAATGAGCGGCGGACAAGCCACCGGGCCCGGCTCCCAGAATCAGAATTTTCGCTTCGCGATCAACAGGATTCCTGCTTATCATGGGGCATGCCTCCTCATACAAAAAACATTATAATGACAGGCGGAGAAAGGAAGTGCTGGGGAGCCGTGTTAGTAATCGCTTTTTTAGCAGCTCTGTCAACCCTTTTCAGTCGCCCCGTATAGCTCCAACCTCCAGAAGGACATCATAACTATTACAAAAAGGAATACATACAAAACATTATTAAGATTCTAAGAGATGATGACCTCTGTCGGACAAAACAATATCAAAGAGTATATAAAGAATCACAGCTAATGGGCAATAATAGCCCAGCAGCATATTCGCTTGTCATAATTCCCTATGGCGGAGCAAAGTATGTCTACTGGGAGGAGGGGAAATAAGGTAATTAAAGTCATGACTATTATAAAAGATCTCTGCGAAAAAACGAATACTGGCTTAATGCTGTTCTTTCAGGCTCTGTCAGACATCCGTAACAGCTCGACTGGAGCCGGACAATAATACAAGGTTATTCCTTAATTACCTCGGATGATCTCTCAAAAACCGCCAAAAAATATCTTGATAATGAAAGGACAGCAATAATCATCATTAAGCCTGAGAAAAATATTAAAAAATAGTGCAGCCCATAAACTATTGCAAAAGCCTACCCTTGAACCGCTCTTTACCTTTCCCTTTATATCTTGTCGGATCCACTATTCCTGCTTCCTTAAAACCCCTTTTTCTTAAGATACAACTGTCGCATCGGCCACATGCAAGACCTTTCGGATAAGGGTCGTAACAGCTAAAGGTTAATGAATAATCGACTCCAAGTTCGATTCCCTTTTTGACAATCTGTGCTTTGGTCATGCGGATAAGAGGGGTTCTTATCTTTATTTTTGTTATACCTGTCACTCCTGCCTTTGTAGCAAGATTTGCCATATGTTCAAAAGCTTCAATGTATTCAGGCCGGCAGTCAGGATACCCGCTGTAGTCAATAGCGTTGACCCCGATAAAGATGTCGGATGATTGGAGAACCTCTGCCCAGGCAAGGCCGTAGGATAAAAAGATAGTGTTTCTTGCCGGAACATAAGTAGCTGGAATTTCTGCGGCCATTTTGCGACTGTCCCTGTCTTTTGGCACTTCTATGTTGTCTGTAAGGGCTGAACCGCCTATCTTTTTAAGATCTGCATCTACTACAAGATGCTCTGTAACACCAAGCGCATCCGCTACTTTTTTTGCTGCGTCTAATTCAAAAGAGTGGCGCTGACCATAGAAAAAACTTAAACTAAAGATTTCAAAGCCTTCATGCTTTGCAATAGCCATGGCAGTGGTGGAATCAAGTCCTCCGCTTGAAAGCACAACAGCTTTTTTTTGAATGTTCATGCTTTATTCAATACCCACGTTCCTTATCGGGCCATATGATTTTGTGTAGTTGAAGATGAAGTCTGGCTTGAAGATTATCTTCAAGTATCCATTTTGCAAGTCTTTCAGGCGCTATTTTTCCGAATACAGGAGAAAAGAGAATGTGGCTCATGGGGAATTCAGCACATTTTAATGCTGTGATTTTTTTGGCATATTCGTAATCTTCACGACTTCCAATTACAAATTTGATCTGGTCTTTTTGATTGAGCTTTTTTAGATTTTCCAGATCATTTTTATGGCTCTCTCCACTTGCAGGACATTTTATATCGACAATTTTTATACACCGGTCATCAACCATGCTTATATCAAGACTACCGTTTGTTTCCATCATAACTTCATATTCTTCTTCCAGAAGCCGGTATATTAAAAGAGGTGTCTTGTGCTGGAGCAACGGTTCCCCGCCTGTAACTTCAACAAGCGAACACTTAAAGTCTGAAATCCTGGACAGAATTTCCGGAATTTGCATTACTACCCCTTCTGTGTAAGCATATCCGGTATCGCAGTACGAACATCTCAAATTGCATCCGCCAAGACGCACAAAAATACATGGTCGACCGTTACATAAAGATTCACCCTGAATGCTGTAAAATATTTCATTGACCAGAAGAGACATATTACTCGCTACGCCGGTCTTTACAATCATCAATCATCAACCCACGAGAATCTATCTTTACATCAAGCAGGCAAGCATCTTTTCTTCTTGAAAGCATTTCTTCCCATGCGTCTTTCAACCTGCATATATCTTCAACTTCACCTATTGCCCATATACAGCCGCCTCCACCAGCTCCTGTAAATCTTGCGCCGCAGTTGTTTTTAATGGCAAAATCGACAAGTTTTTCTCCTGTTGAATCAAGTACGTCAGGTGTCATTTCCCTTCTTATAATCATTTCCCTGTTCATTGAAGCGGAAGCATCTTTAAAATTTCCTGCGGTTAAAGCATCAACAAACTTTTGGGTATATTCAACTATTTCAGTCCAAAGTTTACGGTATTTACCTGAAAGAAACTGTTCTATCCACTTCTTGTTGATATTCTTTGATTCGTGTGGAACCCCGCAATAAGCCAGAAGCAGATGCTTCTCAAAATTTTTAAAGTATCGTTTTCTGATAATAGTCTTTTTTTTGAAATAAGGTCCTTTGATATCCGATTTCCAGTACCATGCGTTAACGCCTCCATATGCAGCAGCAAGCTGATCCTGAAGTCCGCACGGCACACCCGCTACGCTCTCTTCAAGAACATGAGCAAGCATTGCCGCATTTCGTTTGGAAAGAAGGTCGCCCGCTCCAATTTTTTCAAAAATCTTTGAAAATGCCGCAACAAGAGCTACCGCTGCCGCAGATGAACCACCCAGAGCGCTGCGCGGAGGAGATGATGAATCAATAACAATATGAACACCCTCAGCCCTGAAATAGGCTGCAATTGCAAACATGAGTCCAAGTGGATGATCAAAGGGAGCTTTGCCAAGAGAATACTCTGCGCTATCAAACCCCTTTGAAGAAATTTTTATCATGCCTCTACTATAGGGAAGGATACATACCCTTGTTCTTAAGTTTATTGCTATATTGAAGGTGCATGGAAAAAGGTATCTAAGCGGATAATAAAAGGTATTGATATCCAGCGTTCCGCCCATATCAATCCTGCATGGGACAGATGCCTCTATATGCTCTCTTTCAAGAATACTTCTCAATCTCTCATCCCCTTATCTGCCGCAGAAATTTCAGACTCCTGGGCTCCTTGCCCAAATGATATGGCACAAACAACTCCAGAAACTCCAAGCTTTCCCTTAAAGCCTGTGGTGCAAATCTGATTCTTGCCGCCTTTGCTATCTCCATACTTTCAATCCATAAAAGTTGCTTAATCGTTCCTTTTGAAAGATATATCTTCTTTGAATATCCGGAAGCACACCTGTTACATACAAGACTTCCGTTTATAAGATCAAAAGCAATCTTTATCTGCCGCAGCTCGTCAATTCCGATCTTGCAGATACCGCAATATTTTAAGTTCGGACAAAGACCGGCTATTGCCATAAATCTCATCTGAAAGAGGATGGAAAGCGCCTCCTCCGGCGTGTGACCAAGATTGAGTTCTCCCAATACGTGTTGAAATAAATAGTAAAGCCGAGTCTGTTTTTCGTCATTTTCCATCCATTTATTAATCAATTCAGACCAGTAGCTGGCATATGCCGTCTTTTTTATATCGGTCCTGATTCCGGAAAAGGGCTCTTTCAATGTTGCTTCCTGTAAAACAGGAAGACCTTTTCTACGACCGGTACTGCAGACCACATCCAAAACAGAAAAGAGTTCAAGTATACCTGAAAATCGTTTGGTACTTTTTTTTGCGGATTTTGCTATTACGGAAATTTTGCCACTGTTTAATGTAAAAAGCGTAATGATAAGATCGTAATCTCCAAAATCCATTCGGCGGAGCATGATGGCGGGCGTGGAAAAACTTGACATGTGTTCATATGCCAAGGAGAGTTACAGCAATATTAAAATACAAAAATACGCTGATGATATCAATGGCTGTTGTTACAAAGGGGCCTGTCGCAACAGCAGGATCCATATTTAATCTGGCAAATAACATAGGCATAAGAGAACCCGAAAGAGCTGCCAGAGACATGGAACAGACCACAGCAAGCGCTACGGATAGAGCGAGCGCCTCTCTGCTGTATTGAATCTGTGCGACCAATCCAATAAAAAATCCATAAACTACACCCAGAATCAAACCTATGCTGAGTTCTTTAAAAACAACAGGCCATAAATTTCTTATATCAAGACGACCTGTTGCGAGACCGCGAACAACAATAGTAGAAGACTGAATGCCGATATTGCCGCTCATTCCCATGATAACCGGTATAAATACCGCAATATAGGCTACCTTGCTTAAGCTCTCTTGAAAAGAACTGATAATAAGAGAGGCGATTATTCCGCCGATACAACATGCAAAGAGCCAGGGCAGGCGGATTCTTATGCTTTTTAAGACAGATTTTGTTTCAACAAACTCCTCACCGGCTCCTGCCATTTTTAATATATCTTCTGTCGCCTCTTCTCTGATGATATCAATCACATCATCCACAGTAACGATACCTACTAGTTTGTTTGTCTCGTCCACAACCGGCACAGCCAGAATGTCATAATGGGCAACAATTTTTGCCACCTCTTCCTGATCCATATCGGTTTTTACTGCAAACACGTCCGTTGTCATAAAGTCTTTAAGTGGTGTAGCGGGTTGAACCACCACAAGCTGTCTTAAAGAACATACGCCTGTCATCTTGCCATATTCATCCACAACATAAAGATAAAAAGGCATCTCTACATCCACATATTCTTTTTGCAGGGATCTGATTGCATCAACAGCGGTTGCGTCTTCTCTCAAAGCAATAAAATCAGGAACCATGATACCGCCTGCCGTATCATCCTCATAACGAAGCAGACCCTCAACCTCTTCGGATCCCTCTTTTTTCATCTTCTCAAGTATGGCATCGGATTTTTCTTCCGGCAGTTGCCCTATCAAATCCGCAACGTCATCAGTAGGCATATGATCCAGAATTTCAACGACATGATCCAGATCCATTCCTTCAACAAGATTCAAAAAAGTATCTTCATCAAGCTCGCTGAAAAGCACACCCTTTTGCTCAATATCTTCTATCAAGTCAAAAAGCTTATACTGATTAGAAAGCGATAAAGAATGGAAAGCCATCGAGAGGTCTGACGCATGCGTCCTGTTCACAATCTTACGAAGATGGGCTACAGCTCCACGCCTGAGCAGTCTCTTAACGCTTTCAACAAGTATTTTATTGCGATCACCTTGCATAATTAAAAAGAATTCCTAAATTCCTTAATTCTTCAATCCCTCAATCCCTAAATTCCTAATACACTTTTCTATGGAATCCGGACATTAACAACTTCTCCGCTTTTTCCCGGAACCTCTACAATTTTATCATTCAAAGTCAAATTAACTCCGGCAGCATTGCCGATAAGAAGATTAAAATCGGACGATGCTTCAAGATCCAACTGATCTCCCGGTTTCAGGTTATACTGTTTTGGACTCAAGTCATCTGTAATTATTTTTATCCATGTATCTTCAACAGCCATTATCTTCAGCAACAACTTTTCTTCAGACTTTTCAGAATGCTCCTTTGCAAGATCAGGCACAAAATCCTGATTTTGAGGAGGTTTTGAAGCAATTTCATGGTTATTCTCGCCAATATTATTCTCAGCTACCATCTGCTTATTGATTTGGTCATCGGCTGAAGGATGATGCTGCAAAATAGATATTGCAAAAACAGACAAAGCAATAATGCACATTAGCGCTCCAAGAGAAAGACCAAGACGGAACCAGAAGGCTCTGCCGGACCCCGGCAAATCAATGTGGAGATCAGCAGATCCCTGAAAAGCCCGAAGGCTTGACATATAGCGTCTAACAGCCTCATCCCCGTCAGCGCCAATAGCTTTTGCATAAGCACGCAAAAAGCCCTTTATAAAAATTTCGGCGGGCAGTTTGTCACATTCTTCCTTTTCAATAAGCAGGAGATTGTCTGTTCTTATCTTTGTTTCTTTTGAAACATCTTCAAGGCTGATCCCTTTTTCAAGTCTTACAGCCTTGAGATAATGCCCAAATGAAAGAAGGCTTTCATAAGTAGTCATAATTGCTATTTTATAACCTTTATGTGAGATCGTTTGTGAAGATTCTCAATCCATGACTGGAATTTTTTATCGTTTATCTCATTAAAAAGCTTTTCTTCAATCTCCGACGATGCTTCTTCAAGCGGCTTTCCTTTAGTTTTTATAATTTCCTGTATAAAAAAAATCTGATAACCCTGATCAGTGTCAAGCACAGATGTAAACTCACCTGCATTCATTCCTTTTACTGCCTCTTGCAATTGTGGTGAAAGCTCATCAAATTCGAATAATCCTAAATCTCCTCCCCTGGCAGATAGTGATGACTCAGAGTAAATACCGGCCATGGTTTCAAAGGACTCTCCTTTTTTAAGCTCACTTAGAATCGTTTCCATTTTCTTGAAAACTGCAAGTTTTTCTGCTTCCTTGGCAAGAGGCGATATCCTCATAATTATATTTCGAAGATGGTATTTTTTCTTTCCGCTATACTTATCACTGTGAGTTTCATAATAAAATTTTATATCCTCTTTGGTAATTACAATCCTGGATTTTATTTCAAAGTTAACCAGCTTTGTCCTGAGTATTTGTTCTTTCATGTTCTTACGATACTCTTCCATAGTTAACCCTTCGCCGGCCAATGCCTCTCTCAGCTCCTCATCAGTATATAAGCTTGCTTCTTTAATGCGCTCAATTGTGCTGTCTATTTCTTTTTCACTTACAGCAATCTTGTATCTTTTTATTTCTTGATCTGTAAGTTTCCGATCAATGAGTTGGTTGAGTATATCCTCACGAACCCTGAAGAGCATTTCACGCTCTTTTTCGGAAGTGTATCCAAGCGACCTGATTCGCATTGCATATGGTTTGAACAATTCGTCTAACTCGGAAAGTACAACTATGTCATTATTAACCACAGCTACAATTCGATCAACAACTTCTGCGCTTTCCGCACTGACAATTATGGAAAAGCCGAACATGCAGAAAAAAACAAGATATATTGCACAATACGTTAAGCGCTTTAATGTTTTTCTAAAATATTTATTTCTCATTTTCATTCCATCTTGATTTTTATCTCATCTTAACACCTGACACCTGCCGCTTTATGCGCCGACAATTTTTTTCCACCGTGCCTTGTTTATTTTGATCTTATATTTATTTTTAAGCTTTTTTATCCAAATTCCATAAGTCTCTTCTGCTTTTTCTCTGCGCAACTGTTTTATGATTATTTCATTCACATCCACTTTTGCAGAGGTATCATTTAAATCTGATTTTAAACTACCTTCTTTGTAATGTTTCTTATAATGCTCTGATATATCTTCAGGAGTTATTACGATCTGTTCCTCCATCTGACTCGCCACTACCTTTTCCATGAGCAAGCGGAGCTTTAATCTTTTTTTCCAGAAATGATAAGGAACAGCGTACTCAAGCAACATCTCCTCAAAAACACCTTCAGAGTAGTCGCTTTTTATGTCTGCAATGGCTTCTTTAACTTCTGAATCAGAAATTCGGATACAAAGCTCTTCGGCTCTCTTTAATAAAACCATCTCCTCTGTTATCTGGTTCAAAAGCCTCAATTGAGCTTCTCTTAATAATACAGGATCCTGCATTGCTTTATGAGGATAAGCAATCTTGACAATTTCAAAAGCATTATTAAAATCAAACACAGTTGTAACTCTGTCTCCGACCCGAACTAAATATTCATTTCCGTGATCGGATTTTGAATCAGATTCATGATGATCAGCGCACCCTGATAGAACACAAAGGATAAACAAAATTCCGACCAAAGAAATTAATTCACAAAAGTATTTATTTATCATTATATACGTCCTGCAAGCCCTGCCCGTAGTATTGCCTTTGCAAGCAAGAGGTCTTCCGCTGTTGTAATTTTTATATTATATCTGTTTCCCCTTATTATCCTTACATTTATTCCCAGTCGTTCAACAAGCATTGCATCGTCCGTTCCTGTAAAGCCCTCTTGTTTTGCATGTTCATGAGCTTTTATTATCAAATCATATTTAAAAACCTGGGGTGTCTGAGCAAGCCATATAGCATTTCTTTCAAGTGTTTTGTCGATATAGCCGGAGCGGTTTATGCTCTTTACGGTATCGTACGCAGGAATGCCGAGGATACAGGCTCCATGCTCCTTTGCTCCGTTTATACATGCTGTCAATTGTTCAGAATTGATAAATGGGCGCACACCATCATGAATTACAACCATACTGCCGGCATCTATTGATAGAAGCCCATTGTATACGGAATTTTGACGTTCTGTGCCACCGGAAACAAGACGGACCTTTTTTTGAAGTTTAAGGGGAGAGAGTATATTTTTATGACAAAATTCAAAATCTTGTTCTGGAACAACGAGAAAGATCTTGTTTATCAAATTACATGCATCAAATGCCGACAATGTATGGCTCAAAATCGGACGTTCGGCAAGCAAAAGATATTGCTTGCGCACGGTATTATTCATCCTGATGCCTTTGCCGGCAGCTACAATAATTGCTGAAATCATCTAAGATACTTTAATCTACCAGGAAGAGGAACCCCTTTGCCCATTGTATCTTCACCATAATTAACGCAAGAAAGGATTTTAATATCTTTTAGAGCCCGTACGTCACCTTTAAAGGTAACTTTAGTAATATTTTCTTTCTGGATTTTACCTCCTGCCCACTGTATATCAAGCACACTGCTTGCGTCAAACTTGTCCGTTCCAACGCATAGCTCCACCCGACCACCATAATGCTGTACAATTTTGGCAACCAGAAGGCTGGGTCTGCAGTGAAAACCGAGTTTTACAGGAACACCGACAACAATGAAAGAACGTTCAACATTTTCATTTAATATCTCCTGCGCTACTTTTTTACCGGTTGTAAGAAAGTGGTACACATAATAAAGACCATAATTAATAGAACAGTGGAGAAGTATTTCGGGATCAATTATTGAAATTAATCGATCTTGAACCTTTCTATATATGTTCTTGTATCCTGCATCAAAAAGATGCCGCTCATAAAAATGAAGAAGCCTTCCGGTCATTTGAAGAAGATGAAATACAATTGAAAAAAAACTGCGAAGCTCTTTGAGTTTCCTGTCGCCGAAGCTGTGCCCTCCGTGCAGTATTACGTATGTATCAAAAGAAGACTGAAGGTTGTGTACGAGCATCTCAAATCGTCTTATCTCAACCTCATTGATTTTAGTCGGAACGATTGCAAGCAATTCTTTCAAATCATAAAATTCATAAAATCCAAAATGGTCAAAGTCTATTGCAATGCTCAAAAATTCACTGGCAATTTTAACTATATTTTCCTTTTCCTGATCCTTGTTCTCATCATCAATGTCAGAATCAAGTCTCTCGCTGGTTGAAACAGCAGGAAAATATATTGAATCATAACCTTTTTCAGGCACGAGTATATTAAGGCGCTGTGCCTCATCAAGTATAATAGGCGCCATCTTCATAAGAGAACCCGTCAAAAAATTAAAAGTCGATTCTCCTTGTTTTTTAAAATCTTTTATATCTGAAAGATTATAAAATTGAAGGCGGTTTGATATATGTTGATAAGTATAACTGCCAAGACTCAAATGTCTGACAGCGGCTGTAAGCTCTCTGTAAAAATACCAGTCTTTGTTGTTTTTTGCTCCATGAAAATCCAGAAAATCTTCCAGAAGCTGGGAGGTGGATATCAGTTTTGAATAAAACTTTTTGGTAAAAGCATAAGGATTGTTAAAACTTGATATGTAAAGACAACATTTCAGATAATCGTGGGAAAATATTCGGACCTTTTCAGCAAAGGAGATGTTGCGAACAGTTTTTTGCATTTATTTCTGCTTTTATATTATATCTTTTTGAGTTTCGGAGATGATTTTGTCAAGCTTGTTTTTGAAACCTGGAGGCAATCCTTCTATATCCACATTTAAAAACCCGCGAACAATGGTTGATATTGCCTCATCCTCATCAATACCCCTTGACATGAGATATTCTATCTCCTGCTGATCAATCTTGCCTACCGCAGCCTCATGAGACATCTCAACACCTGGAACATATGCTCGAAGTTCAGGTATGGCATGTATCAGCCCGTCTTTTAATATTAAACCTTTGCATTCAAGATGCGCTTTAATGTCGGAAACTCTACCGACAAGATCGCCACGGGCAATAATTGATCCTCCGGATACAATTGAACGAGATATTATTTCTGCGCGTGTGTCGGGAGCATTAAGCTCTATTCGTGAACCCACATCCAGAAAATCACCCTTACCGGCTACAAGAACGCTGTTGAAACGCGCAACAGCGCTTTTCCCGTTCAAGTATGTTGTGGGAAACATCTGAAGTGATCCTACGGGTTTTAATGATATATAATTTGAAACAATAAGCCCGCCTTCCTCTACCTGGGTCACGGTTCTTGGCCTGACATTTATTTTTTCACCCCAGTCATGAATCATGGTGAATATGAGCTTTGCCCCTTTTTTGACATAAAATTCCGAAACACCTACGTGCAGTCCTGAAACCAGATGGGGAGCTGTTGCGCACCCTGTAATAATATGGAGTTCCGAACCTTCTTCAGCGATCACAACATTGTGAACATTTTGCGAAAATCCTTCTTCGGCAATATAAAGACATGACTGTACCGGATGTTTTGTTTTAACACCCGGAAGGGAGCGTATAAAATATCCTTCGTGAGGTTTTTTCTTTGCCTGGGACGTAAATTTGTCTGTATCCGGAGATATATTTTTCCATAAATAATCGGAAAGCCACCCATGTTTTTCCTGAGCCTGGGATATACTCATAACTTCAATGCCGTCCTGCATGGTTTTGCAGTGTATTACAGATTTGTCTTTCTGTATGAAGCTACCGACACGATCATTTTCATCAGTATCCACACCGACATCCAGAAGCTGGTTCGCATCTGTTGGCTTAATTTGTGACAAATTGTCAATATATGCATGATTTTCAGCATCAACCTTGTAGCTTTCAAGATTGACATCTTTGGCATCATCTATTGTGTACATCTGACGCACTCCTTATAGCCATATTCTCTTATCCATTTTAAAATTTCTCTTGCATTTCTTGAACAGCACAGAACTCCGTTATAAAGAACCTGACCCTTGTCAGCCGTTATATAATCAAGTATATGACCGGTGTGGGTAATAACAAGAGCGGATTTTGTCCGATTAATATCTTTGTGAGGTTTTTTTTCGGGATGTTTAATTCCTCTGTGCAAAAGTAAATTGATTGTATCACCGATAAGGACAATACTTTCAAGATCCACTCCTGATTCCGGCTCATCCAGGAGAACAAGGTCGGGCTGCTGTGCCATAAGCTGAAGGAGTTCAGAACGCTTTATTTCGCCGCCCGAAAAATTATGATTTACATCCCGATCAAGAAAATCGGAAAAATTGAGCTGTTTTGCCAGTTCTTCAACATCAACAGACCGACTGCCGGCGCTGATTTCAACAATCGATCTTGTCTTTAAACCATTAATGGTTGGAGGTCTTTGAAAGGATACTCCTATGCCGAGACGAGCGCGTTCATGAATTGGCATATAAGTAATGTCTTCACCTTTAAATGTAATTTTCCCATGTGTCACATTATAACCGGAAAACCCCATTAAGGTCATCATCAGGCTGGTCTTACCGGATCCGTTTGGTCCGAAAAGTATGTGAGTTTCCCCTTCAGGGATTTCCATGTTAACATTTTTCAGTATTCTTTTTCCGCCTACCTCTACTCCAAGCTCTTCAATTTGCAGCATACTCCTCACCTCACCATCAGCTTCCGTAATTTTGTAAGCGTGCATATGCAGTACCTGTGAACGCTTACATGTTGGGAAGTAGTCTTATTTGCTACCAGTTCTCCTGTGAACGGTTACCTTCATCCAACATCGTAGAGACGATGCATGCATCGTCTCTACACCCAAATTTTTTGACAGGATATGTAGAATGATCAGGATATAAAATGAGTGTAACCAAAATAGAACAATGCCATTTTGATGATGGTTCCCAATTATGCAATTCGTTTCCAAATAACGTAGGGGCAACCCTTGTGGTTGCCCTTTCACTAAAAAAATAGCCGAAGCGGTCTTATAAGCCGAATTCTGTGCCTGATTTCAGTTACCCGAAACCAGGTAACGATCATTCATCTGAGGATGCCGGTTGCCCGACATCTCTTGCGACCTACCCGGGAGCTTGGACGGGCCATCCTCGAACACTCCCCTATTTGGTCTTGCACCGGGTGGGGTTTACCGAGCTTCCACGGTCACCCGGGAAACTGGTGCGCTCTTACCGCACCTTTTCACCCTTACCCTGCGTTTGATTTTCATAAAATGAAAATTGAGCGCAAGGCGGTATACTTTCTGTTGCACTTTCCTTCACGTTGCCGTGACTCCACGTTATGGAGCGCCATGCCCTGCGGTGTTCGGACTTTCCTCCGGATCAAAAAGTTGATCCGACGATCGTTTGGACCGCTCCGGCCCTCATAATTTTTCCCAGTAAATAATTCTCTGACAGTTGGGACATAATCTCAAGCTGTCACAGCGCTGAAGCTCATTGTACATCTGTGGAGGAAGATTTACATTACATCCACGACATACAGCATCTTTTGCAGGCACTATTGCAATTCCTCTTGCCTGTTGCTCTCTTATTATTATGTATTTTTTAAGCAATTCCGGTTCTACAATGCCGGAAACTTTCTTCCAGTTCGCATTAAGCTCTACAAGCTTTTTCTTTCCCTCTTCCGCTTCCCTGTCAATGATCTTTTTTTCATTATTTAACTGTTCTGAAATTTGTAAATACTCATCCTTCTTTGCAGCAATGACTTTCTCTGCTTCATCCATACTGTCCAGGCATTCTAACATTTTATCTTCGATTTGAGAATTATTCGTTTTTAATTTTTCAATTTCCTTTAATGATGATTGGTATTCTTTGTTTGTTTTAATAAGTCTAAGCTTTTCCTGACTCTTTTTTGCCTGTGAAAGATTCATCTGCGTATCAGATTCATACGAACGATACTTTTTTTTCAGATCATTGAACCCGGACTCTTCATTCTCTATAGTTTGTTCGAAGTCTTTAAGCCTGACATCAAGAGTTTCGACTTTTTTTGAAACATCACTTAACATTGATTTGATGCCGCGGGTTTCTGTTTCGATCTTTTGAATCTTTACCAGAATATCTATTTGTTCTTTTATATTTGCCACTTGCCACTCATTGTTTAAGCTGTTTACAAAATAGTAAATGGATCCTTTTCAAGCTTATATGCCTCAACTTTTACATCAATTCCGGTTTCAAGCAAAATTTTGCATAGATGCTCTGCCAGACGCTCTACAAGTACATCAACAATCAAATGCTCTGATGCAAAATGTCCGATATCAATAAGACCAAAGTCAGCAGCTTCCGTAGCTCTTGCATCATGATAACGCAAATCTCCGCTTATGTAAACCTGCGCTCCCGATGAAAAAAAGTCATCCATCAAACTGGAACCGCTTCCGGCACACACAGCTACTTTATTTACAAGTAAATTATGTTTTCCTGCAACTTTTACAAACTTAAGTCCCAGTTTTTCCTTAATTTCTAATGCAAAAGATGCAAGCTCTTTGCTTTTATCAAGCTCTCCAACACGCCCAAGACCATGGTTGCCATCCAGCCTTTTATCATTTGACAGTATTTTCAGATTGTCAAGTCCGATCCGATAAGCAAGAGCATCGTTTGTGCCGCCTATTACATTGTCAAGATTGGTATGCGCTGCAAATATACCTGTTTGATGCTCACCGGCCATGTGAATTATAGAACCGACAGGAGTGCTGAAATCAATAGATCTCAAAGGATTAAATATAAGAGGATGATGAGTAATTAAAAGATCAATACCATTGCTGCAGGCAGCCGCCACAACATCAGGAGCAGGATCCAGAGCAATCCAGACAGTTTGCACAGGCCAGTTTTTTTGTCCAACCTGCAATCCGACATTATCCCATTCTTCGGCAAGACAAGATGGAGCAAGCGCCTCCATTGCCTTGATGATATCAGCTATTGTTGCGGGCATTTTTTTAATTTTCACAAAAAAAGCGTGGTCAATGATGCCACGCCCCGGTTTTTACACATTTATTTTTTTCTTGCTTTTATTAAAGATATGGGCCCACCTGGATTCGAACCAGGGACCGACCGGTTATGAGCCGGTGGCTCTGCCAGCTGAGCTATGGGCCCGCAAAGATAAGGATTTAAGTAAGCGTTCACAGGCACTGCATATGCACGTTTTCAGGGCAACCAACATAGCAACACTATAGTTGATTACCCTGAAAACGCACATCTACAGCACCTGTAAAAGCTTACATGTTGGGAAGCAGCCTTGTTTGCTATCAGTTCTCCCGTGAACGGTTACGGATTTAATTTGAGCTTTAGATCAAAAAAGTCTTTTAACTTCAGAAAATTATTTTGTCAAGTACTGATGATCTTATAAAAAGCATAAAATTGCAGTTTTTCTAATTTTATCAAGCTTATAACGGTTTTAAATAATTCCTCAATTCCATCCGCAAATTATTTAGCGCCTGAACGAAAACTCCGTTCAGGCACGATTTTGAATTTTTGGCAGTCCTGAATTCCTACGTTTCAATAAAATTTTTCAGTTTCCGACTTCTAGTTGGATGTCTCAGTTTCCTTAATGCTTTAGCCTCTATCTGCCTGATTCGTTCACGCGTTACCGCAAAATCTTGTCCGACCTCTTCAAGCGTATGATCTGCTTTTTCCCCGATTCCGAATCGCATACGCAATACTTTTTCTTCACGCGGAGTTAATGTTGCAAGGACCTTTCTTGTTTGTTCAGCGAGGTCTATGCTTACAGTAGCATCCGAAGGAAGCATAAACTTTTTATCTTCTATAAAATCACCAAGATGACTATCCTCTTCCTCGCCAATAGGTGTTTCCAGCGAAATAGGTTCTCTTGCAATCTTTAAGACTTTGCGCACCTTATCTAATGGAACTTCCATTTTTTTGGCTATTTCTTCAGGTTTTGGTTCACGTCCAAGCTCTTGTACCAGATATCTGGATGTACGAATGAGTTTATTTATAGTTTCAATCATATGTACAGGAATTCGTATCGTCCTTGCCTGGTCTGCAATTGCTCGTGTTATAGCCTGTCGTATCCACCATGTGGCATATGTGCTGAACTTATAACCGCGGCGATATTCAAACTTATCAACCGCCTTCATAAGGCCTATATTGCCTTCCTGTATTAAATCCAGAAATTGCAGACCTCTGTTTGTATATTTTTTAGCAATGCTGACGACCAGACGCAGATTGGCACGGATAAGTTCACTTTTGGCTATTTTAGTTTCAAAGCGACCCTTATTAACACCGGACATAATTCTTTTTAATGTTCGGCTGTTTGCTTTGATGGTATTCTCTCTTTCAGTTATTTGTTCCTGAACCTTTTTAAGTTCTGTAAAGATTGAAGAGATTTTTTCTTTTTCCAGGTCACAATAACGCCCGGCCCATTCAACAAACATGTTTTCTGTCTTTAAATGAGAGCGAAGCTCTGTAACCTGCACATTAATTGTATCGGCATACATTGAAATCGTTTTGTTCCTGGAATCGAACCAGTCTGCATGTTTTCTTATCTTTCCTTCGATTCTTTTTATTACTTTACCTTCAAAACGCCAATGCACAAGCAGATCAAAAATCTTGTCATTCCGGCGGATTATGTAACCTCTAATCTTCCGCCGTTCATTCCGGTCAATGTCAGATAAAAAAAGTTTTTCTCGATATTGTGCATTTTCTTCGTCCAGCTTCTTAATAGAACAGATCGTACTTAAAAATTTTTCAATCTGGAACGCTTCATCAACATACACATCTCCTTCATCAACATCTTTTAATATATGTTTTGGACGAAGAATCCTATTTTCAACATCTTTTCCAAGGTCTAAAATGCATTTCACGCCTATTGTGGTATCTATCAGCGTTCTTAAAATTTCCTGCTCGCCGGTTTCTATTTTTTTGGCCGTCTCAACTTCTCCTTCTCTGGTTAATAGTGAAGCAAAACCCATCTCGCGAAGATACATCTTGACAGGATCAGCCACAGTACCAAAATCCAGAGAGGCCGTTGTGCTTTTTTTAACCTTTTTTTCTTTAGCTTTCTTTGCCTTACTATCTACTACTTCAAGTTTTTCTTTTTCAAGTTTTTCTTTCCTTACGACTTCTATGTTGTTCTTATCAAACATCATAAGCGTTTCATCAATTTGATCTGAAGAAAAAATATTTTCATCAAGAACATTATTAACTTCATCATAGGTTAAATATCCCTGGCTTTTTCCTTTTGAAATCAGTTTACTTAATTCTTTTTTATTGATTATATTTGCGTTTTTCCGTTTTGTAGCGGATTTTGTTGCCATATAGCTTTGCCTCCTGCAAGCAAGACCTTTGCAAAACTGCCATTTTCACGTAATGTGGTGTCAGACTTCAAATTTTGGCACGGAGTGAAGCCTTAAAATACTCAATGCACTCCCCCGGTTAAAAATCTTTCTCGCCTGACAAAAAAATGTTATGTTTTGCCAAGGTCTGCAAGTCTCAGGTTTTTTTGTCTTTTTTTAGCTTGAATTAGCTTTTCTTTCAACAATTTATCAAGCAGCTCACGATCATTCTCACCTGCCGCTGCTTTTATTTTTTTTTGAAACAAGCTGTTTTTACGGCGGTTTTGGCTATTTTCAAATTGTTGTATTAACTTGAGGCAGCCTTCACTGTTCCAGCGTTCTTCTCCAATTGCAAGAGAGGCGATGATATTTCTTTTCTTTTTGTCATCAATTAAATTCATAATTTCAGATATCCGTCCGCTATCGTCGGCACTTATGCAGGACGAATGTGATTGAACGTCTGAACCGTTCCTATGCTTTAAAATAATTTCTCCTATGGATTTTAAGGTATTGTTCTCGAAATACTCCAGTATATTACGCTTGCTTATTTCAGATAATATTTTCTGAAATTGAAGCATCATTGCAACTATACGCCTCTCAAATTTGCTTTCTTGTTCATGAACGGCAATGCTTTGAATCACCTTCCCGCCGGATGTGTCCTTTATCTTTTTCAAAATTGCGGTTTCATCAATGCCAATACGTTCAGCAAGTTCCCTGATGTATAGTTCTCTTGCCACAAAGTCATTAATGGCAGTTAAAGGTTTTTTTAAGTCCGAAATGATATTAATTTTTCCTTCAACAGAAAGCCCGTGTTTTTTTGTGGCGGAATCTATCAAAAAAGGTATTATGCCGAGCGCTTTTGAAGCAGTATTCATAAAGGATTCGAATCCAAATTCAAAAAGGTATGAATCGGGATCATATCCGGCAGGCAGTATGAGAATTTTGGCATCAACGTATCCTTTGTTAAATATTTCTATGCTTCGCAGGGCAGCCTTTATGCCTGCTGCGTCTGAATCATAAACAAGCACAACCTTGCCTGTCTTTCCGATAAACCCTCTAAGCATCTGAATATGTTCCAGGGTCAGTGATGTTCCAAGAGTTGCAACGGAATTTTGCACACCATGTTGATGAAGCGCTAAAAGATCAAAATACCCCTCTGCAATGTAAACCGTTTCACTCTTTCTGCACTTTCCTTTAGCCATGTTAAGTCCGTAGAGTGAACGACTTTTATTGTATAAAATTGTTTCCGGAGAATTAAGATATTTTGGCAGGGAATCATTCATTACTCGTCCGCCAAAACCGATTATCTGCATGCTTACATCAAAGATTGGAAATATGATACGGTCCCTGAAACGATTATAAAAGCTATTTTTATCTTTTCTTGGAATAACCAGGCCGGATTTTTCAACAAGCGCAAGCGATATTCCCTTTTTTGAAAAAAAATTTGCAAGATTATTCCAGCTTTCCGGTGCATATCCAAGATTAAAACTATCAATAGTTTCTTTTGTTATCCCCCGTTTATTCAGATATGCCATTGCTTTTTTTCCTGCCGCAGTTTCAAGCAATGAGTGACGAAAAAAATTCATTGCCAGTTTATTTGCGGCAAGCAGGCTTTCTCTTTCACTCATCCGTCTTTTCTGCTCCGGCGACATTGTTTGAGTCGGGATGTCAATACCATATCGTCCGGCAAGCATCGTTGCAGCATCAGGAAATGAGAGTCCATCCTGTTTCATCAGGAAGCTGAAAACATTTCCTCCAACTCCGCAACCGAAGCAATAGAATATCTGTTTTTCAGGACTTACGGTGAAAGAAGGGGTTTTTTCAGAATGAAACGGACAGAGACCGATATAGTTTTTTCCTGTCTTTTTCAACAGCACTACCTCGGAAACAATATCAACAATATCGGCCGTATTCTTAATTTTTGAAATCTTATCTTCGGAGATAAAAATTGCCAAAAAGAAACACCCCCTGCAGGCTATGGAACGTAGACGAAATTATTTCGTTCACGTTCCTGTGGAATAGGGAAAATTGATCGTATGCAGGCAATAATGGAAGGATATTAAATGAAATAAAGCATTGTGACTTCCTTTAACTGAGCTTAGGAACGTAGATGAAATAACTTCCACAACTGTGCATCACAGCTTCAGGCCGCCTTTGCCAAATCTCAAAGCCGATCTCAAATCCCAAAAGTATCAAAATAGCTCGCTATTCCTTCAACTTTTGTGATTCAAGATTGGTCAAATCTAACCCAAATCTATGCGCCTGCTTGTGGAAGTTATTTCATCCACGTTCCTTAATTTTAATTTTTAAAACCTAAAGTATAATTGTTGTATTCGCTTTTGTCAAGAAATTTTGTTTTAACCGGTTATTTGATATCCGGTTATTTGATATAAGAAACGGGGATGGAATCACTTCTATAAACAGGAATACGGGTTGCGGGTTGTATTAAAATAGCTCGCTATTCCTTCAACATTTGTGATCTGAGATTGGTTGAATCTGACCCAAATCTATGCGCCTACTTGCGAAAGTTAATTCGTCCACGTTCCTAAACTAATTGGTAACAATATGGAACTATTGAAAATATTTAAACTCTTCGGGCTTCCTGCTTTGGCA